>NZ_JBSGBZ010000002.1:0-334033 GCF_053601495.1 Streptomyces sp. NPDC004721
GTTGATAGGCCGGATCTGGAAGCACCGTGAGGTGTGGAGGTGACCGGTACTAATAGGCCGAGGGCTTGTCCTCAGTTGCTCGCGTCCACTGTGTTGGTTCTGAAACCACGAACAACCCCACACATTCGTGTGTGGTGCGGTTGATTGTTTCATAGTGTTTCGGTGGTCATAGCGTGAGGGAAACGCCCGGTTACATTCCGAACCCGGAAGCTAAGCCTTACAGCGCCGATGGTACTGCAGGGGGGACCCTGTGGGAGAGTAGGACGCCGCCGAACAAATTTTGAAGAAAACCCCCGTGCCATTCGGCACGGGGGTTTTCTGCGTTTACGCACCGAACCAGGGGCTTACGCCCCCCGTTCCCTGCTCTCTCTTTCAGAGTCTCCCCGCCGTCTTCAGCGCCAGATACGCGTCCGCCAGCGCCGGCGCCAGATCGTCCGGTGTGGCGTCGACGACGGTGACACCGTGGCGGCGGAGTTGCTCCGCGGTGCGGTGGCGTTCGGTCTGCGCCTGGGCCGCGGCGGCGGCCTCGTAGACCGCGTCCACGTTTCCCCGGGACGCGGCCATCTGTGTCACCAGCGGATCCGCCACAGAGGCCACCAGGACCGTGTGGCGCTGCGTGAGTTGAGGGAGCACGGGCAGCAGGCCCTCCTCGACGGGCGCTGCGTCCAGGCTCGTCAGCAAGACGATCAGCGAGCGGCGCGGTGCCGTACGCAGGACTGTGGCCGTAAGCCCCCGGGCGTCCGTCTCGACGAGTTCGGATTCCAGTGTCGCCATCGCGTCGACCAGGGACGGCAGGACATCTCCCGCGGAGCGGCCCTGGACGAGGGCGCGGACCCGGCGGTCATAGGCCAGCAGGTCGACGCGGTCGCCGGCGCGGGAGGCGAGGGCCGCGAGGAGCAGGGCGGCGTCCATGGAAGCGTCCAGGCGCGGGGCGTCGCCCACGCGGCCCGCGGAGGTGCGGCCGGTGTCCAGGACGAGCAGGATGTGCCGGTCGCGTTCCGGGCGCCAGGTACGGACGGCGACCGTGGACTGGCGGGCAGTGGCGCGCCAGTCGATGGAGCGGGTGTCGTCGCCGGGGACGTACTCGCGCAGGCTGTCGAACTCCGTTCCCTCTCCGCGGATGAGCACACTGGTGCGGCCGTCGAGTTCCCGCAGCCGGGCGAGCTTCGAGGACAGGTGCTTGCGGCTGGTGAACGGCGGCAGCACGCGGACCGTCCAGGGGACCTTGTGGGTGCCCTGACGGGCGAAGAGCCCGAGGGGGCCGTAGGAGCGGACGGTCACGCGGTCGGCCCGGCGGTCGCCGCGACGGGTGGGGCGCAGGCGCGTGCTGACACGGCGGCGTTCGCCGGGCGGCACGGTCAGGCGATGCCGGGAGGCCGACATTTCGGTGCCCGGCTGCCAGCTGCTGGGGGGCCAGGCGTCACGGAGCCGGGCGCGCAGCAGGCGGCGCGAGGGGTTGGTGACTGTGAGGGTGACGCCGGCGCTCTCGCCCAGACGCACGGAGGTGTCCCCGGAGCGGGTCAGGCCGAGGCGCCGCACCGGCGCCGCCAGGGCGTAGTCGCAGGCGCAGGCCACGGCCAGGGGCGCGTTCACGGCGAGGATGCCCGACCAGCCCGGATCCCAGATGCCGACGGGGAGGGAGCCGAGGGCCGCGAGGAGCGCGGCGCGTCCGGTGAGGGCCATCAGCGGGGGACCGGCACGTGAGCGAGGATCGCGTTGATCACCGAATCGGCGGTCACACCTTCCATCTCGGCCTCCGGGCGCAGCTGTACACGGTGGCGCAGGGTGGACAGGGCCAGTGCCTTGACGTCGTCGGGGATGACGTAGTCGCGGCCGGTCAGCCAGGCCCACGCACGGGACGTCGACAGCAGCGCCGTCGCTCCGCGCGGGGAGACGCCGAGGGCCAGGGACGGGGATTCCCGCGTGGCCCGGCAGATGTCGACGACGTAGGCCGTGATCTCCGGGGAGACCGTTGTCTTGGCGATCGCGGCGCGGGCAGCGTCCAGGTCGGCGCGGTCGGCCACCGGGCGTACGCCGGCGGCGCGCAGGTCGCGCGGGTTGAAGCCGTCGGCGTGGCGGGTGAGGACGTCGATCTCGTCCTGGCGGGAGGGCAGCGGGATGGTCAGCTTGAGGAGGAAGCGGTCCAGCTGGGCCTCGGGGAGAGGGTAGGTGCCCTCGTACTCGACCGGGTTCTGGGTCGCGACGACCAGGAAGGGGTCGGGGAGCGGGCGCGGGGTGCCGTCGACGGTGACCTGGCGCTCCTCCATGGCCTCCAGCAGCGACGACTGGGTCTTGGGCGGGGTGCGGTTGATCTCGTCGGCGAGGAGGAGGTTGGTGAAGACCGGGCCGGGCTGGAAGGAGAACTCGGCGGTGCGGGCGTCGTAGACCAGCGAGCCGGTCACGTCGCTCGGCATCAGGTCGGGGGTGAACTGGACGCGCTTGGTGTCGATGTCGAGCGCGGCGGCGAGTGTGCGGACGAGCAGGGTCTTCGCCACTCCGGGGACTCCTTCGAGGAGGACGTGTCCACGGCAGAGGAGAGCGACGACGAGACCGGTCACGGCGGGATCCTGGCCGACCACGGCCTTGGCGATCTCGGCGCGCAGGGCTTCCAGGGAGGACCGGGCCTGGCCCGTGTCCCCGGTGCGCCCGGCGTTGTCAGTGGTCGGGTCCATCATGGACGGCGTACCTCTCTTTCGAGGGCGTCGAGTCGGTCGGCGAGGGTGACGAGGGCCGCGTCGTCGCCGGGCGGCGGGCCGAAGAGCAGGTCGTGCAGGGACTGTCCCTCGCCGTGGAGGCGGGCGGACAGGGCGGGGAGCAGGGCCTCGGGCGTGTGCGCCTGGGTGACGGGGATGCCGACGAGGGGGGCCAGGCGGGTGCGTGTGGTGGAGCGAAGAGCGATGGCGGCGCGGTCGCGGGCGTTCGCCTTGCGGTAGAGGCGGGCGCGGCCTTCGACGGTTTCGGAGGCGCGGATCGCCACGGGGAGTTTTTCGGGCACGAGGGGACCGAGTCGGCGTGCCCGCCACAGGGCGGCCAGGGCCACTGCGATGAAGAGTTGCAGGGTGCCCCAGAGCCAGCCCGAGGGGAGCAGATCGAAGAAGCCGCGGTCGCCGGTGTCGGGGGCCGACGCGTCGGAGAGCGAGGGGAGGTACCAGACCAGATGGGGGCGGGAGCCGAGGAGTTGCAGGGCGAGCGAGGCGTTGCCCTGCTTGGCGAGGCGGTTGTTGTAGAGGATGTCGGGGGTGCCGAGGACGACGGTGTCGCCGCCCTTGGCGGACTGCGGGATGCGCAGCAGAGTGGGCAGTCCGTCGCTGGGGTAGCAGGCGTCCGCGGTTTTGACGGTGGTGGAGTAGCGGATGCCGCCGCCCGTGTCCGCGGTGCCCGCGCGGCGGGCGGCGGGCAGGGAGCAGCCGGGGGAGAGGGTGGTGTCGAAACTGGGTGTGTGCGCCGCGGTGACGCCCGGGGCCAGGCCGCTGACGGAGGGAAAGTCGGGGGCGACGAGGACGGTGCGTCCGCCGGAGGCGACGGTCGCGTGGCGCAGCCGGGACTGCTGTCCGTCCGTCAGCAGGTCGGGGACGGTGACCAGCAGGGTGGTGTCGGGGCCGGCGGCGGCGCGTGCCTGCTCGAGGGTGGTGACCACGCGTGTGGACACGCCGTGGTCGGCGAGGAGCGCGGCGACGGCGCGGCTGCCGTAGGGGTCGGCGGAGCGCGGGTCCAGGCGGCCGTGCTGGGCGCCCGACTGGACCGCGGCGATCGCGACGGCGGCTGCGAGGAGGAGGACGAGGGCGAGCAGGATCCCGCGCGTGCGGGTCCACACCTGGCGGCCGGTGCGCGAGACCGAGGTGGAGGGGAGCGTGGCCTCGGTGGTCATCCGGCGGCTCCCTGGTGGCCGGTGGGGGCCGTGCCGTGGCCGGTGCCGGTGAGTTGGGGCCTGGTGCGTTCGAGGTCGCGGTCGAGTTCGGCGATGCGGTGGTACGCCGCTTCGGTCGCCCTGCGGCCGCCGTATGTGACGTCGTCGAAGTCCCGGGCGGCGGCGCGCAGCCGGTCGGTGTGCGCGGGGAGGGCGTGGCCCGCCTCGGCGGCGGCCTCGTCGGCGGTGCGGCCGGGGCGTATGTCGAGTAGGGCCCGTTCCTCCAGGGAGCGGACGATGGCGCGCATGCGTTCCTGGAGGGCCTGGTTCCAGTGGCCCTGGGCGGCGTGCGCCTCGGCGGCGGCGCGGTGTTCGGCGGCGCTGTGGGGGCGGTCGTCGAACAGGGCGGCGGAGGAAGCGGGTTCGCGGCGCGGTGTGCCGAGGCGCCACCACAGGGCCCCGAGCACGGCGAGGACGGCCACGATGACGACGATCAGTCCGACGCTCCCGCCCGGGGTGGCGAGCGAGGCGGAGTCGAACAGTTTGCCGATCCAGTTCCAGAAGGCGTTCAGGGCGCGTTGCAGCAGGCCCGGGTCGTGCTCGTGGTACATCGGCTTGGACAGTTCGCGCTGGGCCGCCTCCCGTGCCGGGTCACGCGGGACGGTCGCCGGTGGCTCGGCTGCGGAACGCGACTGCGCCAGGACCGCGCCGCGGGTGTGCAGCGCGGTCCGCAGGGCTTTGTCCACGGCGCGTGGGAACGCCGGCAGTGCTGTGAGAACTCCCCCCGCCAGACTCACGGCATCAGCTCCCGGAGGCTGGTGCGTCGGATCCGTAGCCCTGGACGCCCGCGGCGCGGGCCAGGTCGAGGTCGAGGGCCTCGCGGCGGATGCGCTGGTCGATGTAGAGCAGCACGGTGACGCCGGCCGTGATCGGGAAGGTGATCGTGGAGCCGAGCACGGCCCCGATCCCCGTGATGATCAGGTAGGCCCAGCCGACGTTCGGGGTGCCGCTGAGGAAGGCGGACATGCCACCCCCGCCGAAGACCATGGCGAGGGCGAAGAAGGGGATGGCGATGACCGCGGAGACGAGGCCCGCGATGATTCCCGCCAGCAGCTGGATGCCGAAGACGCGCCACCAGGAGCCGCGGATCAGCTTGGCGGAGCGGCTCATCGACTTGGCGATGCCCTGCTTCTCGAGCATCAGGGCAGGGGAGGCGAGCGAGAAGCGGACCGCCAGCCACAGGGCGGGTACGCAGGCGACCAGGCCACCCAGGAAGGCCAGTGCTATGCCCCCCAGGGGCGAGGTCGTGGTGGCGACGAGGATGCCGGGCAGCGCGCCGACGGCGATGACGCCGAGGCAGATGAGCAGCAGCAGGATGACCAGCCCGAACAGCTTGAGCACTTGGGGGCGGGCGTCGCGCCAGGCCTCCGCAGTGGTGACCGGCTTGCCGAGGACCGCGCGGCTGGTGACCGTCGTGAGCAGTGCGGTGGCGATGACGGTGGCGACCAAGGAGAGGATGAAGACGGCGCCGGAGCCGAGCATGGCGTCGCCCATGGCGCGGCCGACTTCGCCGGGGGTGGCGTTCGGGTCGCTGAGGACCTGGTTGCTCGTGCTGTCGAGGACCAGGCGTTGCAGCAGGATGACGATGACTTGGGAGAAGACCGCGACGACCAGGGTGATGCCCAGGACGGTGCGCCAGTGGGCGCGCATGGTGGACACCGTGCCGTCGAGGATCTCGCCCACGCCCAGCGGGCGCAGCGGGATCACGCCGGGCTTGGCCGCGGGGGGCGGGCCGCCCCAGCCGGTGCCCCAGGCGCCGTAGCCGGCGGGACCGCCGTAACCGGGAGCGCCATAACCACCGGGGCTGTAGCCGGCCGGGGGCTGTCCGCCCCAGCCGGGGCCGGCGGGCGGCGGTGGCGCCTGGCCGGGAGCCGGGGCTCCCGTGGGCGCGGACCACTGGCCCGGCGGCGGTTGCTCCTTGGACCACTTCACGCCGGGGCCCTGCGGCTGCTCGCCCGACTGGTCCGCGGGAGGTGCGGCGTCGGGGCGGCCGGCGGCGTCGGCAGGTCCGGACGCGCCGGTCTCCTGTCCGTCGGACGGGGCGGATCCGGGCGAGGCCCAGCCCGGAGTGTCAGTCATCGTCGCTCCTTCACGGTGCCCGTCCGCCGTCGCGGCGGCAGGTTGGCAGCCATCGTGCCATGGGGTGGTCTTCGGGCGACCGGCGGTGGTGGCGGCTGCGTACCTTCATTTGTCCGCCGGATAGGGGGCAGACTGACGGCATGGCTGATCAGTACGCGCAGACCCGCGAGGACGACCGGGCGGCCGGGACCTCGGCGATCCGCTGGGAAGAGCCGCCCGAAGGCCCGGTACTGGTCCTCCTCGACCAGACCAGGCTTCCCGCCGAGGAGGTCGAGCTGGTGTGTACGGACGCGCCCGCGCTGGTGGAGGCGATCCGGTCGCTGGCCGTGCGCGGGGCGCCGCTGCTCGGCATCGCCGGGGCGTACGGCGTCGCGCTCGCCGCCGCGCGCGGCTTCGACGTGGACGAGGCCGCGACCGCGCTGGCGGCCGCCCGGCCCACGGCCGTGAACCTCTCCGTCGGTGTGCGCCGGGCACAGTCCGCCCATCAGACGGCGCTCGTCAGGACCGGGGACCCCGGGCAGGCCGCCTCGGCGGCGCTGGCCGCGGCGCGGCAGCTGCACCAGGAGGACGCCCGGGCCAGCGCGCGGATGGCAGAGCACGGGCTGGCGCTGCTGGACGAGCTGCTGCCCGGTGGCGGGCACCGCGTCCTCACCCACTGCAACAGCGGGTCGCTGGTGTCGGGCGGCGAGGGCACGGCGTTCGCGGTGGCGCTCGCTGCGCATCGCGCGGGACGGCTGCGGCGGCTGTGGGTGGACGAGACCCGGCCATTGCTCCAGGGCGCCCGTCTGACGGCGTACGAGGCGGCCCGCAACGACATGTCGTACACCCTGCTCACCGACAGCGCGGCGGGCTCGTTGTTCGCGGCTGGTGAGGTGGACGCCGTGCTGGTCGGCGCGGACCGTATCGCCGCCGACGGCTCGGTGGCGAACAAGGTGGGCAGCTATCCGCTCGCGGTCCTCGCGCGCTATCACCACGTGCCGTTCATCGTGGTGGCGCCGGTGACGACGGTGGACCCGGCGACCCCGGACGGTGCGGCGATCGAGGTCGAGCAGCGACCGGGCTACGAGGTGACCGAGTTCATCGCGCCCCAGGTCCCGGTCACGGGAGCCGGCGGCGGTCTCCCGGTCGCGCCGCTGGGCACGCAGGCCTACAACCCGGCGTTCGACGTGACCCCGCCGGAGCTGGTGACGGCGATCGTCACCGAGGAAGGCGCCGTCTCGCCGGTGACCGCCAAGGGACTGGCCGAATTGTGCGCCAGGTCGAGGGGGACCACGACAGACTGAGCATCGGCATCCCCGTTCTCGGGCCCGAGGCAGACAGTGACGGCTCCGTACGACTATCGTCACAGGCCAGTGAGCTGTCTCACCTGGATCTTCGCCACCGTTACGAGAATGGGATGATGTCGTTTATGAAGGGACGAGTCCTTGTCGTCGACGACGACACCGCACTGGCCGAGATGCTCGGGATCGTGCTCCGTGGTGAAGGTTTCGAGCCGTCTTTCGTGGCCGACGGCGACAAGGCGCTGGCCGCCTTCCGTGAGGCCAAACCCGATCTGGTCCTGCTCGACCTGATGCTGCCCGGCCGCGACGGCATCGAGGTGTGCCGCCTGATCAGGGCGGAGTCCGGGGTGCCGATCGTGATGCTGACGGCCAAGAGCGACACCGTGGACGTCGTCGTGGGCCTGGAGTCCGGCGCCGACGACTACATCGTGAAGCCGTTCAAGCCGAAGGAGCTCGTGGCCCGTATCCGGGCGCGGCTGCGCAGGTCGGAGGAGCCCGCGCCGGAGCAGCTCGCCATAGGCGACCTCGTCATCGATGTCGCGGGGCACTCCGTGAAGCGGGACGGGCAGTCGATCGCGCTGACGCCGCTGGAGTTCGACCTGCTGGTCGCGCTGGCCCGCAAGCCGTGGCAGGTGTTCACCCGCGAGGTGCTCCTGGAGCAGGTCTGGGGCTACCGGCACGCGGCCGACACCCGTCTGGTGAACGTGCACGTCCAGCGGCTGCGCTCCAAGGTCGAGAAGGACCCGGAGAAGCCGGAGATCGTGGTGACCGTCCGCGGTGTCGGTTACAAGGCCGGACCGAGCTGACGTGTCGGGGGACAGCGCCGCTTCGGCGCCCGGGGGTTCCGGGGCCGGCGCGGGGCGGCCTGTCGGCCGGACGAACGCCGGCTCCCGCTGGGGACGTCTTCTGGAGGGCGGGCTGCTGCACGGCGGCGTGCAGGGCAGCCCGGTCCTGCGTCTCTTCCTGCGCTGGGTGCGCCGGCCGCTGCTGCCCGTGATGCGGCTGTGGCGGCGCAACATCCAGCTCAGGGTCGTCGCCACCACCCTGCTGATGTCGCTGGGCGTCGTACTGCTGCTGGGTGTGGTCGTCATCGGCCAGGTGCGCAACGGACTGCTCGACGCCAAGGTGAAGGCCTCGCAGAGCCAGGCCACCGGTGGTTTCGCGGTGGCCAAGCAGCGGGCCGACGAGGTGGCGACCGGCCCCGGCGACGACGGCTCCGCCGCGGACGGCCACTCCTCGCAGAACGTCATCCAGTGGATGAGCGACCTGGTGTCGTCGCTGTCCAGTGGCGGTCAGGGCGCCTTCGACGTGGTCACGCTGCCCGCCGGCGACGACAGCGGTGGCGGGCGCGGTCCGCGCGCCTCCGGCGGCGTGAATTGGGCGGCGAGCGTTCCGGAGGAGCTGCGCGCCCGCATCAACAACGGCATGGTGGCCGCCCAGAGTTATGCCCGCATCGTCTACAAGGACGGCGACAAGGGCTCCCAGCCCGCGCTGGTCATCGGCAAGCAGGTCAACGACCCCAACGGCGATCCGTACCAGCTGTACTACCTCTTCCCGCTCACGCAGGAGGAGAAGTCGCTGAGCCTGGTCAAGGGCACGCTGGCGACGGCCGGTCTCTTCGTCGTCGTACTCCTCGGAGCCATCGCCTGGCTGGTGGTGCGGCAGGTCGTCACGCCGGTGCGGATGGCGGCCGGGATCGCCGAGCGGCTGTCGGCCGGGCGGCTCCAGGAGCGGATGAAGGTCACCGGTGAGGACGACATCGCGCGGCTCGGCGAGGCATTCAACAAGATGGCGCAGAACCTCCAGCTGAAGATCCAGCAGCTGGAGGAGCTGTCGCGGATGCAGCGCCGGTTCGTCTCCGACGTCTCGCACGAACTGCGCACGCCGTTGACGACCGTGCGGATGGCCGCCGACGTCATCCATGAGGCGCGTGTGGACTTCGACCCGATCACCGCCCGCTCGGCGGAACTGCTCGCCGACCAGCTCGACCGGTTCGAGTCGCTGCTCGCGGACCTGCTGGAGATCAGCCGTTTCGACGCGGGCGCGGCGGCGCTGGAGGCCGAGCCGATCGACCTCAGGGAGGTCGTGAACCGGGTCGTCGGCGGCGCCGAGCCGCTCGCCGAGCGCAAAGGGACGCGGATACGGGTCGTCGGCGACCAGCAGCCGGTCGTCGCGGAGGCCGACGCCCGGCGTGTGGAGCGCATCCTGCGCAATCTGGTCGTCAACGCCGTCGAGCACGGCGACGGCAGGGACGTCGTCGTCAAGCTCGCCGCGGCGGGCGGCGCGGTCGCGGTCGCGGTGCGCGACTACGGCGTCGGGCTCAAGCCGGGTGAGGCGACCCGGGTGTTCAGCCGCTTCTGGCGGGCGGATCCGGCGCGCGCCCGCACCACGGGCGGTACCGGTCTGGGGCTGTCGATCGCTCTGGAGGACGCCCGGCTGCACGGCGGCTGGCTTCAGGCGTGGGGCGAGCCGGGCGGCGGCTCGCAGTTCCGCCTGACGCTGCCGAGGACCGCGGACGAGCCGCTGCGGGGCTCGCCCGTCCCGCTGGAGCCGAAGGACTCGCGCCGCAACCGCGGGCTCGACGACGCCGGTCTGCCGAGCGGGAAGCGTGCCACCGTGCCGGTCCAGGCGACGGGTGAGCGGATGGCGTCGTCGCGGGACCCGATCGCGTCCCGGTCGGCGGCCCCGACGGCCGATCCGACGGCGCTGCCCGGCAGCGGCGCGCGTGTGGTGCCCCGGCCGGCCGCGGGAGGGCGACGGCAGGAGTCGGTGTCCGCCGTGGACGCGGCAGGGGAGAGGCCCGCGGACTCCGCGGACGCCGAGGAAGCCGGGCCGCAGGACGACGTGACACAGCAAGGGGAGGCATTTCGTGGGCGCTGACCGCGTGGGTGGCGTGCGGCGGCCGGTGCGCGCGGTGGTGTACGCCGCTTGCGGGGTCGTACTGCTGACGGGGTGTGCCTCGATGCCGGACAGCGGGGATCTGCGGGACGTGGAGTCCACCCCGCGCCAGGACAGCCAGCTGCGAGTGTTCGCCATGCCGCCCCCGGAGGACGCCCAGCCCAGGGAGATCGTGCAGGGCTTTCTGGAGGCCCTGACCAGTGACGATCCGCAGTATGCGACGGCGCGTCAGTATCTGACGGGGACGGCGTCGGAGCACTGGCGGCCGGGGCAGTCCACGACCGTGCTCGCGGGCGACATCAATGTCGATCGCACCCCGGGACACGACACCAGCCGTGACAGCAGCGACGACTACGCGTTCACGCTGACCGGCGACAAGGTGGCCCTGGTGGACGTGCAGCAGTCGTACACGCCGATGCGCGGCACGTACAGCCAGCCGGTTCATCTGACGCGGGACAAGAAGAGCGGGCAGTGGCGCATCGACGTGCTGCCGTCGGGCGTCGTCATGGGCCAGTCGGACTTCCAGCGCAACTACATGTCCGTCAACAAGTACTACTTCGCCTCCAACACCTCGGCGGATTCGGCCACATCGGCGACCGCCGTCGCCGATCCCGTCTTCGTGCGTCGGCGCGTGGACGCGACGACGCAGGTGGTGCGCTCCCTGCTGAGCGGGCCCACGGGCTGGCTCGAGCCGGTGGTCAGTTCGAGCTTCCCGGCCGGGACGGAGCTGCGCCGCGGGGTCACCTCGCTGGCGCCCGACGACCAGAACCGGCTGACGGTGCCGCTGAACGAGAAGGCCTCCGGGGTCGGGCGCGAGAAGTGCCGGGAGATGGCGACCCAACTGCTGTTCACGTTGCAGAACCTGACACCCACCGTGGACACCGTCACGCTCCAGCGCGCCGACGGCGGCACACTGTGCTCGCTGGAGGAGGACCAGACCGAGGCCGTCGCCATGCGCGGGTCGGTGAAGGGACCCGACAACCTGTACTTCGTCGACGACAAGCAGCGGCTGGTGCGGATCGGCGAGGGCGGCACCGCCACGAGCGCCGAACCCGTGCCGGGGGCGCTGGGCGATGGCGCCCAGAAGCTCAAGGCGGCGGCGGTGTCGTGGGACGAGCGCACTGCGGCCGGGGTCGGCGACGACGGCAAGTCGCTGTTCGTGGGCTCGCTCGTGGCGGGCGGCGCCCTCGACGCGCCGGTGCTGCAGAGCCAGGGCAAGGTCGAGGGCGACCGGCTGACGGTACCGAGCTGGGACGCGCGTGGTGACCTGTGGGTGGCCGACCGCGATCCCGCCCGGCCGCGGCTGGTGGTACTGGAGCAGGGCGGCGGCCAGCCGCTCGACGTGCGGGTCCCCGGGCTGAAGGGGCGCGTCGACGCGGTGCGGGTGGCCGCCGACGGGGTGCGGATCGCCCTGGTCGTGCGAGCGGAGAACGACAGCAGATCCCTGCTCATCGGGCGGATCGAACGCGACGACAAGGCCGGGGACCGGCCGGTGGTGTCGGTGCGCGAACTGCGTTCGGCGGCTCCGGAGTTGGAGAACGTCACCGCCATGTCGTGGGCCGGCGACAGCCGCCTCGTGGTGGCCGGGCGGGAGCATGGGGGCGTGCAGACGATGCGGTACGTCCAGGTCGACGGCTCCACGCCGGAGGGCCCGCCGCCGGCGGCGCTCACGGGGGTGCAGTCGATCGCCGCGGCCGAGGACGACCGGTCGCCGCTGGTGGCGTACTCCTCGGAGGACGGGATCGTCCGGCTGTCGTCCGGGGCGCAGTGGCAGAAGGTGATCAAGAACGGGTTGGCGCCGGTCTACCCGGGCTGAGCGCCCTTCCGTCCCGACCGGGCCGAGTACCCCTTCCTCCTGACTGGGCTGAGCGCTTTCCCTCTCTCCCGAGCGGGCCGGGGCATCCCTCGGTCGCCCGTGTGGGGGAAGTCCCGGTGGCGGTGGGGGGAAGTTGTCCACAGAGGGTTGTCCACAGGGCTGGCCGGGACGGTGCGCCGTCGGCACAGTGGAAGACATGCACGGGTGGTGGCAGGACCTCACCGACCTGGTGCTGCCGACCGAGTGCGGCGGCTGCGGCAGGCCTCGCACGGTGCTCTGTCCTCGGTGCCGTGCCGTCCTGAGCCACGGCGCACCACGCCGGGTGCGACCGGTTCCGGAGCCGTCCGGACTGCCGGCGGTGTACGCGGCGGCGCCGTACGCGGACGCGGCGCGGGCGGCCCTGCTCGCCCACAAGGAGCGGGGCGCACTGGCTCTGGCACGCCCGCTGGGCACGGCGCTGGCGGGTGCGGTACGGGCCGGTCTGCGGGCGGCGGCGACGGGAGCGGGGGGAACAGGAGCAGGAGCCGGGGCCGCCGCTGGGGCGGCCGGTGAGGCCGTGCTGCTCGTCCCCGTGCCGTCCGCGCGGCGGGCGGTGCGGGCCCGGGGGCACGATCCCGCGCGGCGGATCGCGCTCGCGGCGGCGGGTGGGCTGCGGCGGTCAGGGACGCCGGCCCGGGCCCTGGCGGTGCTGCGCCAGCGGCGCGTCGTGGCGGACCAGTCGGGGCTGACCTCCCGGCAGCGGCTCGAGAACCTCGCCGGCGCGCTGGAGGTGACCGCGGGCGGCGCGCGGCTGCTGCTGAGCGGTCCGGTGGTGCTGGTCGACGACGTCATGACGACGGGGGCCTCGTTGGCGGAGGCGGCGCGCGCGGTCACGACGGCCGTGTACACGGCGCGGGGCCGGGAAGGGATGAGGAAACGGAAGTCGGGATCAAGGCAGAAGGAGCGCAAGGAGGGGAACTCGATGTATGGCGCACTGGAAATGGCGGGGGTGTACGGCGCCGTTGGTGTGGTCTGCGCGGCGGTCGTCGCGGCCTCTCCGGATTCCTTTGGAATAGACCGGAACTGACTGAGAACTTGCATCGTTGCAGGTAATGAGCGGGTCAATTCACCTGAACGGAGGTACGCCGCAGTAGAGGGTGACGTCATCCGTCCGGGCGAGATATGTTCGGGTTGTGAGGGAAAGGCGCAGGCCATCCCCGTCATATCCGAATGCCGTGCTGCGGGTTTTCGCTATCACCCGTACCGGCCGGGTGGAGATCTCGCCCGCGGGGCAGGAGGAGGTGGACGTCACCGAGTCCGAGGTTCCGGAGCTCACCGGAACCGGGTGCACAAGGGAGATGCTCCGCCGTCGGAGCGGAGCGATCCGGGAACGGAGTTCTGCGTGGACATCGTCGTCAAGGGCCGCAAGACCGAGGTGCCCGAGCGGTTCCGCAAGCACGTGGCCGAGAAGCTGAACCTGGAGAAGATCCAGAAGCTCGATGGCAAGGTGATCAGCCTCGACGTCGAGGTGTCCAAGGAGCCCAACCCCCGACAAGCCGACCGCTGCGACCGGGTGGAGATCACGCTCCGCTCCCGCGGTCCGGTGATCCGGGCGGAGGCAGCGGCCAGCGATCCGTACGCCGCGCTCGACCTGGCGGCGGAGAAGCTCGGTGCCCGACTGCGCAAGCAGCACGACAAGCGTTTCTCGCGGCGTGGCGCACGACGGATCTCGGCCGCCGAGGTCCCCGACCACGTCCCCGGCGCGGCGACCCTGAACGGCAGCGGTCAGACCGCCACGGAAGCGGACGCGGGCCAGGTTCCCACCAAGAAGGTCGGCTCGCTGGAGGTGCAGGGGGACGGACCCCTCGTCGTCCGCGAGAAGACCCACCTCGCCTCCCCAATGACCCTCGACCAGGCCCTCTACGAGATGGAGCTGGTCGGGCACGACTTCTATCTCTTCGTCGACTCCGAGACCAAGGAACCCAGCGTCGTCTACCGGCGGCATGCCTATGACTACGGAGTGATCCACCTCCGGACGGACACGATGGTCACGCAGGCGCCGGAGGCGGGCGGCACACTGGGCGGTTGAGCCACCCCGGCGACAACAGCAGCTGCGACGGTGCCCCTGGAGCGCGGTGTGCGCCCCCAGGGGCACCGGTGTGCGCCCCCTTCACACGCCGCTTGGTCACCGCAGTGTCGGCCGGGCATGGAATCATGGCGGCAACGGCTCAACCGATGGGCCGTTGCCTTGGGTTGGCCACCGCACCACAGACCGGGCCACAGCCTCAGGGGGAGGAACAACGATGGCGGACAGCTTCGGACCGATGAGGGACGAGGACGCCGACGGTGGCGTCGTCGGCGTGGCACCGGAGGCGGGCACTGCGCGCAAGGAGCCGATCAGAGTCCTTGTCGTGGACGACCACGCCCTCTTCCGCCGCGGCCTGGAGATCGTGCTCGCCGCCGAGGAGGACATCCAGGTGGTCGGCGAGGCGGGTGACGGGGCGGAGGCCGTCGACAAGGCCGCCGACCTGCTGCCCGACATCGTGCTGATGGACGTACGCATGCCCAAGCGCGGCGGGATCGAGGCGTGCACGTCCATCAAGGAGGTCGCGCCCAGCGCCAAGATCATCATGCTGACGATCAGCGACGAGGAGGCCGACCTCTACGAGGCGATCAAGGCCGGCGCCACCGGCTACCTCCTCAAGGAGATCTCCACGGACGAGGTGTCCACGGCCATCCGCGCCGTGGCCGACGGGCAGTCGCAGATCAGCCCCTCCATGGCGTCGAAGCTGCTCACCGAGTTCAAGTCGATGATCCAGCGGACCGACGAGCGCCGCCTCGTCCCCGCCCCCCGGCTGACCGACCGTGAGCTGGAGGTCCTCAAGCTCGTGGCCACGGGGATGAACAACAGGGACATCGCCAAGGAGCTGTTCATCTCCGAGAACACCGTGAAGAACCACGTCCGCAACATCCTGGAGAAGCTCCAGCTGCACTCCAGGATGGAAGCGGTGGTCTACGCGATGCGGGAGAAGATCCTCGAGATCCGGTAGGCCCCGGTAGGGCCTGCCGTGGGCTGCCCGGAAGGTCAGCCCACGGCGCGGGAGAGTTCCAGTACGAGGGGCTCGCGCAGTTCGGGCGCCTCCACCCGTTCCACGCGTACGTCCGTGCAGTCCACCCAGCTCGCCGCCTCGACGAGCGCCTGGGCGACGGCGGGCACGGACCGGATGCCGTCCAGGGTGACCTGCTTGGCCACGAGGGTGCGGCCCTCCCGGGCGGGGTCCACGCGGCCGACGAGGCGGCCGCCGGCGAGCACGGGCATCGCGAAGTAGCCGTGGACCCGCTTGGGCTTGGGGACGTAGGCCTCCAGTCGGTGGGTGAAGCCGAAGATCCGCTCGGTGCGCGCCCGCTCCCAGATCAGCGAGTCGAACGGGGACAACAGCGTGGTGCGGTGGCGGCCGCGCGGGGGTGTGGCCAGCGCCTCCGGGTCCGCCCAGGCCGGCTTGCCCCAGCCCTCGACCGTGACCGGCACCAGCCCCGAGTCCCCGATCACCGCGTCGACCTGCTCGCTCTTGAGGCGGTGGTAGTCCGCGATGTCCGCGCGCGTGCCCACGCCCAGGGACTGGCCGGCCAGGCGGACCAGCCGGCGCAGGCACTCGGTGTCGTCCAGCTCGTCGTGCAGCAGTTCCTCGGGGACGGCACGCTCGGCGAGGTCGTACACCCGCTTCCAGCCCCGGCGCTCCACGCAGACCACCTCGCCGTACATCAGGGCGCGCTCGACGGCGACCTTGGTGCCCGACCAGTCCCACCACTCGCTGGTCTTCTTGGCCCCGCCCAGCTCCGTCGCCGTCAGCGGGCCCTCGGCGTGCAGCTGCTTGACGACCTGGTCGTACGTCCCGTCGGGCAGCTCGTGGTTCCAGTGCGGGCGGTTGCGGTAGGCGCGGCGGCGGAAGGCGAAGTGGGGCCACTCCTCGATGGGCAGGATGCAGGCGGCGTGCGACCAGTACTCGAAGGCGTGCGGGCGCGTCGACGGCGTGCCGGTGGACGCGGCCGTCCAGTAGGACCGCTCGACGGTGGTGCGGCCGACCGCGCCGAGGCGGGCGTAGGGCACGAGCTCGTGGGAGCGGGCGAGCACCGAGATGGTGTCGAGCTGGACCGCGCCGAGGTGCCGGAGGACACCGCGCACACCGGACCGCCGGTCGGGTGCGCCGAGGAAACCCTGGGCACGCAGGACGATGCGGCGGGCTTCGTCCGCCGAGAGGTCGGTGGTGGGGCGCGGGAGCGAGGTCATGGCATCGCACGATAAGGGGCGGCACCGACAACGCGTGCCGAGCTGCGCTTTCGCCGACGGCCCCTATGCGGGAGCGGGCAGGTAGGGCGCCGCCGAGGGCAGGCTCAGGTCCGACGGCAGCAGGGAACCCACCCAGCAGTCCCGTCGCACCCCCTTGTTGTTGAGCCCCGAGCGCAGGGTGCCCTCCACGGTGAAGCCGACCCGTTCGGCGACCGCGCGGGAGGCGTGGTTCCCGACCTCGGCCCGCCACTCCAGGCGGTCGACGGCGAGGTGGGTGAAGGCCCAGCGGGCGACGGAGAGGGAGGCCTCGGTCACATAGCCGTTGCCGCGGTGCTCCTTCGTGGCCCAGTAGCCGATCTCGGCCTCGCCCAGCGAACGCATCGTTATGCCGAGCGTGCCCACGAGGTCTCCGCCGGAGCCGGGGAGGAAGAGGCCGAAGGTGAACATCGAGCCGTTGGCCCAGCCCAGGGGGACCATGTCCGCGGTGAAGCTCTGCGCGTGCTCGGGCAGGTAGGGCGAAGGAAGCTGGGAGAGCCAGCGCTGGATGTCGGGGTCCTGCACGGCCGCGTACATCGCGTCGGAGTCCTGGGGGCCGAGCGGGCGCAGGAGCAGACGGTCGGTGGTGAGCGTGACGGGGTCCATCGCCCGATTCTGCTCGGGGGCCGCGGGGGGCGCCATCCCTTTTCCCGGTGTGTGCGGGGTTGATCGCATTTCTCGGTATGTGGGGAAGTGATCACAATTCGTGCAAAACGTCGCCGGAACACGGCACCATCCGCGACCCCCGGACGTTGTTCACATTGAGGCCTCCGTGAAGCTGCGGACGGGTGGCCTTGCGGCAGGCCCTCCCGGCTCGGCCGTGTCCTCGCATACGATGGCCGTTGCTCAGTACGTCAATGGAAACCGACCGTCCCAGGCCCGACCGGCAAGGAGACCAACCCCCGTGTCCGTCCTCTCGAAGATCATGCGTGCAGGCGAAGGCAAGATCCTGCGCAAGCTGCACCGCATCGCGGGCCAGGTCAACTCCATCGAAGAAGACTTCGTCGGCCTCTCCGACGCCGATCTGCGTGCCCTTACCGATGAGTACAAGCAGCGGTACGCCGACGGCGAGAGCCTGGACGACCTGCTGCCCGAGGCGTTCGCCACGGTGCGCGAGGCGGCACGGCGCGTCCTCGGCCAGCGCCACTACGACGTCCAGCTGATGGGCGGCGCCGCCCTGCACCTGGGCTATGTCGCCGAGATGAAGACCGGCGAGGGCAAGACCCTGGTCGGTACCCTGCCCGCCTATCTGAACGCGATCTCGGGCGACGGCGTCCACATCATCACGGTCAACGACTACCTGGCCGAGCGTGACTCGGAGATGATGGGCCGCATCCACAAGTTCCTGGGCCTGTCCGTCGGCTGCATCCTCGCCAACATGACGCCGGCCCAGCGCCGCGAGCAGTACGGCTGCGACATCACCTACGGCACGAACAACGAGTTCGGCTTCGACTACCTGCGCGACAACATGGCGTGGGCCCAGGACGAACTCGTCCAGCGCGGCCACAACTTCGCCATCGTCGACGAGGTCGACTCCATCCTCGTCGACGAGGCCCGTACGCCGCTGATCATCTCCGGCCCGGCCGACCAGGCCACCAAGTGGTACGGCGACTTCTCCAAGCTGGTCACCCGCCTGAAGAAGGGCGAGGCGGGCAACCCGCTCAAGGGCATCGAGGAGACCGGCGACTACGACGTCGACGAGAAGAAGCGCACGGTCGCCATCCACGAGGCCGGTGTCTCCAAGGTCGAGGACTGGCTGGGCATCGACAACCTCTACGAGTCGGTGAACACCCCGCTCGTGGGCTACCTGAACAACGCCATCAAGGCCAAGGAGCTCTTCAAGCGCGACAAGGACTACGTCGTCATCGACGGCGAAGTCATGATCGTCGACGAGCACACCGGCCGTATCCTCGCCGGCCGCCGCTACAACGAGGGCATGCACCAGGCGATCGAGGCGAAGGAAGGGGTGGACATCAAGGACGAGAACCAGACGCTCGCCACGATCACCCTGCAGAACTTCTTCCGCCTCTACTCCAAGCTCTCCGGCATGACCGGTACGGCGATGACCGAGGCCGCGGAGTTCCACCAGATCTACAAGCTCGGCGTGGTCCCGATCCCGACCAACAGGCCGATGATCCGCTTGGACCAGGCGGACCTGATCTACCGCACCGAGGTCGCCAAGTTCGAGGCGGTCGTCGACGACATCTCCGAGAAGCACGAGAAGGGCCAGCCGATCCTGGTCGGCACCACCTCGGTGGAGAAGTCGGAGTACCTCTCGCAGCAGCTCAGCAAGCGCGGCGTCCAGCACGAGGTGCTCAACGCCAAGCACCACGAGCGCGAGGCGTCGATCGTCGCCCAGGCCGGCCGCAAGGGTGCGGTGACCGTGGCGACGAACATGGCCGGCCGCGGTACGGACATCAAGCTCGGCGGCAACCCCGAGGACCTCGCCGAGGCGGAGCTGCGCCAGCGCGGCCTCGACCCCGAGGAGCACATCGAGGAGTGGGCCGCGGCCCTGCCGGACGCGCTGCAGCGCGCCGAGGAGGCTGTCAAGGCCGAGAAGGACGAGGTCGAGAGGCTCGGCGGCCTGTACGTGCTCGGCACCGAGCGGCACGAGTCGCGTCGTATCGACAACCAGCTGCGCGGTCGTAGCGGCCGTCAGGGCGACCCGGGCGAGTCCCGCTTCTACCTCTCCCTGGGCGACGACCTGATGCGTCTGTTCAAGGCGCAGATGGTCGAGCGCGTGATGTCGATGGCGAACGTCCCGGACGACGTGCCGATCGAGAACAAGATGGTCACGCGCGCGATCGCGTCCGCCCAGTCGCAGGTCGAGCAGCAGAACTTCGAAACGCGCAAGAACGTTCTGAAGTATGACGAGGTGCTCAACCGGCAGCGCGAGGTCATCTACGGCGAGCGGCGCCGCGTCCTGGAGGGCGAGGACCTGCAGGAGCAGGTGCGGCACTTCATGGACGACACCATCGACGCGTACGTGGGGGCGGAGACCGCCGAGGGCTTCCCGGAGGACTGGGACCTCGACCGGCTGTGGGGCGCCTTCAAGCAGCTCTACCCGGTGAAGATCACCATCGAGGAGCTGGAGGAGGCGGCCGGGGACCGCGCGGGTCTGACGGCGGAGTTCATCAGCGAGTCCATCAAGGACGACATCCGCGAGCAGTACGAGGCCCGCGAGACGCAGCTCGGCTCCGAGATCATGCGTGAGCTGGAGCGCCGGGTGGTGCTGTCGGTGCTGGACCGCAAGTGGCGCGAGCACCTCTACGAGATGGACTACCTCCAGGAGGGCATCGGCCTGCGCGCGATGGCGCAGAAGGACCCGCTGGTCGAGTACCAGCGCGAGGGCTTCGACATGTTCACCGCGATGATGGAGGGCATCAAGGAGGAGTCCGTCGGCTACCTGTTCAACCTGGAGGTCCAGGTCGAGCAGCAGGTCGAGGAGGTGCCGGTCGAGGACACGAAGCCAGTGGCCGACCTGGAGAAGCACGACGCGGTTCCGGCGCAGGCCGGTGCGCGTCCGGAGATCCGGGCCAAGGGGCTGGACGCGCCGCAGCGGCGTGACCTGCACTTCTCGGCGCCGACCGTGGACGGCGAGGGCGGCATCATCGAGGGCGAGTTCGCCACGGACGGCGAGCCCGTGCGTTCGGAGGCCGACGGCCTCACGCGCGCGGAGCGGCGCAAGCAGGCCAAGACCGGGCGCCGCCGCAAGAAGTGACCGGCGCTCTCTGAGAGAGCCGGCAGCGGACAGGGAAGGGCCGGGCACCCTCGGGTGCCCGGCCCTTCGGCTTGGGCTGCGGTCCGCCGTCAGGGCAGGTCGTCCTACGTGCGGGGCATACGGGGGCCGCCCAGTTCCACCGCCGTGCAGCGCCAGCGCCGGTCCCGGCCCTGCTCCAGGCGGAACGCCATCGCGCGCAGCTGGTCGCCCGCGCCGATGCGGGCGAAGGCCTCCACGGCGCCCGGGCGGGGCTCGTAGTAGCCGATGTCGCGCACGACGGGGCGGGCGCCGCGGGTGCGCAGCGTGCCGCGCTCCGCGAGCCAGGCGAGCTCGTCGTAGGCCCGGCCCGCGGTGTGCCGGAGCATCCAGTGCACGGGGCGCTGCCCGCTGAGAACGGCGAGCAGGCGATCGGCGAACAGATCGGTGGCCACGGGCAGCGAAACCGCCCGCACGGCGTCCTGAGCACCGGCCCCGATCCCCGCCGCGCCCACCGCGCCCGCGGCGGGGGCTGTGCCCGCGCAGCCGCCCGGCGCGGACCTGTGGGTATCCGCCCGACGGGGTGTGGCTGCGGCCGCCGTGAGGGTCGCGACGTCGGCTGTGGGCGCCGGGCCGGCGCCTGGGTGGGCCGTGCCCGTGCGGGCTGAGCCCGCCGGGTGGCCTGAGGTTGTTCTGGTGGCCGTGCTCGTCGTGCCGGCCGCTGCGTTGGACGTGTGCGCCGGGTCGGCGCCCCGGTGTGCCGTGTCCGGCCTGCGGGCTGCGTCCGCCGAGCGGCCTGGGGCTGTCCTGGCGGTAGCGCTTGCCGTGCCGGATGCCGTGTTGGCCGTGCGTGCCGGGTTGGCGCCTGGGCGGCCCGTGCCCGTCCTGCGGGCTGTGCCTGTCGTGCCCGCTGCCGCGTTGGCCGTGGGTGCCGGGTTGGCGTCCGGGAGGGCCGTGCCCGATCTGCGGGCTGCGCCCGTCGAGCGGGCCGGTGCCGGCCTGGCGGCTTTGCTCAGCGGGCGGTCTGCGGCCGTTCTGGCGGTTGCTGCCGTCGTTCGCTGTGCGCCCGTGGTGCGGGGTGCCGCGCTCGTGCCCGTCTTGCGGGAGCAGCCCGACGCGGGGGCCGGGCTCGCCGTGTCGGCGTTGCCGGTCGGTTCCGGAACGTGTCCTACCGGCTCTCGTGCCCCTCCCGGCTCCGGAGCCTGCACTCTCGTGTCCCGCGTGCCGGCCCGCGCCGGACGGGGGCGGAGGGGGGTAGCGGGAGGGCGGGTGTCGCGGGGGGCCGTTGGGGGCGTGGAGTGGTTACGGGGTGGGGGGTTGTCGTCGGCTGTGCGCGGGAGGGTGCCGCCTGGGGTGCGGGGTGGGTAGCCGCCGGGACGGCGGAGGTCGCGGCGGCTCGGCGGGTGGGCGCCCGGGCGGCGCTGGGTCCTGGTCATGACCTTGTTCATGAGTCCCCGTTCGGTGTCGTTGTCCGGCGCCGGCGCCCAGGGCACCGGTTTATACCGGGCAGTAACTTCCTGCTGGGGCTCTTGTACGGGGCCGAGGGCGCCGCGGCAAGGAAGGCGCGGCGCGCGTCGGACCGTGGACGAGTTCACCGATACGAGTGATTGGGAGGGCCACAAACCATGTGGGGACTGGGGTGGACCGGGTGAGGCGAGGGGCGCGCGGTGGACGGGTCGGGTGGTGTGGCCGGGGACTCGAAAGGAGGCTCCCGCACGTATCCTGAAGGCCGTCCGGGCGGCGAGCCCTCCGACCACGAAAGCGGCCTGCCATGCGTGTCTACGTCCCCCTGACCCTCTCGGGCCTCGCCGAGGCGCACAAGACGGGAGAGCTGGGGACGGGGGCGCTCACCGCGTACGCAGTGACGCCCGCCCTGCGCGAGTGGTACCTCTCCGACGACATCGAGGAGCTGGAGTACGCCGCGCTGAACCGGGCCGCGCTCGCCTCGCTGCGGCTGCTGGCGCTGGACCCGGGCGCACCGCGGCGCCGTGTGGTGGTCGCCGTGGACGTACCCGACGGCGCGGCGACGGCCGACCCCGACCGCGGGCTCGACCCGGCCGCGCTCGGCGAGGTGCGGGTGGCCGGTCCGGTGCGCCTGGCCAAGGCGGCCGCCGTGCACGTCGACTCCGGTGACGCGGAGGCGGACGTGACCGCCGCGGCCGAGGCCCTGGGAGCCGCGGACGCGGGGGACGACGACGCTCAGTTCGTGGTGGACGGAGCCGAGGACCACGAGCTGCTCTGGTACGCCACACAGGAGATCCCGAACCTCGTCGGGCTCGGCGGCTGAAGCCCCGGACCGCGGCCGCACCACGGGTCGCGACCTGCCGTTGTCCTGATTGTCAGTGGCGGCGGGTACGTTTTCCGGTATGGGGAATCAGTCAGGGGCGCACATCGTCTGGGACTGGAACGGCACGCTGTTCCACGACAACGACGCGGTCATCGGTGCGACGAACGCGGCGTTCGCCGAGCTGGGCCTGGAGCCGATCACACTGGAGCAGTACCGCGCGCTGTACTGCGTGCCGGTCCCGAAGTTCTACGAGCGGCTGCTCGGCCGGCTGCCCACCGGGGCCGAGTGGGACACGATGGACGGCGTCTTCCACCGGTACTACTCCGAGCACCGCACCAGATGCACCCTGACCGAGGGAGCCGTGGAACTGCTCACCGGGTGGACGTCGGCCGGGCACAGCCAGTCGATCCTCAGCATGTACGGGCACGAGGACCTCGTCCCGCTGGTCCGGGGCTTCGGGATCGAGACGCACTTCCTCCGGGTGGACGGGCGGACGGGCCGCTCCGGCGGCAGCAAGGCCGAGCACATGGTGCGGCACCTGGGCGCGTTGTCCGAGGTGGTGAACCCCGCGCGCACGGTGGTGATCGGCGACGCGGCGGACGACGCGGTGGCCGCACGGCACGTCGGCGCGCGGGCGGTGCTCTACACCGGCGGTTCGCACAGCCGGGCCAGCCTGGAGGAGGCGGGCGTGCCGGTGGTGGACACCCTGCGGGAGGCGGTCGTGGAGGCGCAGCGGCTGGCCGAGTGAGCGGCACGCGGCGAGAAGCGCGGGAGAAGCGCGGGAGAAGCGCGGCGAGACGCGGGAAAACGCGGGGAGACACGGGGGAGAGGGGAACGGGGGTGACGAACGTGGAGTGGGAAGCGTGGAGTGGGAAACGCGGAATGTCGGGGTCCGGTGGAGCCATACGTCGCCTTCGCCGTCCCCACCCCTGTGCAGAACGTCAAACTTCCACCCCCGGTTTTGTACACATACGGCTCATGACGGGCCCCCCATGAGGAGCGATAGCCTTGTGGCGTGATCAGCGCGATAGTTCGCGGGGGCGCCGTCGCCTCCGCTGTGCGCCCGGTGAGCACGGACCACATCCGTGTCCGGGCGGCGGTCGCTGGTCCTCACGGGCGGGAAGGG
This sequence comes from Streptomyces sp. NPDC004721, assembly GCF_053601495.1. Classification (NCBI taxonomy): domain Bacteria; kingdom Bacillati; phylum Actinomycetota; class Actinomycetes; order Kitasatosporales; family Streptomycetaceae; genus Streptomyces; species Streptomyces sp. NPDC004721. The sequence continues at coordinate 23,394 of NZ_JBSGBZ010000002.1, forward strand.
GCCTCGACGGCCCCCAGGACGCCGCGTCATCCACAGGCAGAGGCGCGGCCGAGAGCAGCGTCACACCCGTCGGACGCGTCGAACAAGGCTGATATCCCCCCGCTCATCTCACTTTCCGGCATAGCGTCGAAGGACACCGGACATCCCGGGCCGCGGCGTCACGCCGGAGAGGAAGAGACCGTACTTCCTTCTACGTCACGCAACGGCGCGCGACAGGAGCCAGAGGACAATGCAGACCAAGCTGGACGAAGCCAAGGCCGAGCTGCTCGAGAGGGCCGCCCGGGTAGCTGAGAACAGTCCGCTCGGGGGACATATCCCGACCGGGTCGACGGGCGAGGGCACGCCGGACCAGGAGTCCGTGCTCGCGTTCCTCCAGCGTTTCTACCTGCACACCGCCCCCGAGGACCTCGCAGGCCGTGACCCGGTCGACGTCTTCGGCACCGCCTACTCCCACTACCGCCTGGCCGAGAACCGCCCCCAGGGCACGGCCAACGTCCGGGTCCACACCCCGACCGTCGAGGAGAACGGCTGGACGTGCAGCCACTCCGTCGTCGAGGTCGTCACCGACGACATGCCCTTCCTCGTGGACTCCGTGACGAACGAGCTGACCCGACAGGGCCGCGGCATCCACGTGGTGATCCACCCGCAGTTCGTGGTGCGCCGTGACGTCACCGGCAAGCTCATTGAGGTGCTGCCCGCCGCGGCGCCCGGCGAGGAGCTGCCGCACGACGCGCACACCGAGTCCTGGATCCACGTCGAGACCGACCGCGAGACCGACCGCGCCGACCTGAAGCAGATCACCGCCGACCTGCTGCGTGTGCTGTCCGACGTCCGCGAGGCCGTCGAGGACTGGGAGAAGATGCGCCAGGCGGCGACCAGCCTCGCCGAGGAACTGCCCGGTGAGCCGGCGCCCGGCGACCTGCGCGCGCAGGAGGTCGAGGAGGCCCGCGAGCTGCTGCGCTGGCTGTCCGACGACCACTTCACCTTCCTCGGTTACCGCGAGTATCAGCTGCGCAACGACGACTGCCTGGCCGCCGTGCCCGGCACCGGGCTGGGCATACTGCGCGCGGACCCGCCGCACGCCGGCGACGACAGCCACCCGGTCAGCCCGTCCTTCGAGCGGCTGCCCGCCGACGCCCGTGCCAAGGCGCGCGAGCACAAGCTGCTGGTGCTGACCAAGGCCAACAGCCGGGCCACCGTCCACCGGCCCTCCTACCTGGACTACGTGGGCGTCAAGAAGTTCAACGACAAGGGCGAGGTCGTCGGGGAGCGCCGCTTCCTCGGCCTGTTCTCGTCCGCCGCCTACACCGAGTCCGTGCGCCGGGTCCCGGTCATCCGCCGCAAGGTCGAGGAGGTCCTCGAGCGCGCCGGCTTCTCGCCCAACAGCCACGACGGGCGCGATCTGCTCCAGATCCTGGAGACCTACCCGCGCGACGAGCTCTTCCAGACCCCGGTCGGTGAGCTCCAGGCCATCGCCACCTCCGTGCTGTACCTCCAGGAGCGCCGCCGGCTGCGCCTGTACCTGCGCCAGGACGAGTACGGCCGCTACTACTCGGCCCTCGTGTACCTCCCGCGCGACCGCTACACCACCGGCGTACGCCTGCGGATCATCGACATCCTGAAGGAGGAGCTGGGCGGCACCAGCGTCGACTTCACCGCCTGGAACACCGAGTCGGTGCTCTCCCGGCTGCACTTCGTCGTCCGTGTGCCGCAGGGCACCGAGCTGCCGCAGCTGTCCGACAGCGACAAGGAGCGCATCGAGGCCCGCCTGGTCGAGGCCGCCCGCTCCTGGACGGACGCCTTCTCCGAGGCGCTGACCGCCGAACTCGGCGAGGAGCGCGCCGCGGAGCTGCTGCGCCGTTACTCGGGCGCCTTCCCCGAGGGCTACAAGGCCGACCACACCCCGCGCGCGGCAGTCGCCGACCTGTGCAACCTCGAGCAGCTGAACGAGGACAAGACCTTCGCGCTGAGCCTGTACGAGCCGGTGGGCGCCGCCCCCGAGGAGCGCCGGTTCAAGATCTACCAGAAGGGGGGCTCGGTCTCCCTGTCCGCCGTGCTGCCGGTGCTCAGCCGGCTCGGCGTCGAGGTCACCGACGAGCGGCCGTACGAACTGCGCTGCGCGGACCGTACGACGGCGTGGGTCTACGACTTCGGTCTGCGGATGCCGAAGGAGTCCGGCGGCACCGGCGACCACCTCGGCGACGACGCCCGTGAGCGCTTCCAGGACGCCTTCGCCGCCACCTGGACGGGCAAGGCGGAGAACGACGGGTTCAACGCCCTGGTGCTGGGCGCCGGGCTGACCTGGCGCCAGGCGATGGTGCTGCGTGCCTACGCCAAGTACCTGCGCCAGGCCGGCTCGACCTTCAGCCAGGACTACATGGAGGACACCCTCCGCAACAACGTCCACACCACCCGGCTGCTGGTCTCCCTGTTCGAGGCGCGGATGTCGCCGGAGCGCCAGCGCGCCGGGCACGAACTCGTGGACGCGCTGCTGGAAGAGCTCGACGCGGCCCTGGACCAGGTGGCCTCCCTCGACGAGGACCGGATCCTGCGGTCCTTCCTCACCGTGATCAAGGCGACCCTGCGCACCAACTTCTTCCAGGAGGCGCGGGAGGGCGGCCGACCGCACGCGTACGTCTCCATGAAGTTCGACCCGCAGGCCATCCCGGACCTGCCGGCGCCGCGCCCGGCGTACGAGATCTGGGTGTACTCGCCGCGCGTGGAGGGCGTGCACCTGCGCTTCGGCAAGGTCGCCCGAGGCGGTCTGCGCTGGTCCGACCGGCGCGAGGACTTCCGCACCGAGATCCTGGGCCTGGTCAAGGCGCAGATGGTGAAGAACACCGTCATCGTGCCGGTCGGCGCCAAGGGCGGGTTCGTCGCCAAGCAGCTGCCCGACCCGAGCGTGGACCGGGACGCGTGGATGGCGGAGGGCGTCGCCAGCTACAAGACCTTCATCTCGGCGCTGCTCGACATCACCGACAACATGGTCGCCGGCGAGGTCGTGCCCCCGCAGGACGTCGTGCGGCACGACGGCGAGGACACCTACCTGGTGGTCGCCGCCGACAAGGGCACGGCGCGGTTCTCGGACATCGCCAACGAGGTCGCCCAGTCGTACGACTTCTGGCTCGGCGACGCCTTCGCCTCCGGCGGCTCGGCGGGCTACGACCACAAGGGCATGGGCATCACCGCCCGCGGCGCCTGGGAGTCCGTCAAGCGGCACTTCCGGGAGCTGGGCGTGGACACCCAGACCCAGGACTTCACGGTCGTCGGCATCGGCGACATGTCCGGTGACGTGTTCGGCAACGGCATGCTGCTGAGCGAGCACATCCGGCTGGTCGCCGCCTTCGACCACCGGCACATCTTCATCGACCCCGAGCCGGACGCGGCCGTCTCCTACGCCGAGCGCCGCCGCCTGTTCGAGCTGCCGCGCTCCTCGTGGGCGGACTACAACGCCGAGCTGATCTCGGCCGGCGGCGGGATCTTCCCCCGTACGGCCAAGTCGATCCCGGTCAACGCGCGCATCCGCGAGGCCCTCGGCATCGAGGCCGGCATCACCAAGCTGACCCCGGCCGACCTGATGCGGGTGATCCTCAAGGCCCCGGTCGACCTGCTGTGGAACGGCGGCATCGGCACGTACGTCAAGGCGTCGACCGAGTCCCACGCGGACGTCGGCGACAAGGCCAACGACGCCATCCGCGTCGACGGCCGCGACCTGCGGGTCCAGGTCGTCGGCGAGGGCGGCAACCTGGGCTTCACCCAGCTCGGCCGGATCGAGTGCGCGATGCAGGGCGCCCGGATCAACACCGACGCCATCGACAACAGCGCCGGCGTGGACACCTCCGACCACGAGGTGAACATCAAGGTCCTGCTCAACGGGCTGGTCGCGGAAGGCGACATGACGGTCAAGCAGCGCAACAAGCTGCTCGCCGAGATGACCGACGAGGTCGGCGCCCTGGTGCTGCGCACCAACTACGCGCAGAACACGGCGATCGCCAACGCGCTCGCCCAGTCCAAGGACATGCTCCACGCCCAGCAGCGCTTCATGAAGCACCTGGTGCGCGAGGGCCACCTGGACCGGGCGCTGGAGTTCCTGCCCACCGACCGTCAGATCCGTGAGCGGCTGTCCGCCGGGCACGGCCTGACCGGTCCGGAGACGGCCGTCCTGCTGGCGTACACGAAGATCACGGTCGCCGAGGAGCTGCTGCACACCTCGCTGCCGGACGACCCGTACCTGCGGGGCCTGCTGCACGCCTACTTCCCGACCGCGCTGCGCGAGCAGTTCGCCGAGCGGATCGACAACCACCCGCTGCGCCGCGAGATCACGACGACCGTCCTGGTCAACGACACGGTCAACACGGGCGGTACGACCTATCTGCACCGCCTGCGGGAGGAGACCGGGGCGTCGCTGGAGGAGATCGTCAGGGCGCAGACGGTGGCCCGCACGATCTTCCGCTCGGGTCCGGTGTGGGACGCGGTCGAGGCGCTGGACAACAAGGTCGAGGCCGACGTCCAGACCCGGATCCGCCTGCACTCGCGCCGACTGGTCGAGCGCGGTACGCGCTGGCTGCTGAACAACCGGCCGCAGCCGCTGGAGCTCGCCGAGACCATCGAGTTCTTCTCCGAGCGGGTCGGGCAGGTGTGGGCGGAGCTGCCCAAGCTGCTCAAGGGCGCGGACCTGGAGTGGTACCAGCAGGTGTACGACGAGCTGTCCGGCGCCGGCGTCCCGGACGAGCTGGCCACGCGCGTGGCCGGGTTCTCCTCCGCCTTCCCGGCGCTCGACATCGTCTCGGTGGCCGACCGCATGGGCAAGGACCCGATGGACGTCGCCGAGGTGTACTACGACCTCGCCGACCGCCTCCACATCACCCAGTTGATGGACCGCATCATCGAACTGCCGCGCGCCGACCGGTGGCAGTCCATGGCCCGTGCGGCGATCCGCGAGGACCTGTACGCGGCGCACTCGGCGCTGACCGCGGACGTGCTGGCCGCGGGCAACGGCACCGCCACGCCGGAGCAGCGCTTCAAGGTGTGGGAGCAGAAGAACGGGGCGATCCTGTCCCGGGCGCGTGCCACGCTCGAGGAGATCCGCAGTTCGGACGCGTTCGACCTGGCCAACCTGTCGGTGGCGATGCGGACGATGCGCACGCTGCTGCGGACGCACTCGTAACGCGCGGGAGGCCGACCCGTACTCGAGGGCGCCCCGGACCTTTCCGGTCCGGGGCGCCCTCATGCCGTCCACGCCTTCTTCTTGCCGTCGTCCAGGAAACGCCGTACGCCGAATTTACCGTTTCCTGCTAAACGGGATCATTCGTATAAAGTCGCCGCGTGAACACCCTCGGTAGTCGCACCTGGCTCCTCAGGCGGCACGATGCGCACCGCGTCGCCTGAGGCACCCTCAGCGGGCACGGCCGTCCCCCGGCCGCCGACCTCCCCGGGAGGGTCCTACGCGCCCCGCGCGGCCGCCGCGCTCCTCGTCGCCCTGCTGCTCCTGGTGATCGACCGGCTGCCCTGGGCCGGTGACCTCGGCATGCACGCGGCGACCATCCAGCGGCTGCGCCACAGTCTGTTCCACCCCGGCAATCCGCTCGTCGACGCCGACACCCCGAGCCCGTACTACTCGCCGTGGATGCTGCTCCTCGGCTCAGTCGCCCGGGCCAGTGGCCTGTCGGTGTTCGACGTGCTGCGGCTCGCCGCGCTCGCCGGGCTCACGCTGCTGGTGACGGGCGTCTGGCGGTACGTCAGAACGCTGAGCGCGCATCGTGCCGCGCCCGCCCTGGCCGCCCTGAGCCTGGTTCTGCTGTGGGGTACGGAGCTCATCAACTGGAGCGGCTTCCTCTCCCTCAACTCCCTCGCGCTGACGGTGTCGTATCCCAGCGTGCTGGCCCTCGGCCTCGCCTTCCACTACTGGGCCTGGCTCACCCGGGCGCTGCGCGCGGCGGCCGGGTGGGAGGTGTGGCTGGGGCTCGGGGCGCTGTGGGCGCTGATCCTGCTGTGCCATCAGTTCACCGGGTTCGTCGCCACGCTCGGCGGTCTCGCCGTGGTGCTCGCGGCCCGGCCCCCGCGTGCCCTGTGGCCGCGGCTCGGCGCCGGGACGGCCCTGGGGCTGCTGGTGCTGTGGCTGTGGCCGTACTACGACTTCTTCGCCCTGTTCTCGGCCGGAAGTGATCTGGAGGAGGTGCACCGGGCGCTCTACACCCAATTCCTCGGCCGCTACTGGCTGTCCCTGCTCGGAGTGGCCGCGCTGGTCGTGCGGTGGCGGCGCGACCGGCGGGACCCGCTGATGGTCTTCTTCCTGCTGGGCGCGCTGGTGTGCGCGTTGGGGTTCGCCACGGGCCACTACGCCTGGGGCCGGACGCTGCCCGCCGCCCTCGTCCCGGCCCAGATCGCCGCCGCGCTGGAGGTGGTGCAGGGCGGTCGGCGGGCCGTGCGGACCCGCTGGGCGTGGGCGCTGGGCGGCGCGCTGGCCCTGGGTGCGTGGACCCAGGCCGGCGTGCTCGGGTACGCCGTCGGGCGCGAGGCGCTGCCGGACGTGCTCGCGGCCGGCTACACCCCGACCTGGACCGGGTACTACTGGATCATGCCGTACGTGAAGTACGGGGACGTGGTCATGGCCCGGGACCTGCCCTCCCGGCTGATCCCGGCCTACGGCCCCTACACGGTCGCCCCCGGCTATCCGGACTTCTTCCTGCCGGACGAGGCCCAGCGCGAGTGGGCGGTGCGGCGCTACTACACGCTCCGCACACCGGAGGGCGAACGCAGGGACATCCTGCGCACCTATGACGTGCGCTGGGTCGTGGACGGAAGCAGACCGCGCCACGACCCCGAACTGCGCGTGGTGACCCACGGTCCGGGCGGCCAGGTGCTCTACGCGGTCACTCCCTGACCGGCCCGCCGGGCGCCAGCGGGTGTGGGGCTATCGCATGGCCTTCTTCTTGTCGGGGCCGCCGGTGAAGGCCTCGTAGGCCTCGAGGACCTCCTCGGTGGGGCCGTCCATGCGCAGTTCGCCGCGTTCCAGCCACAGGACGCGCTCGCAGGTGTCGCGGATGGAGGCGTTGCTGTGGCTGACCAGGAACACCGTGCCGGCCTGCGCGCGCAGTTCGCGGATCCGCTTCTCCGAGCGTCGCTGGAAGGAGCGGTCGCCCGTGGCCAGCGCCTCGTCGATCAGCAGGACGTCGTGGTCCTTGGCGGCGGCGATGGAGAAGCGCAGCCGGGCGGCCATGCCGGAGGAGTAGGTGCGCATCGGGAGCGTGATGAAGTCGCCCTTCTCGTTGATGCCGGAGAAGTCGACGATGTCCTGGTAGCGCTCCTTGACCTCCTCGCGGGACATGCCCATGGCCAGTCCGCCGAGGAGGACGTTGCGCTCGCCGGTCAGGTCGTTCATCAGCGCCGCGTTCACGCCGAGCAGCGAGGGCTGGCCGTCGGTGTAGATCCTGCCGTTCTCCACGGGCAGGAGTCCGGCGACGGCCTTGAGCAGCGTGGACTTGCCGGAGCCGTTGGTGCCGATGAGGCCGATGGCCTCGCCCTTGTAGGCGACGAACGAGACCTTCTTGACCGCGTGCACCCGGCGTACGCCGGCCGCCTTCTCGGCCTTCTCGCGGCGCAGGATCCGGTTGAGGGCGGCGGTCGCCGAGCCGCGGCCGGAACCGGTGCCGTTGACCCGGTAGACGATGTCGACCCCGTCGACCACGACGGTGGGGATCTTGTCGGTTTTCAGTTCAGCCACGGCCGTACGTCTCCTCAGCCTTCCAGAAGTAGATGAAGCCGCCGACCCCGGCGAGCAGGGCCCAGCCCAGCGCGAACGCCCATACATGGTGGGGGAGCTGGTGCGCCTTGAAGCTGTCGATCAGCGCGAAGCGCATCAGGTCGATGTAGACGGCGGCCGGATTGGACTGCAGCAGCACCTTCAGCACGTGCGGCATGTGGCTGCGGTTCAGCGTCTTGTCGATGCTCCACATCACACCGGAGACGTACATCCAGGTACGCAGGAGGAACGGCATCAGCTGGGCGATGTCCGGTGTCTTGGCGCCCATCCGGGCCATGATCATCGAGACGCCGGCGTTGAACACGAACTGGAGCAGCAGCACCGGGACGGCCAGCGCCCACGACATGGTGGGCGTCATGCCGAAGCAGAGCAGGATCGCCAGGAGGGCGACCATCGAGAACAGCAGCTGCTGGAGCTGCTGAAGAGCGAAGGAGACCGGCAGGGCGGCCCGCGGGAAGTGCAGGGCCCGCACCAGGCCGAGGTTGCCGGAGATCGCCCGGGTGCCCGCCATGATCGAGTTCTGGGTGAACGTCCAGATGAACACGCCCGTCACCAGGAACGGGATGTAGTCCGCCACGCCGCGGCTGGTGCCCATGAGGATGCCGAAGATGAAGTAGTACACGGCCGCGTTCAGCAGCGGGGTGGCGACCTGCCAGATCTGGCCGAGCTTCGCCTGGCTGTACTGGGAGGTGAGCTTGGCGGTGGCGAAGGCGCTGATGAAGTGGCGCCGCGCCCACAGCTGGCGGACGTACTCGGGCAGGGACGGGCGGGCGCCGCTGACCGACAGGCCGTGGCGGGCGGCGACCGCCGCGAGGCCGTCCTCGGCCGGGGCCGTGGTGTGGGGCGGTGTGTGGAGGACGTGGCTCACATCCGCTGCTTTCGCTCGGGGGGAGGTGGTGCTGGCGTCCGGCTCCGTGTCGTCGTTCATTTCCTTACGGTTCTCTTCACGTTTTCTTACGTCGGAACGGCACCGTATCGTCGCAACGTGAGCGTACGGCGAAGCGACGCCGCAACGCAACCGTTTCGTCGTAACGCCCTATGCTTGGCCCCATGACGACGAACGCCGAGCAGCCCCAGACGCGCCCCCGCCGCCGGGCCCCCGCCGGGGCGGCCGTGCTCCGCGAGGACGTGACGGAGGCGATCCGGGCGGCGGTCTTCGAGGAACTGGCGTCCGTCGGCTACGCGCGGATGTCCATCGAGGGGATCGCGCGGCGCGCGGGCGTCGGCAAGACGGCCGTCTACCGCCGGTGGCGTTCCAAGCTGCACCTGGTGCTGGACATCGTCTCGGCGCTCGCCGTGCAGGGCCTGCCCGCGCCGGACACCGGTTCCCTGGAGAGCGACCTGCGGCTGCTGTACGAGGTGACCTCGCGGGCCCTGCGCCACCCCATCGCCTCGCAGATCATCCCCGACCTCCAGGCGGAGGCGGCCCGTAACCCGGACATCGCCGAGGCCATGCAGAAGGCCCTGCGCGACGGTCAGGAGAGTGTGGCCAGCAGCATCCTGGCGGCGGCCGAGCGCCGCGGCGAGATCCGCCCCGGTCCGGACCGGGACCTGGCCCTCGACCTGATCTCGGGCCCGCTGTACTGGCGCGCGGTCGTCATCCGCACGCCGAAACTCCCCAAGGGCTACCTGGACGCCCTCGCCCGGGGCACGGCCGAGGCGATCAAGGCGCTCTGACCGCGGGGTCTCCGCAGTCCGGCGCACCGGCGCTACCAGGTTGATCGTTCACGCCGCCGTGGAGACCCGGGACCGAGTCGGCCGCCCGGCTGCAGCCGCCCACCGCCAGCGGCGCACACCGCGGACGGCGGCCCGCCCGGTGGTCGCCCTGTGCGTGGGCGTGTGGCGGTCCGCGTCCGCGTGTGACGTCAGGTGCGGGCGGCTCCCGGGTGGTGGTGGAGCCAGCCCTGCCAGGCCGAGGTGATCATGTCGTGGAGGTCGCGCTTGGCCTTCCAGCCGAGTTCCGTGGCGATGCGGTCGGCGGAGGCGACGACGCGGGCGGGGTCGCCGGGGCGGCGCGGGGTGACCGTCGGGGGGCTGTGGTAGCCGGTGACGGCGTTGATCGTGTCGATCATCTCGCGCACCGAGACCCCCTCCCCGCGGCCGATGTTCAGCGTGAGATCGAGGCCGGGGGAGGAGCGCAGGGCGCGAGCCGCGGCCACATGGGCCTCCGCGAGGTCGGCCACGTGGATGTAGTCACGGATGCAGGTGCCGTCCGGCGTGGGGTAGTCGTCCCCGAAGATGCGCGGGGGCGCGTTCTCGGTCAGCCGTTCGAAGACCATCGGGACCAGGTTGAAGACGCCGAGGTCCGCAAGGCGCGGGCTCGCCGCGCCCGCCACGTTGAAGTACCGCAGGGACGCCGTGGACAGCCCCGTCGCCCGTCCGGTCGCGCGCACCAGCCACTCGCCGGCCAGCTTCGTCTCGCCGTACGGCGACATCGGCGCGCACGGCGTCTCCTCCGTGACCAGGTCCACATCCGGCATGCCGTACACGGCCGCCGAGGAGGAGAACACGAACGAGCCGACCCCGGCCGCCGTCACCGCCTCCAGCAGGACCCGCAGACCCTCGACGTTCTCCCGGTAGTAGTGCAGGGGCCGGTCCACCGACTCGCCCACCTGCTTCTTCGCCGCCAGGTGGACGACACCGGTCACCTCGTGCTCGGCGAGGGCACGCGCCAGCCGGTCGCCGTCCAGCGTGGAGCCCTCCACCAGCGGGACGTCCCGCGGGACGCGCTCGGCGATGCCGGTGGACAGGTCGTCGTAGACCACCGCACGCTCGCCCGCCTCGGTCATCGCGTGGACGACGTGCGCTCCGATGTAGCCGGCGCCGCCGGTGATCAGCCAGGTCATGCGGGCGTCTCCTCGTCAGTTGGCCCAGGTCGTCGATCGGATGCGGGTCGTGGTGCGCTCACTGGGGCGCGGCCCGGTGGAGCAGGCGGCGCAGTCTGCCGTGCAGGACGGACGTCACCCCGCGCAGTCCCGCCGCCAGCCGCAGGGCCAGCGCGCCGGAGTGCGTGGCGTATGGCTGGACCAGCAGGACGCCGTAGCGCACGCTCGGTACGACGCGGCGGCGCAGCAGACCGGCGCCCGCGCGTGCGTGCGCTGTCACCTTACGGTGCGTGCCGTCGGCGAAGCACACCCGCAGCCGCAGGTCCCAGGTGCCGGCCCCCAGCCCCGCGAGGTCCACGCCCGTCTCGGCCGACCAGGTGCCGTCCGCGGCCGGCACGAGCGGGACGGTGGCGCCCCGGACCGTGCGCCCCGCCTCGCGGTGCAGCCACTCCACCTCCAGGGCCTCGGGCCCGGCGGACGCCACCCTGCCGTACAGGTCGTGCAGGCGCAGCCGCAGCCGGCTCGTACCCGCGTGGGGGTGCAGTTCCGCGTCCACGGCCAGGGGCAGGACGGGGACCGGCCGGACCAGGTAGGGCTCCAGGCCGATCTGCGGAAGGTCGTCCGCCCAGACGGGGGTGCCGTCCTTGTCCCGGGCGTACGGCGGGCACAGACGGGCCGGGCGGGCGGCGAGCTCCTTCAGGCGCGGCAGGTCGCGCGGCTCGGGCGACGCGAGGATCACCCGTCCGAGGAGGTGCCCGGCGGTCGTCGGGTTGACCGCCCAGTCGGCCGCGTCGTACTCGCCGAGGTACTGCCGCGTGTGCTCCCACCAGGCGCACCGGTACCCGGCGTCGCGCAGGCCCAGCTCACGCGCGTACATGCGCAGCTCGTGTTCGAGGAACTTGGCGCGCGCCGCCCGCGCGAGCTCCTTCTGCCCGGCGCCCAGCAGGATGTCGTACGCCGACCGGCTCGCCTCGGTGCGTGCCCGCCAGTTCTCGATGTTCGCGCGGTCCAGAGAGATCGACAGCTGCCCGGCGGACCGGCGCACGTTCCACACGTACACCTGGTCCGGGATGAGGGCCATGCGTGGGTCGGCGGCCAGCACGCGCGCGGTGAACACGAAGTCCTCGTACGGGAAGTGACCTTCCGGGAAGCGGATCGCGTGCTCGCGGAGGAAATCGGCGCGGTACAGCTTGTTGACGCACAGCGTGTCGTGCACGAGACGCGGGAGCTTGGCGGGGTGGGTGAGGACGGCGCCCTCGCTGTAGAGCCTTTGCTGCCACGGCACTTCCCGCCCGGAGGGCAGCTCACGGCGCACGCACAGACCGCTCACGACCTCGGCCCGCTCCTCCCGGGCGGCGGCGAGCAGCGCGTCCACCGCGCCCGGCGGCAGCACGTCGTCGCTGTCGAGGAACATCACGTACGGCGTCGTGACCGCGTCGAAGCCGGTGTTGCGCGGGCTGCCGCAGCCGCCGCTGTTGTCCTCGCGCCGGATCACCCGCACCCTCGGTTCGGCCGCGGCCAGGCGGCCGAGCAGCTCGAAGGTGCCGTCGGTCGAGCAGTCGTCGACGGCGACGACCTCGCTGACGGAGGGACCCTGCGCGAGAGCCGAGCGCACGGCGTCGGCCATGTGGGCGACGTCGTTGTAACCGATCACGACGACGCTGACGTCGGAGGCCTGGTCGGGGTGCAGATGCATGGAATCCACGGGCCGGAATAGTAGGGGTGGTCGGTAATCTCCCGTTAAGAGGGGCTTAGCGTCCCGTGCGGAAGACGGTGAACGTCCGGTTCGGGTTCCCCTTCGGACGTCATCAATTTCGTCGATCGCCACAACCGGGCAAATGAGAATAGCGCGGCGGCGGCCAGCAGTCCGTTGCGCATGAGCATGAGTGCACAACCTGTCCACGAACAGGCAACCACCTGTTGGTAAAGGGTGGGGTACGCGATCACGCTGACCAGGCTCGCCAGCGCGATCAGCGCGGCGACCGGACGCTGCGTGGTCAGCGGTGACGTCAGACACACCGCCGCGAGGCCGAGCAGCCAGACCATGTACTGCGGGCTGATCACCCGGCTGGTGACGGTGAACAGCAGGACGGCACTCAGCGCGGCGTCGTACGGTGTCGCCTCCGTCCAGTGCCGGGCCCGGATCCGCCACAGCAGCAGCAGTCCGAACGCGCTCGCCGACAGGACCAGCGAGAGGTGCGCGACGGTGGAGACATACGGTCCGGTGAACTCCAGGGCCCCGTACCGGTAGCGCACCCGGCCCGGCCAGCCGGCGTGCGTGGCCAGCGCGAGCGCGGTGCCGCCGAACGACTCGATCTGCACGCCCCGGCCGCCCTGCTGGCGGGCGAAGGCGAGCGGGTTCCTGAACAGGCCGGCGAGGACGGTCAGCGCCACGGCGCCGGTGGCGGCCGCCCATGTCCACGCCGACCGGGTCGCACGGCCCCGGGGCAGTCCGAGCAGCGCCAGCGCCGGCCACACCTTCACCAGGGCGCCCAGCGCTGCGAGCGCGCCGCACGCGCGCGTGGAGCGCGACAGCGTCAGCAGGGAGAGCACGGCCAGGGCGGTGGCCTGGACGTCGTAGCGGGCCAGTGGGATGTGCAGCAGCAGGGGCAGGCCCAGCGTCCAGTACGCGGCCCCGCGCAGGCTGCGGCCGGGACGGGTGCCCGCGTGCGCCAGCGCCAGCGTGACCAGCGCGTCGACGGCGACGGTGAGCACCACGAAGGCCTGGAAGTACGTCAGGCCCGGCAGCAGTGCGGGCGACAGCAGCACCGGTCCGGCGCCCGGCGGGTACTGCCACAGCGTGTCGTGCGCCGGGAACGCGCCGTGGGACAGCAGGACGTACCAGTGCTGGTACAGCTTCCACACCTCGCGCGCCACCGAGCCCCGGCCCAGCCGGGGCAGTCCGTTGTGGGCGAGCAGCCACAGCATCAGGGCGCGCGTGAGGAGCCAGGCGGCCGTCAGGGCGAGGAGGCGGTGTCTCGTCGACGGGCGCGTGAGAAGACGCGTCACGCTCTGGAAGGCGCTCATCACGGCGGATCGTAATCCGCGTGAAAGCCGTATATGTGCTGATACGCGTCCAGTCGTTGGTAAGAGCCTGGCAAGTGGACCAAGGCAGTCGCGGCACCTGGGCCGCGCGCCCGCGCGGCGCCGCGCTCCTACGGGTCAGCCCGGTCAGTCGCATCACGTCGTCATCCTTCATCGAGTGACCGGACTCCACTTGTCCGGCCGACTGCGGGTACGCGGACCCGGGACGTCCGCCGCCGACCGGGGCACCACACGCTCCAGCAGCAGCGGCACCCCCACCACCGGCAGCAGCCAGGCCAGCACGATCAGACGTTCGCCCCACACGGTGATGTCGGGATGCGCCGCCTGCGTGAGGAACCCGGTGAACGCCGTCGCCACCACGAAGAGGCCGAACGCCCCCCGCCGCCGCAGCGCACCCCACGCGCCGGCGGCGAGCAGGGCGGCGAACAGCGGCTGCCACAGTTGCCGGCGCAGCCACTCCAGCCAGAACCCTCCCTCCAGCCGCAGCAGCTCCGGCCATGGACGGTCGCGATCGGGCAGGGCGTAGTGGCCGGTGAGCAGGTCCTGAAGGCTGTCGCTCCCGCTCGGATAGCGCAGCGCCCGCGCCAGGAGCACCGTGCCGACGGCGGCGCCGCAGGCCACCGCGGTGACCGCCAGGACACCCCGCCCCGCCGGGCGCCGCCGCGTCCACCGCCGTACGGCGACGGCCGCGCCCGCGGCGGCCAGGCTCAGCCCGAGGAACAGCGCCTGGGAGTGCTTGACCGTGAACAGCGCGAGCAGCGCACCCGCGACCAGGGCGGTGCCGGCCCGCACGCGCCCGTCCAGCGCCAGCGAGCAGCCCCACAACCCCGTCAGGGTCAGCGCCAGCATCAGGCCCTCGGCCATCGGCCGCATCGCCGTCGTGCCGCACGGCAGCACGTAGTAGAGGACCTGGCCGGTCAGCGCCAGGGGCACGGGCACGCGGCGGCCGCGCAGCACCAGGAAGACGAGGACGCCGCCCACCGCCGTGACGGCGACGCCCGCCGCCCACACCCCCCACGTCACGCCGAACAGCGTGATGAAGGGGATCAGGAACACCGGGTAGCCCGGCCGCGCCTCGAAGATCCGCATGAAGCGCTCCGGCATGAACGGCAGGGTGTGTCCGCCGGTCTGCCCGGCCCGCAGCCGTGCCTCCACCTCGCGCCGCAGCTCGGTCCGGCACGCGCCCGCCACCCGGGCCGCCGGGCTCGGCTCGCGGAAGCGCAGCACGTCCACGCTGTGGGCGCGGCTCGCCCGGGCCGCCTTCCCGGCGCACACGTAGTCGATCGTGACGGCCGCCGCCTCCCGCTTGTCGGCACCGCGCAGACTCAGCGCGTACGACAGGTAGTTCTTGGTGTCGGGGGTGTCCCGGCCGGTGACGGTGCCGAGCTGGAGCAGTGCGAAGAGGGCGGCCAGGACCAGCACCCAGGTGCTCGGCCGCCGTGCGTGCGGTTTCCAGCGGGGCCGCCTCACGAGGGCGCCAGCTGGTCGTGGCCGGAGGCCTGGGCGGGCAGGTGGGCGACCGCTTCGGAGGACGCGGGCGCCGCCGTCGGATCCGGTGTCCACTCCTCGTCGCCGAGGATCAGGGTCCGTACCACCCGCTCGGCCGCCCAGCCGTCGTCGAACTCGCAGAAGCGCTCCCGGAAGCCGGTCCGCAGCCGCGCCGACTCGGCGTCCCGCCAGCCGCCGGAGGTGAACAGCCGTGCCAACTCCTCGTAGGAACGCGAGACATGGCCCGGCGGCTCGGCCGTGATGTCGAAGTAGGCGCCCCGGCTCGCGGTGTACGCGCCCCAGTCGTCGGCGTGCACCACGATCGGCCGGTCCAGGTTGGCGTAGTCGAACATGAGGGCCGAGTAGTCGGTGACCAGCACGTCGGAGGCGAGCATGAGCTCCTCCACGTGCGGTTCGTCGGTCGCGTCGACGAGCACTCCCCGTCGGTGCAGTTCGGCCAGTCCCATGCCGCGCGCCGGTCCGGTGGCCAGCGAGGGATGCAGGCGTACGACGAGGGTGTGGCCCTCGCCGAGGTCCGCGGCGAGCCGGGCCGGGTCGAAGCGTTCGACGTGGCCGCCGCGCCGGTACTCCCGGCGGGTCGGCGCGTACAGCACCATCGTGTGCTCCGGCGGGATGCCGAGCCGGTCGCGGAGAGCGGCGCCGTCGTCCGCACGCGCCGTGACGAGCACGTCGTTGCGCGGGCTGCCGGTGCGCGCGGAGGTGAACCGGCAGGGGTAGGCCCGCTCCCACACCAGCTCGGAGTGGCGGTTGGCGACCAGGCTGTAGTCCCAGCGGTCGGCGCGGGACAGCAGGCCCGGCACGTCGACGCCGTGCCAGGCGCCGGGCTTGCCCAGCAGATCGGCCGCCATGAACTTCAGCGGGGTGCCCTGATGGGTGTGGATGTGCGTGCTGCCGGGCCGTTTGGCCACGGCCGCCGGCCAGTTGGCGTTGTTGACGAAGAACGCGGCCCGGGCGGCGAGCTGCCGGTGGCGCAGGGTGCCGGACAGCACGTACTCGACGTCCGGCGGCAGCAGCGCGGCCCGCTCCCGGTCGCGGACCACCCACACCCCGCGCAGATGCGGCGCGATCTCCCGTGCCTTGCGGTGGACGGCCGCCGGGTCGCCGAGCATGCCCCGGTGCGAGAACGCCGAGTACAGGACGAGGTCCTGGTCCAGCGTCCGGCGGGCGTGCAGCGCGGCCCAGCCGCCCTTCACTCGTACGGCCGCCGCCCTGCGGACCCGCAGCGTCCGGCGCCCGAGTTCCCGGCGGGCCCGCCCGGCCTGCCGCCCGGCCCGGTAGGCGGCGTAACCGCCCTCCAATACCCGGACCACACCGGTCGTGTCCGCGTCCGGAGGCCGGTGGGCGCGGAACATCCGCGCCGTACGGCGGAAGAACTCGGCCTTGTCCGACGGCGGCAGCCGGTTCGGCTTGGCGAGGATGTCCAGGCAGTGCTCGCCCATCTTCCGGTGCAGATAGGGGCGCCAACTCGCCAGCTCGGGACGGGAGTCGAGATAGGCGAAGACCCGCTCGTACTGGTCGTGGATGTCGAAGTGCTTGCGGCTGGTGGTGGACAGGATGTTGCCCTGCCGGCGCTGGCGGTAGTACAGGCAGATCCGGTCGAGCGTGGCGATCCGCCGGGCGGTGAGCAGGACCGGGAACGTCCAGGGAGTGTCCTCGTAGTAGCCGGGCGGGAAGGCGAAGCCGTGCTCCTCGACGAAGTCGCGCCGGTAGACCTTGTTCCACACCACCATCAACAGGTCCAGGATCCGCGGCTGTTCGGCGGCCGTGAAGGTGCCGGGACCGGCCTCGGCCAGCACCGCGGCCAGCACGTTGCGCCGGGTCCCGCCCCACCAGTAGGTGCGGGCGTAGTCGAAGACCAGCACGTCCGGGTCTCCGGTCTCCTCCAGCCGGTCGGCGATGGCCCGCAGCGCGCCCGGGGTGAGGGTGTCGTCGCTGTCGAGGAAGAACAGGAAGTCGCCGGTGGCGAGCGGCATTCCGGCGTTGCGGGCGCGGCCGAGCCCGACGTTCTCCGGCAGGTGCAGCACCCGTACACGCGGATCGCGGGCGGCGTACTCGTCGAGGATGGCGCCGCTGCCGTCCGGGGAGCAGTCGTCGACGGCGATCACCTCGACGTCGCCGAAGGACTGCGTCAGGACCGAGTCCAGGCATTCGCGCAGGAACCCCTGCACCTTGAAGCAGGGGACGATGATGCTGAAGCGGGGCACTGCTGCGTCAGCTCCTTAGTGGGGGGCGGCGGGGGCCGGGACGCGCTCGGCGAGCGGGATCACGGGCGGTAGCGCTTCGGGCGGCTGGCC
The DNA here is from genome assembly GCF_053601495.1 of Streptomyces sp. NPDC004721. Classification (NCBI taxonomy): domain Bacteria; kingdom Bacillati; phylum Actinomycetota; class Actinomycetes; order Kitasatosporales; family Streptomycetaceae; genus Streptomyces; species Streptomyces sp. NPDC004721. Next base: position 40,829 of record NZ_JBSGBZ010000002.1, read on the forward strand.
GAGGAACACCCGGCGGACGACTCGCTCGGCGGCCCGCCCGTCGTCGAACTGGCAGAACCGCTCCCGGAACCGGGCCCGCAGCGCCGCCGACTCCGGGCGCGCGTACGAGCCGTCGCGGAAGACCGCCGCCAGTTCGCGCGGTGTGCGGACGACCGGGCCGGGCGGCGTGTCCATGAGGTCGAAGCAGACGCCGCGGGTCTCCCGGTAGACCTCCCAGTCGTCGGCGTACACGACGATCGGGCGGTCCAGGTTGGCGTAGTCGAACATGATCGACGAGTAGTCGGTGATCAGCGCGTCGGCGGCCAGGCACACGTCCTCCGAGGAGCGGTGCGCGGTGACGTCGATGATCCGGCCGCCGCTCCGCGGCCCGCTCCGGTCGTAGAAGTAGTGGGCGCGCCGCAGGACGACGACGTCCTCGCCGGCCGCCGCGCAGAAGGCCTCCAGGTCCAGGCCGGGCTCGAAGCCGGTGCGGTGGTCGCGGTGGGTGGGCGCGTACAGGACGGCCGTCTTCCCCTCCGGGACGCCCAGCTCGCGGCGGACGCGGGCCACGTCCTCGGCGCGGGCGGCGCAGTAGACGTCGTTGCGCGGGTAGCCGTACTCCAGGGGCTCGTAGGAGCCGGGGAAGGCCCGTTCCCACACCTCGGTGGAGTGGCGGTTGGAGGAGAGGTTGTAGTCCCACCGGTCCACGCGGCGCAGCAGTTTGGCGAAGCTGCCGGACTGCGCCGCGACCACCGGGTACGTCGACTGGTCGCAGCCCATCGTCTTCAGCGGGGTGCCGTGCTGGGTCTGGAGGTGCACGCTGCCGGGGCGTTTGACGACGGCGTCGGCGAAGTTGGCGTTGTTCACCAGGTACTTGGCGCGGGCCAGCACCTTCCAGTACCGGCGGCTGCCGATCACCGCGTGGTCGACGCCCTCCGGAACGGTGTGTTCCTGGCCGGGCTCCACCAGGAACACACCGCGCAGGTGCGGGGCGAGTTCGCGGGCCTTGGCGTGCAGGGCGGCCGGGCTGCACGCGTAACCCCTGCCCCAGTAGGCGCAGTACACGACGAGGTTCTCGTCGAGCGGGCGGTGCAGGTGCCGGCGGTAGGCGAGGCGGGTGCGCAGCCTGGCCGCGCGCGGCAGGCGACGGCCGGCCTCCGCCGCCCGGCCGGTGGCGCACCGCGCGCGGAACGCCGTGTACGCCCCGGACGCCAGCAGCCGGTGCGGCACGCCGGACCGGCCCTGTGGGGCGCGGTGGCCGGCCGGGCGGTGGCGGCGGTACAGGCGGTGGGCACGGCGGAAGAACGCGCGGCGCCGGTGAGCGGGCACCTGTTCCGGATGCGCGGCCACCGTCAGCACCGCGTCGAAGAGCTGTTCGAACAGCGGCGTGAACCGCTCCGTGGGCAGTCCCTCGGCGACGGCCCGGACGAGCACCCGCTCGGTCTGGTCGAGGAGGTCGAACTGGTGCTCGCCCGGGAGGTCGAGCCGGCTGCCCTGCCGGCGCAGCAGATGCCGTACGACGACCTGCCGCAGCACCGCCACGCGCTCGGCCGCGACGGTGACCAGGCCGCCCCAGGCGACGTCGACGCGGTGCCCGTCGGGGAAGGCCAGGCCGCGCCCGGTCATGAAGGAGCGGCGGTAGACCGCGCTCCACGCGGGCAGCGGAACGCCGGTCAGGTGCGGGGCCTCGGCGGGGGAGAAGGCGGGCCCGCGGACGGTGACCGGCGGCGGCCCGGCCGTGGTGGCCGGCTCGCGGTCCCACCAGGGGGTCCGCTCGTGCTCGAAGTAGAGCACGTCGACGTCGCCCGTCTCCTCCAGGCGGGCGGCCAGCGCGGACAGCGCGCCCGGCACCAGGGTGTCGTCGCCGTCGAGGAACAGCAGATACGCGCCGCTCGCCGCCCGCGTCCCGGCGTTGCGCGCCGCGCCGAGGCCCGCGGACGGGGGCGAGTGCACCAGGACCACCCGGGAGTCCCGCCCCGCGTAGTCGGCGGCGACGCCGGCGGCCGGGGCGGCCGGGCCGTCGCACACCGCGATCAGCTCGAAGTCTCCGAAGGACTGGGCGAGGACCGAGTCCAGCGCCAGGGACAGCCGGCCCGCGACGCCATGCGACGGGACGACGATGCTGAATCGGGGCATTCTGCTCTTTCTTCTGTTGATCCGGTCCGATGCGTGCATACGGACTCCCAAAAGAGCAAACGGTGTTTAAAGCCTCTGGGTGACGGTCTGTGGGCCTGTGGGTTGCGGCAGGGTTGCGGGCGGGCTTCGGCCCGGGGTCGTGACCTGCGACGACACCGGACGGCACGGGGAGACGTCGACCGGCTCGGCCATGCCGTGCGCGACCGGGCGCGCAGCACGGCGGTCCGCAGTACGCGCAGCGGCTTGACGGCCCGCTCGACCGCCCGGCGGCACAGGGCCGTCACCAGCAGCAGCACCCGGATCGCGCGGTGCGGGGCCAGCCGGACCAGGGCGTGCCGCAGTCCGGTGCGCAGCGCCGGCCGGAGGCCGAGGGCGCGGCAACGCCGCCGGCACGCCTCCAGGAACGCGCGCGGGTACGCCGGGACCCGGTGCGCGGGGACGGTGACACTGAACCTGGGCAAGGCGGGCATCCAAGGGCCGACGTGGGCGTTCTGCCCGGGAACGGCCGGTGGAGCGAGTCGGTCACGGCCCGCTGGGACATCCGGGGGACGGCGGGCCGGCGGCTCGGGGCCGGCCGGTGCCGGACCGCCCCGAACCGCACGTCCCGTGCGCTTACTTGACCGCTCCCGCCATCACGCCCGAGACGAACTGCCGCTGGAAGGCGAAGAACACGGCCAGCGGGATCACCATGGAGATGAACGCCCCGGGTGCCAAGACGTCGATGTTGTTGCCGAACTGGCGTACCTGCGTCTGGAGGGCGACCGTGATGGGCTGCGTACCGGACTTGGTGAACACCAGCGCGACCAGCATGTCGTTCCACACCCACAGGAACTGGAAGATGCCCAGGCTCGCGATCGCGGGCCCGCCCAGCGGCATCACCACGCGGGCGAACAGCCGCAGTTCGCCGGCGCCGTCGAGGCGGGCCGCCTCCAGCAGTTCGCGGGGGATCTCCGCGAAGAAGTTCCGCAGCAGGAACACCGCGAAGGGCAGGCCGAAGCCCGTGTGGAACAGGATCACCCCGAAGATCGTGCCGAACAGGCCGACGTTGCCGAACAGTTCGGCGATCGGGATGAGCGCGACCTGCACCGGCACGACCAGCAGGCCGACCACGGCCAGGAACCACCAGTCCCGGCCGGGGAACTCCATCCAGGCGAAGGCGTAGCCCGCCAGCGAGCCGACCAGGACCACCAGGACCGTCGCCGGCACGGTGATCAGGACCGTGTTCACCAGGGAGTCGGTGATGTCGCCGTTCTCCAGCAGTTTTTGATAACTGCCGAAGGTGAGCTGCGCGGGCTTGCTGAAGACGGTCCACCAGCCGCTCGCGCTCATGTCCTCCGGCGCGCGCAGCGACGACAGCAGCAGGCCGATCGTCGGGACCAGCCAGAACAAGCCCACCACGATCAGGAAGACCCTCAGCGCGCCACCGCTCACGGCCTCCGCCAGCCGCGACCCCAGGGACGGCTTCGCCTGCACGGCCTCGGGAACGGGCGCCGCCTTCGTCGGACTCCCGGTCTGCGCCGTCATCGCCGCACCTCCCGCCGCAGCCTGCGCATGTTGCTGTGTTCATCCGGGGGGCGACCCCCGGACCCCCGGCAGACAGCCGGACGCGCCGTCATCGCCGCACCTCCCGCCGCAGCCTCCGCATGTTGAACAGCATCACCGGGATGACCAGCAGCAGGAGGAACACCGCGATGGCGCTGGCGATGCCGGGTTGTCCCTCCGAGAAGCCCTTGCGGTACAGCTCCAGGGCCAGGACGTTGGCGTCGTCCTGGGAGGATCCCGGGGCGATGATGAAGACCAGGTCGAAGATCTTCAGCACGTTGATCATCAGGGTGACCGCGACGACCGCGAGCACGGGCGCCAGCAGCGGCACGGTGACCCGGCGGAACACCTGCCACTCGTTGGCGCCGTCGACCCGGGCCGCCTCCAGCAGTTCCCTGGGCACACCCGCGAGCCCGGCGGCGATCAGCACCATCGCGAACCCGGCCCACATCCACACGTACGCCCCGATGATGGCCGGAGTCACCAGCGACGGGCCCAGCCAGTCCACGCCGTTGTACGGCGCCTTGAAGTTGCTCGCCGGGAGCCGGAGCCGAGCGCCGTCCGCCTGCGCGGGCAGCGTGAACGTGCCGTCGTCGGCTGCCGTCGCCGACGCGACCACCTTGCCGTCCTTGACCGCCTCGATCCGCATCCCGGCATAGCCGAACTCCGACGGGTCGACCGCGCCGAGCTTCCCGACGCCCTTGCCGCGTGTGAAGTCCTGCCAGGCGGTGCCGGTGATCCTTCCCGGCTGCGGCTCGGCCCGTACGGCCCGTTTCGCGCTCTTCGGCATCTGGTCGGGGGCGACGCCGACGAGGGGGAGGGCCACCGACTCGCCGGTGCGGACCGTGGCCGAGGTGATGAAGCCGCCCTGGTCCGGCTTCAGCGGCGAGTCGCGGCCCGGGTGGGCCTTCGGGAACGCCGAGGACTGCGCGAAGGTGTCGTGCACCCCGACCCACACCGCGTTGGCGACGCCCCGGTCCGGGTCCTGGTCGTACACCAGTCGGAAGATGATCCCGGCCGCCAGCATGGAGATCGCCATCGGCATGAAGACGACCAGCTTGAACGCCGTTCCCCAGCGCACCCGTTCGGTCAGCACCGCGAAGACGAGGCCGAGCGCGGTGGCGACGGTCGGCGCGAACACCACCCAGATGATGTTGTTCTTCAGCGCGGTGCGGATGCCGTCGTCGGTGAACAGGGCCTTGTAGTTGTCGAACCCGGCGAAGCCGTCGCCGGAGGCGTTGTAGAAGCTGCGGACGACCGAGTACCCGATGGGGTAGACCACGAGCGCGCCGAGCAGCACCAGGGCGGGCAGCAGGAACAGGGCCGCCACGGTCCTGCGGGTGCCGGTCACGCTCTTGCGACGACGGGGCGCGGCGGGGCCCGCTGAGGCTCCCGCCGCCGTGGCCGGCGTCATCGCCGGATCAGCTCCCGCCGCCGTACGCCGCCGCCGCGTCCTTCTCCAGCCTCGCCTGGGTGCCCGCGACGTCCGAGGGGTTCTTCAGGAAGTCCTGGAGTTCCTTCCACTCGCCCTTGCCGGGCGTGCCGCCGAAGGCCTGCGGGGCCTGGTCGGACATGTCGAAGCGGAAGTCGTCGCCCGAGTCGATCAGCGCCTTCGCGATCTTCCGCTGGACCTCGTTCGGATACGCGGAGTCCGGCACGTTCTTGTTGGGTGACAGGTAGCCGCCGAGCTTCGCCTGAATGGTCGCCGCGTCCGCCGAGGCCAGGAAGGTGACCAGGGCCTGGGCCGCCTTGGAGTCCTTCAGGATCACGGCCGCGTCGCCGCCGGAGACCACCGGCGGGGTGGAGCCCACGGCCGGGAACGGGAACACCTTCGCGTCCGTGCCCACCACGGCCTTGGTCTCGCCGATGTTGACCTGGGCGAAGTCGCCCTCGTAGACCATGCCGGCCTTCGGCTGGTCGCCGCCGGTGAACGTCTGGGTCACCGAGGCCGGGAACTCGGTCTGGAGCGCGCCCTTCGGGCCGCCCGCGATGTAGTCCTTCTTGGACCAGATCTGGGCGAGCGTGGTGAGCGCGTCCTTGACGGACGGGTCCGTCCACTTGATCTTGTGCTGGGCGAGCTGGTCGTACTTCTCCGGGCCCGCCTGGGAGAGGTAGACGTTCTCGAACCAGTCGGTGAGGGTCCAGCCGTCGGCGCCGCCCACGGAGAACGGGGTGACCCCGGAGTCGTAGACCTGCTGCGCGGTGCTCAGCAGGTCCTTCCAGGTCTTGGGCTCGCTCGCGCCCGCGTTCTCGAAGACCTTGGCGTTGTACCAGATCAGCGACTTGTTGGCGGCCTTGTAGTAGGCGCCGTACTGCGTGCCGTCGACCTTGCCGATGTCCTGCCAGCCCTGCGAGTAGTTCTTGGCGAGTTGCGCCTGGGCCTCCGGGCCCAGCGGCTTGGCCCACTTCTTGTCCACGGCCTGCTTGATGGCGCCGGGCTGCGGGAGCAGCGCCACGTCCGGCGGCTGGCCGCCCGCGATCTTGGAGCCGAGGAAGTTGATGATCGGGTCCTGGGCGGGGACGAAGGTGACCTTGGCGCCGGTGCGTTTCTCGAACTCGGCGAGGACCTGCTTGAAGTTCTTCTGCTCGCCGCCGGTCCAGACGGCGGCGACCTCCAGCGTCGCGCCGTCCAGCTTGGGGAGGGGGACGACGGCACCGGGCTTCGTGCCCCTGCTCTGGTCGTCGCCGCTCTTCTTGTCGTCGCTTCCGCCGCACGCGGTGAGGGAGAGGGCCAGTGCTCCCGCGGCGACGGCCGCCGCGGTCCTGGCTGCCCTGTGGCTGAGGATGGTGTTGCTCGTGCTGCGCATGACTGCCCCGTTCTCCGTTCCTCGTCGAACGTCCGAGCGCTGTCCCGTGGGCTCTGGTGTACGCCGGGGTCCGGGAGTCGGCAAGAGCGCCCACGGTGTCAACCGGGCGATCGTGACCACGTCGTGACTCCGGGTCAGATCCTGATCACGGGGGCGGGGGCCGATTGCAGCAACGGCAGCGGAGGCTGATCACAGCAACGAGGGCACGTGGGTCGCCGACACCTCCCGTGCCGCGCGCTCCAACGCGCTTGCCAACAGGGCGAGATCCGTCGGGCCGTTGCCCAACTCCCGTACCGAGCGCCGGGTGGGCGGGTCGCCCATGCGGTGCCACTCCAGGGGGACGACCGTGGGGCGCTGGGTCGCGGTGCGCGGGATACGGCCCGTGACGCGACCGCCCTGGAACGCTGTCACCCGGCCGTCCGCGCAGGCCAGCCGGCCGCGTCCGGGCACCGGCTCGTCCGGTCCCGGGGCCGGTGCGTCCAGCGTGACCCGCAGCGCGGCCCGGCGCGCCGGTTCGGTCTGCGCCGTACGGCCGCCGGGCGTGGTGGCCGCCACCAGGTGGACGCCGAGCCGCTCGCCCTCCCGGGCCACGGCCTCCAGCGCGCGGATCACCGACCCGGCCGAGGGCCGGCCGGGCGAACCGAGCGAGGGCGAGACCAGGGCGTCGAGGTCGTCGACGACCACCACCAGGCGGGGCAGCGGCGGCGCGGCCTCCGCCTGCCTGCGGGCGGCGGCGGGCCGCAGCCGCATCGTCGAACTGGGCGGGCTGTCGAGGTCCCCCGCGTCACCGGCGGCGCCCGCTCCGATGTGCCCCGGGGCGAACGCGCCGTGGGTGGTCGCCGTGCGCTGGGCGGTGCGGGCCGGGTCCGGGCCGGGCGTGCCCGCGCCGGCCGTCCTTGCGCCGGTCGGGGCCGTGTGGGCCGTGCCCGCGCCGTTCGAGGCCGCGTAGGTCGGGCTCGGGCCGGGCGTGCCGTGCGGCTGCGGTGTGCGTTGGGAGACGATGCGGCCGGAGACCTCGCGTCCGGTGTGCCACTCGGTGAAGTCCGTCAGCCCCACCAGTTCGGCCCGGCGTTTCAGCTCGGCGCTCAGCGACTGGGCGAACTCCCGCATGCGGACGGGGTCGTTGGCGGTGAGGTGGGTGGTCACGTGCGGCACGTCCGTGCAGACCCGCAGGCCGTCGCCGTGCCCGCCGGCCGCGCCGGTGCCGTCCCGGCCGTCCACCAGCACGATGCCGAGGCGGTCGGGCCGCTCGGCGGCGGCGAGCGAGGCGACGACGGATCGCAGCAGTTCCGTACGGCCGCTGCCCGCCGGTCCCTCGATCAGCAGATGCGGTCCCTCGGCCACGAGGTCGGCGCAGACCGGTCCGCGCGGACCGGCGCCCAGTATCGCCCAGGCGCGACCGCCCAGGGCCGCCGTGTCGTCGGCCGCGTCCGCCCAGCGGGCCTGGAGCGAGGCCGGGGTGGCCCGGGCCAGCCCCAGTTCGTCCAGCAACCGCGCCGACAGGGGCAGCGGCGCCGACACCCGGGCCGGCCGGTTCGCTCCCGGCCCGTCCGTCCGCAAGGGCGCCAGGGCCCGCGCGAACCGCTCGGCCCAGGCAGGGGACACCGCGTCGACGACGGCGACGGTGCCGGGGGGTATGGGGGTGCGGTGCTGGGCCCGTGCCGCCGGGGTCCCGGCGGGTGCCTCGGCGTGCGGTGCGCGGAGGGGGCCGTCCGGGTGCCGCCGGATCCGCTCGGGTCCGCCGTCCGGATCGGCCGCGGCCGGATGTCCCGCGACGCGCATCAGCCGCAGCGCCGTCGCCACGTCGCCGCTGAGCAGGGCGACGGCTCCGCACTCCCCGAACGCCGGCGACACCGCGCACGCCGCCTCGTAGGTGTCCGTCACCGGGGACGCGGGCGAGGCGGGCGTCGTCTCGGCGAGGCACATCAGGTGTATCCCGGCCCGGGGACCCTCGTGCGCCAGGCGTGCCACCGCCTCGCGCGCCCCCGCGCCGCCCGGGTCGCCGTCCACGACCACCACCGTGTACGGCCCCGCGAAGCCCCGCTCGGCCGCCGGATCGTCGTCCCGCGCCCAGGAGGGCCGCCGGGCCCCGGCGCGCGCGTCCTGCGCCCGGTGGTCGCCTGCCGTGGGGCCCGTCCCGGAAGCGGGGTCGCCGCTCGGGTGGCTCGCGATGTGGTCCTGGACGCGTCGGAGGAGTTCGTCCGTGCGGGCCGCGGCCTGCTCCCGGTCGTAGGCGAGCAGGAGACGGCAGTCCTGGCCGTGGGCCGGGCGGACGTGCGGCAGCCAGCCGAGCCAGGACCACTCGGCGGTCCGCTCCTCCACCGGGCGGGCGGAGTCGGCGCTGAGCAGCACGATCTCCAGCGTGTCCGGGGAGTGCGCCGCGGCGAGCTGGGCGAGCACCGCGCGGGCCAGTCCCGACAGGCGGGCGCGCGGTCCGGCCAGGCCCAGCCCTCCCGCCTCGCGCAGGTCGGCGGTGACCGGGACCGCGGGCAGCAGCCCCGAGCCGTCGGGGGCCTGCCGGTCGGCCGTGCCGAGCCGTACGGTGAGCGCCTCCGGGTGCCCCGGCCCGCGCTCCCACAGCCGCGGCCCCGGGCCCAGGGCCGCGAGGAGCAGTGCCGCCGGGTCCGGCCAGGTCTCCGGCCGCTGCGGCGCCCTGCACCACGCGGGCGCGTCCTGCGCGCGCACGCCCGCCGCCGTGCCGTCGTACGTCCCCTGCCGGTCGGCCGCCGGCTCGCCGCGCCCGCCGGTCAGCCGCCGCGCCCACGCCCCGAGCCCGCCGCGCCGGCGCAGGACCTGCGGCACGCCGGTGCCGCCGTCCGCCGTGATGGCGAACGGCACGGGCGGCTGCGCCTGCGCGCTGTGAGCGCCGTCGCCGCCCTCGATCCGGGGCGCGCCTGCCTGCGGGGGGACCGCGGGGGGCTCGACGGTTCCCGGCGGGTGTGGTGCGAATGTTCCCCGGTGGGTCACGGTCGGGCCGGTGGCATCGCCGTACGCGCGCGTGGCCGCCCCGTGCGCACCGCTGCCGTCGCCGTCGCCCACGCCGTCCCGTACGCGCTCGTGTGCGGTGGTGGCGTCCGGTGCGGGCGCGGCCTCGGAGGGGAGCCGCACATGGCCCTCCCCGTCGGGTGTCGTCCGTACGCGGGCGTCCGGTCCCGCGGCCGGTGTCAGGCGCAGGGCCGACTCGCCGATGCGCAGCAGCGCCCCCGGCGCGAAACGGACCGCGCGGGACCCGACGGGCCTGCCGCCCAGCTCCGTGCCGTTGGTGGAGCCCAGGTCGGCGACCGAGACGCCGCCGTCGGGGGCCACCGTCACCGCGCAGTGCACGCGCGAGACGTCGGGGTCGTCCAGCGGCACGTCGGCGTCGGCGGAACGGCCCACCGTGATCTGCCCGCCGTGCAGCAGGTGCACCCCGCCCGCGTCCGGCCCCGCGACCACGTGCAGCTGGGTCGGGGCGTCGTCGAGCTCGGGGTGCGGCTCGGGGTCGGCGGGGGCGCCCAGGGACAGCACCGCGCCGTCGAGCAGCGGGGGCTCGCCGAGCGTGCAGCGCTGGGCGTCCAGCCGCTCCGTGCCCGCGTACAACACCACGGGGCCCGCGCCCGGCTCCCGGCCGCCGGACGCGCCCCGCTCCCGTCCGCCCCGCTCCGACGCCGACGCTCCCTCGCCGGAGACCGCCGCGGCCAGCGCCGCCGCCACGGCGGCCAGGGCGGTGCCGGCGGGCGCCGTGACCAGCACGTCGCAGCTCGCGGCGCGGCTTCGTGCCGGTGGGTGGCCGCCCCGCTCCTGCGAGGCCGAGACCGTGGGGGAGGGCGGGCCCAGCGGATCTACGACGGTCAGCCGGATCTGCATCGCCGTCAGCGGTCCCTTCTGCGCGGGCGCCCGCGACCGGCGTGGGGCGAAACCGCCCCGCGGTCCCCCACCGCGGACTTTCCCCCACCACCGCACGAGCACGTCGGCCAGTTCTGGAGGCATCCTCGCACCTACCACTGACACCGCGCCCGCCGCCCACCGGCAAGTGATCTTGATTGGTCGGCTCTGCCCGCAAAAGTTCCCGGCCGATGCCCGGCGAATGTCCGCTCGATGCCTGCTTGGGATCGTTCATGTCGGTCCCGGGCAACCAACCGACCCGAGCCGAGCGTCTTTCCATCGAACATGTACGGGGCCCCGTGCGTACGTCGCCGTGGAAGGAGCCGGTGCGGCACGGGCGCGGCAGCTCGACCGCCCGGCACCGCGGAGGGCGGCACTAAAGTGGGTCGGAACACCCGCGCGGCGGGTCGCAGCACCCGCGGGACGCCCCAGAAGCGCGGGTTCAGGCAAGCAAGCAGCAGGGAGCGCATGACGTGCGGCCGGTAGGCAGCAAGTACCTCCTGGAGGAGCCGCTCGGACGCGGTGCCACCGGGACCGTCTGGCGAGCCCGCCAGAGGGAGGCGGCGGGCGCGGAGGCAGCCGTGCCCGGGCAGCCCGGTGAGACCGTCGCCATCAAGGTCCTCAAGGAGGAGCTGGCGAACGACTCCGACATCGTGATGCGGTTCCTGCGGGAGCGGTCCGTCCTGCTCCGGCTGACCCACCCGAACATCGTGCGGGTGCGCGACCTGGTGGTCGAGGGTGAGCTGCTGGCGCTGGTCATGGACCTCGTCGACGGCCCCGACCTGCACCGCTACCTGCGCGAGAACGGCCCCTTCACGCCCGTGGCCGCCGCGCTGCTCACCGCCCAGATCGCCGACGCGCTCGCCGCGAGCCACGCCGACGGGGTCGTACACCGCGACCTGAAGCCGGCGAACGTCCTGCTGAGGCAGGACGGCGGGCAGATGCACCCGATGCTGACCGACTTCGGCATCGCCCGTTTGGCCGATTCGCCCGGACTCACCCGTACCCACGAGTTCGTCGGCACGCCCGCGTACGTCGCGCCCGAGTCCGCCGAGGGCCGGCCGCAGAACTCCGCGGTCGACGTGTACGGCGCCGGAATCCTGCTGTACGAGCTGGTCACCGGCCGTCCGCCGTTCTCCGGCGGATCGGCGCTGGAGGTCCTGCACCAGCACCTGAGCGCCGAACCGCGCCGCCCGTCCACCATTCCCGACCCGCTGTGGACGGTCATCGAACGCTGCCTGCGCAAGAACCCCGACGAACGGCCCAGCGCCGAGAACCTCGCCCAGGGGCTGCGCGTCGTCGCCGACGGCGTGGGCGTGCATGCGGGCGCCGCGCAGATCGCCGCCGCGGAGGCCGTGGGGGTGCTACTGGCGCCCGACCCGGCGCCCGCGAGCGTGCCCGCTCCCGACGTGTCCGGCGCCGCCGACCCCACGCAGGTGCTGCCGCAGGGCGCGGCCTCGTACGACCCGAACGCGGCGACCAGCTTCCTGCCGCACACGGGTGGCCCGGCCGGCGCGGCCGATCCCACCACCGCGCTGCCCGCTCACGGCGGCGACTCCACACGCGTGATGCCGCCGATGCCGCAGGGGGCGCCGGGCGACATGAACGGCCCCGGCGGGCCGTACGGGGACCAGCAGCCCGATCAGCCGCACCCCTGGCAGAACCAGTTGCGCGCCGCCCGCGACCGCAACGAGCAGACACAGGTCCAGTACCTGGACCCCAGCGAGGACCCGCTGCGCCGCCGCCCCCAGCGGCAGGTCGCCCGGCCGCAGCAGCAGCCTCAGCCCGGTCGTGGCTATCAGCAGCAACAGCCGCAGCGGTACGCGCCCCAGCCCCAGCGGTACGCGCCGCCCGCCCAGCCGGAGCCCCGACGGCCGGTGCGCGAGCCGAGGCCGCCGCGGCAGCGCAGCGCGAACCCGATGAAGATCCCCGGTCTGGGCTGCCTCAAGGGCTGCCTGTTCACGATCATCATCCTGGTGGTGGCCGGCTGGCTCATCTGGGAACTGACCCCGTTGCAGCAGTGGATCGGGACCGGCAAGGGCTACTGGGACCAACTGGGCTCCTGGGTCGGCACGGTGAGCGACTGGGTCAAGAACCTGAACGGCAACTAGGACAGGCCCGGGCGCGGGTCTGGGGATTTGTCGACAGCCGGGGGGTGAATTCCGGCTCTGTGGTGAGGGTCGGCTCGCCGGACGCGTAGCTTTGTCGGCAACACGCGTCTGTAGGAGCAGTCTTGGCACGGAAGATCGGCAGCCGGTACACCGCCAACCAGATCCTGGGGCGGGGCAGCGCCGGCACGGTGTGGCTCGGCGAAGGACCCGACGGCCCCGTCGCCGTGAAGCTGCTGCGCGAGGACCTCGCGTCCGACCAGGAACTCGTGGGCCGCTTCGTACAGGAGCGGACCGCGCTGCTGGGCCTGGAGCATCCGAACGTGGTCTCCGTACGGGACCTGGTGGTCGACGGCAACGACCTGGCCCTCGTCATGGACCTCGTCCGCGGTACGGATCTGCGCACCCGGCTGGAGCGGGAGCGGCGGCTGGCGCCCGAGGCGGCCGTGGCGATCGTGGCCGATGTGGCGGACGGGCTTGCCGCGGCGCACGCGGCCGGGGTGGTGCACCGGGACGTCAAGCCGGAGAACGTGCTGCTGGACATGGAGGGGCCGCTCGGCCCCGGCGGCGCGCACCCGGCGCTGCTGACCGACTTCGGTGTGGCCAAACTCATCGACTCGCCGAAGCGGACCCGGGCGACGAAGATCATCGGTACGCCGGACTATCTCGCGCCGGAGATCGTGGAGGGGCTGCCCCCGCGGGCCGCCGTGGACATCTACGCGCTGGCCACGGTCCTGTACGAGCTGCTGGCGGGCTTCACCCCGTTCGGCGGCGGGCATCCGGGCGCGGTGCTGCGCCGGCACGTCACGGAGACGGTGGCACCGCTGCCGGGCATCCCGGACGAGCTGTGGCGGCTGATCGTGCAGTGCCTGGCCAAGGCGCCGGCGTCGCGGCTGCGGGCCTCGGAGCTGGGTGCCCGGCTCAGGGAGCTCCAGCCGATGCTCGTGGGGATGCCGCCGCTGGATGTGGACGAGCCGGAGGCGGAGTCTTCGCAGGAGGCGGGCGAGGAGGCGTCGTCCGACCGGTCGGCGGATCCGGCCGAGGCCGGGACCAGGGCTGGGAGCGGGGCCGGGGAGCGGGTACGGCGGCGGGGAGCGGTCCCGTTGGTGCCCGGGGCGAAGCCGGACTCCAACCGGGACACGCATACGTCGATGCGGGTGCCGGCGCCGGACGAGCTGGCGGGGGGTGCGCGGGGGACTGCGCGGGTGCCGCGGACGGCGGGGGCGCCGAGGCCCGGTTCCGCCGCGCGTCACCGGGCCGCGGCGCGGCGGCGGCGGGTGACGCTGGGAGTCGCGGGGGTGGTGGTCGCGGGGGTGCTCGGGGCGGGGGTGTGGTGGGCGTCGTCGGGGGACGGGGCGGATGTTGCGCCGGGGGCGCCTGGGCAGTCGGCGTCTCCGTGACAGCGGTTTCGGTTTTTGGGGCTTCGCCCCGTCTCCGCCCACCGCCCGCCCGTCTCGGTGGGTGAGGGGCTTCGGTCCTGGGGCTCTGTCCCAGACCCCGGGAGGGGGCTTTGCCCCCTGCACCCCGGTTTCTCCTCCGCGGCCCGCCGCTTCCGGGGCGTACCCGTCCACCATGGCGCGCCACGGCCGGGTGCCCGCCCCCATGGTCCGCCGTTACCGGGCGCAACTCGCCCCACACCGCCCCTCCGGGGCCACCCCTCCCCCTCTCCTCCACCGAGTCGGGTGGGTAGGCACCCGGGGCGCAGCCCTGTCGAGGTCTGGGACGGAGCCCCAGGGCGGGGTAGGTGGCGCATACGCCGGTGCCGTGGTGGGTCCCCGAGGGGTCGGGGGTTGTGAGCTGCTGTCGGTCGATAGTGGCTGAGCATGTTCTGGCGTGCATGAGTGAGCGTCGCGGCGACGGTGCGCGGCGTGGAAAGGCGACGGGCGTTCTGGTTTCGAATGCGTGACCTTTGACCGGGGTGGTCGTTGGGTGCGGTAAGGAGTCCTTCGGTGTCGGGCGGGGTGAGGTGTGAGCGGGTTGCGTGAGGTGGCGGCGGCGTTCGTGGTGCCCGGCCCGTTCGGGGTGGCGGTCGGCTCCGGTCTCAAGGGCTTGTCCGGGCAGGACGAGGCGGTGCTACGTCGGGTCGGCACTCTGCTCGGCTCGCTGGCCTCGGGCGATCTGAGGGCGCGCTGCGCGGCGGGCCTGGGCCACGACGGCGAGCAGTGGGCGCGTCGCAAGCAGGCTTTGACCGGCCAGTCGTCCTCCCGCTGGGCGGGCAGCATCACCCGGGCCACGATCAGTGGGCTTTGGCCCGGCGCGGGCAGCTCGCCCACCTTCAGAGTCTCCGGGCGGGCATCGACACGATCAGGCACCGGCTCGCGCAGCCCCTCTGGGCCAAGGGCTCCCGGGGCGCGCCGGGCGGTTACCGCTCCCGGCGGGAGTGGTTCGCCAAGGCCCGGCGCCTGCACGTGCTTGAGGACCGGCTGCGGCAGGTAGGGGCCGACTGGGAGGTCGGACGAGTGCGCGTGGTGCGCGGCGGCAGGAAGCTGCTTCACGCCTGGCACCACCTTCAGGATGCCCAGATGAGCGAGGCCGACTGGCGGCTGCGGTGGCAGGCCCAGCGGTGGTTCCTGCAGGCCGACGGCGAGTCCGGCAAGCGGTACGGCAACGAGACGATCCGCGTCTCACCGGACGGTGAAGTGAGCATCAAGCTCCCGGCGCCGCTGGCCGACCTGGCCAACGCCCCCCACGGCAGGTACGTGCTCGCCTGCCGGGCTGTCTTCCGCCACCGCGGCGAGCAGTGGGCTGACCGCGTCGCCGCGAACCGGGCCGTGGCCTACCGCATCCACTACGACGTAGACCGCAACCGCTGGTACGTGACCGCCTCCTGGCAGACTCCGCAGATGCAGACGGTGCCGCTGGAGGCGGTCCGCGCGGGCGGGCTGGTGGGGGTGGACATGAACGCCGACCACCTGGCCGCCTGGCGCCTGGACGAGCACGGCAACCCCGTCGGCGCGCCCCGCCGCTTCGACTACGCCCTGACCGGCAGCGCGGGCCACCGCGACGCGCAGGTGCGCCACGGGCTGATCCGTCTGCTGCACTGGGCCGCCCGTCACGGCCTGGCCCTCGCGATCGAGGACCTGGACTTCTCAGCGGAGACGACCCGGGAGAAGCACGGGCGCCGCAAGCGGTTCCGCACGCTCATCTCCGGCCTGCCCACCGCCAGACTGCGGGCCAGACTGGTTTCGATGGCCGCCGAGCTGGGCGTCGCTGTCGTCGCCGTCGGGTCTACACCAGCCGCTGGGGCGCCCAGCACTGGCAAAAACCCCTCACCAGCAAGAACAGGAAGGCCACGCGGCACGACGCTGCCGCCGTGGCGATCGGACGACGCGCCCTGGGATACCCGATCCGGCGATGGACGGCACCGCCCTCGCAGCACCGGAGTGATGCTGCGGGGCATCGGACCGTGCAGGCCCGACCGGGCAGCCCGGGGTGCGAGGGACCCCGCCCCCGCGTTCCCGGACCGCGGACACGATCCCTGCCGCCCGGATGCGGAGCGAAAGCGGGCGACCAGTGTGCCCACAACCGTTCGGGGCACACGGCTGAGCACGAGTCCTGGCACCGGGACTCACTCCCGCTCAGCCCCTAGGAACGGTGTGCGGCGTTTGTCGGTTGGTGGAGCCGTTACGCTGGATGCGTGGCAGTCGTCGATGTATCCGAAGAGCTGAAGTCCCTCTCCTCGACCATGGAGTCGATCGAGGCCGTTTTGGACCTCGACAAGATGAGGGCAGACATCGCCGTGCTCGAGGAGCAGGCGGCCGTGCCCTCCCTGTGGGACAACCCCGACGAGGCGCAGAAGATCACCAGCCGGCTCTCCCACCTCCAGGCGGAGGTCAGGAAGGCGGAGGCCCTGCGCGGCAGGATCGACGATCTCGGTGTGCTCTTCGAGCTCGCCGAGGCCGAGGACGACCCGGACACCCGGGACGAGGCCGAGGCCGAGCTCGCCGAGGTCAAGAAGGCGCTGGACGAGATGGAGGTCCGGACGCTGCTCTCCGGTGAGTACGACTCCCGCGAGGCGCTCGTGAACATCCGGGCCGAGGCCGGCGGCGTCGACGCCGCCGACTTCGCCGAGCGGCTTCAGCGCATGTACCTGCGCTGGGCCGAGCAGCACGGCTACAAGACCGAGATCTACGAGACGTCGTACGCCGAAGAGGCCGGCATCAAGTCGACCACCTTCGCCGTGCAGACGCCCTACGCCTACGGCACCCTCTCCGTCGAGCAGGGCACCCACCGCCTGGTGCGCATCTCGCCCTTCGACAACCAGGGGCGCCGGCAGACCTCCTTCGCCGGTGTCGAGGTCCTGCCCGTCGTCGAGCAGACCGACCACATCGACATCGACGAGTCCGAGCTGCGCGTCGACGTCTACCGCTCCTCCGGCCCCGGCGGCCAGGGTGTGAACACGACGGACTCCGCGGTCCGCCTCACGCACATCCCGACCGGCATCGTGGTCTCCTGCCAGAACGAGCGCTCGCAGATCCAGAACAAGGCCACGGCCATGAACGTCCTCCAGGCGAAGCTGCTCGAGCGTCGCCGCCAGGAGGAGCAGGCCAAGATGGACGCCCTCAAGGGCGACGGCGGCAACTCCTGGGGCAACCAGATGCGCTCCTACGTCCTGCACCCGTACCAGATGGTCAAGGACCTGCGCACCGAGCACGAGGTCGGCAACCCCGAGGCCGTGTTCAACGGCGAGATCGACGGGTTCCTCGAGGCCGGTATTCGCTGGCGCAAGCAGCAGGACCAGGGCAAGTAGCCGCCTGGGAATTCAGAAATCGACCCTTTGTCGACAAGGCAACTGCCGCTGCAGGAGCGGCAGTTGCCTTTTCTGTTGGCCGATGTCCGGGTTTTACGTCACGCTCACAGACTCCAACCACGCGCAAACACCGCACAGTTGGACATCGCGCCCGCAACGACCTTGACGGTCTTCTGAAAAGCGGGAAGGGTAAAACGTGGCATGCACATTTCTGGGGCGCATGTGAACCGGGGGGATCTGCATTGCGCCAACTACCCCCGTTGATCACGGCCCCGCGCGCCGCTCGAAGACGATTCAGCTACTGGGGGTAGCAATCATATGACGAAGAAGACGCGGGTCCGTGTCGCGCGCATCGCGGCCGGTGCCGTGATCGCTGCCGGCGCCTCGCTGACCGCCGCGGGCGCGGCCTCGGCCCTCGACCTCGGTGTCAGCGCCGGCGTCGGCGGCACCGGCATCAAGGCGAACGTGTCCCTGACGGGCGGGGACGGCCCGAGCGACGAAGACCCGGGCAACCCTTGCGACATCGCCGTCGACCCGACGTGCGAGACCGGCGGTAACGAGAACGGCGGCGGTTCCGGCGAGAACGGCGGCGGGAACGGCGAGAACGGCGGTTCTGGCGAGAACGGCGGCGGGAACGGCGAGAACGGCGGTTCTGGCGAGAACGGCGGCGGGAACGGCGAGAACGGCGGCGGGAACGGCGAGAACGGCGGCGGGAACGGCGAGAACGGCGGCGGGAACGGCGAGAACGGTGGCGGCACCGGTGACAACGGTGGCGGCAACGGCGACGGCGGTTCCGGCAACAACGGCGGCTCCGGTAACAACGGTGGCGGCAACGGCGACGGCGGTTCCGGCAACAACGGCGGCGGCTCCGGTAACAACGGCGGCGGCTCCGGCGGCAACGGCGGCACCATCCCCAACGGCGGCGGCAACAACAACACCGTCCCGCAGGAGCAGGGCTCCTCGGCCCTGACCGAGACCGGCTCGGACAGCAACCCGTCCGCGCAGGGCAACGGCCAGGAGCTCGCCGAGACCGGTGCCGCGGAGACCACGTTCCTGCTGGTCGGCGCGGCCACGATGATCGCCGGCGGTATCGGCTTCCGGTTCCTGCCGCGCCTCATGGAGGGCCGCGGCGGCGCTGCTGCCTGAGCGTGGCGACCGGCGTACGCACCGTATGCGACATCCGGTGCGGGGCGTACGTGTGAGTGAATGACCAGGGGCCCGGAGCGACAAGCTCCGGGCCCCTGCACGTTGTCCTCGGTGTGCGTCCTACACCGTCTGGTGGGCCAGCAGCGCCACCGCGGCGATCAGCACCACCAGCAGCGCGATCAGCGCCGTCGGGTTCAGCCCAGCGAAGAAGTTCTCCTGTTGCAGCCGCTCGCGGTTCGCACGGCACACGGGACACCGGCCCTCGCTCACGGGCGCCGCGCAGTTCGCGCACACCAGCCGGTCGTACGTCATGCGCTCGCCCTCCTTGCGCCGGTTCCACTCTGTCAACGCCCACGCGCGCGCGAACGTTCCCTCCCCACCATGCCAGGTTCGCCGGGACGGCGCGCGGGTCGCTCCACAAGCACGGGGCTTGTACCAACTCCGCGAGAATATGCCCCGTACAAAAACACACAACCCACACGTAACCA
The DNA here is from genome assembly GCF_053601495.1 of Streptomyces sp. NPDC004721. Lineage (NCBI taxonomy): Bacteria > Bacillati > Actinomycetota > Actinomycetes > Kitasatosporales > Streptomycetaceae > Streptomyces > Streptomyces sp. NPDC004721. The sequence continues at coordinate 59,649 of NZ_JBSGBZ010000002.1, forward strand.
TGACCGGCGACTGCGCGCCCGTACTCGGTTCGCGTATGGTCACGCTCATCTACCCCCGGCGACACGTGGTGCATCCGTGATCCGATTCGACAATGTCTCCAAGGTCTACCCCAAGCAGACCCGCCCCGCCCTCAGGGATGTCTCCCTGGAAGTGGAGAAGGGCGAGTTCGTGTTCCTCGTGGGGTCCTCCGGCTCCGGAAAGTCCACCTTCCTGCGGCTGATCCTCCGCGAGGAGCGGTGCAGCCATGGCCAGGTGCACGTCCTGGGCAAGGACCTCGCGCGCGTCTCCAACTGGAAGGTCCCGCAGATCCGCCGCCAGCTGGGCACGGTCTTCCAGGACTTCCGCCTCCTGCCCAACAAGACGGTCGCCGAGAACGTCGCCTTCGCTCAGGAGGTCATCGGCAAGTCCAAGGGCGAGATCCGCAAGTCCGTGCCGCAGGTGCTCGACCTCGTCGGGCTCGGCGGCAAGGAGGACCGCAGACCCGGCGAGCTGTCCGGTGGTGAGCAGCAGCGCGTCGCCATCGCGCGCGCCTTCGTCAACCGGCCCAAGCTGCTCATCTGTGACGAGCCCACCGGCAACCTCGACCCGCAGACCTCCGTCGGCATCATGAAGCTGCTCGACCGCATCAACCGGACGGGCACCACCGTGTTGATGGCGACCCACGACCAGAACATCGTGGACCAGATGCGCAAGCGCGTCATCGAGCTGGAGAAAGGCCGTCTCGTCCGAGACCAGGCGCGCGGCGTCTACGGCTACCAGCACTGACCAGTCCACGACGGAAAGGCTTGACCAGACGTCATGCGCGCCCAGTTCGTCCTGTCGGAGATCGGTGTCGGTCTTCGTCGCAATCTGACGATGACCTTCGCCGTCGTCGTCTCCGTCGCCCTGTCGCTCGCCCTGTTCGGCGGGTCGCTCCTGATGAGCGACCAGGTCAACAACATGAAGGGCTACTGGTACGACAAGATCAACGTCTCGATCTACCTCTGCAACAAGAGCAACGCCCAGGGTGACCCCAACTGCGCCAAGGGCGCGGTCACCGAGGACCAGAAGAAGACGATCCTCTCCGACCTGAACAAGATGTCGGTGGTGCAGAAGGTCACCTACGAGTCGCAGGACGAGGCGTACAAGCACTACAAGCAGCAGTTCGGCGACACCCCGCTGGCCAGCACCATCACGCCGGACCAGATGCAGGAGTCGTACCGGATCAAGCTGAAGAACCCGGAGCAGTACAAGGTCATCGCGAGCGCCTTCAACGGGCGTGACGGGGTGCAGTCCGTGCAGGACCAGAAGGGCATCCTGGACAACCTCTTCGGGCTGCTGAACGGCATGAACTGGGCTGCCCGCGCGGTGATGTCGCTGATGCTGGTCGTCGCGCTGATGCTGATCGTCAACACCGTGCGCGTCTCGGCGTTCAGTCGCAGGCGTGAGACCGGGATCATGCGCCTGGTGGGCGCCTCCGGCTTCTACATCCAGGCGCCGTTCATCATGGAGGCGGCGGTCGCCGGGCTGATCGGCGGCGGGGTCGCTTGCGGATTCCTGGTGACCGCGCGGTACTTCATCATCGACCACGGTCTCGCCCTGTCGGAGAAGCTGAATCTGATCAACTTCATCGGCTGGGACGCGGTGCTGACGAAGCTGCCGCTCATCCTCGCGACGAGTGTCCTGATGCCGGCGTTGGCCGCGTTCTTCGCGCTGCGCAAGTACCTGAAGGTGTGACGCACGCCAAAGAGGTCGTACGGTCGAGCGACCGTACGGCCTCGGGGCGTTGTCCTAGACTCACCGCCATGTCGGGCCGTGACCTGTTCCGCCAGCCCCGCCGCGGCCGCGCCGGGGCCGCCCTGACATTGGTCTTCGCGAGCGTGCTGGTGGCGGGCGCGGCGACGGGCTCGCTGCCCGGCCACGACGGCCGCAAGTCCCAGGCGGGCGAGGCCGGTTCGGCCGTGCCCGTGGGGCGGCCCGAGGAAGTGACCCGGGCGGCGGCCGAGGCCATGGCCGTCGGCGAGTCCCCCGTGCAGGCCGCCGCACGTGCCGTCAGCCGCAGCGGCGACCGCTGGGGCGCCGTCTACTCCCGGGGCGAGTACGAGGAGTTCCAGGAGGCCCTGGACGGCCAGTACACCGGCGTCGGACTGTCGGCGCGGCGCCGGCGGGACGGCCGGGTCGAGGTGGCGAAGGTCCGGGCGGGCTCGCCCGCGGCGGCCGCCGGTATCCGCCGGGGCGACCGGTTGCGCAGCGTCGACGGCGAGCGGACCGACGGGCTGCCGGTGACCGACGTGGTCGCGCTGCTGCGCGGAGACGCCGACGACGCGCCCGCCGGCACCACCGTCATCCTCGGCCTGCAACGCGGCAAGCGCGCGTGGACCCAGACGCTGCGCCGGGCCCGCCTGTCGACGGACCCGGTCACGGTACGGCGGTCGACGGGCGGCGTGACCGTCATCAAGATCGCCGCTTTCACGAAGGGCGTCGGCGACAAGGTTCGCACCGCCGCACGCCGCTCCCCGGCCACCGGCGGGATCGTCCTCGACCTGCGCGGCAACTCCGGCGGCCTGGTCACCGAGGCCGTCACCACCGCCTCCGCCTTCCTCGACGGCGGCCTGGTCGCCACCTACGACGTCGACGGCGACCAGCGCGCCCTGCACGCCGGCTCCGGCGGGGACACCACCCGGCCCCTGGTCGTACTCGTCGACGGCGGCACGATGAGCGCGGCCGAACTGCTCACCGGCGCCCTCCAGGACCGAGGCCGCGCGGTCGTCGTGGGCTCGCGGACCTTCGGCAAGGGCTCGGTGCAGATGCCGAGCCGGCTGCCCGACGGCTCGGTCGCCGAGCTCACGGTCGGGCACTACCGCACCCCCGGCGGGCACGCCGTGGACGGCCACGGCATCACCCCGGACCTGGACGCCGGGCAGGACGCGCTGCGACGCGCGCGGACGGTTCTGACGGGCCTGGGCGAGGCGTCCTAGTCCGGGCGGGCACACCCTTTAATACGCTTCCCGCACACCCCCTCCGTAGTGCGAAAATGGGGGGCACTATGGCTAAGGAAAAAGGGCGCAAGCTGATCGCGCAGAACAAGAAGGCGCGGCACGACTACCTCATCATCGACACCTACGAGGCCGGTCTGGTGCTGATGGGGACCGAGGTGAAGTCGCTGCGTCAGGGGCGGGCGTCGCTGGTCGACGGGTTCGTGCAGCTCGACGGGCACGAGGCGTGGCTGCACAACGTGCACGTGCCCGAGTACAGCCAGGGCACCTGGACCAACCACAGCGCCCGCCGCAAGCGGAAGCTGCTGCTGCACCGGGAGGAGATCGACAAGCTGGAGTCGAAGTCCCAGGAGACGGGTCACACGATCATCCCCCTGGCGCTGTACTTCAAGGACGGCCGGGCCAAGGTCGAGATCGCGCTGGCGAAGGGCAAGAAGGAGTACGACAAGCGGCAGACGCTCCGCGAGAAGCAGGACCGCCGTGAGACGGACCGCGCGGTGGCGGCGGCGCGGCGCAGGCAGCGGGCGTAGCGGCAGGTCCGGGACGCGGGGAATACGCTGGCACGGACCTGCGTTGGTCACGTACGATGACATCAGCACCGCGAAGCCGGTGCGGATCCCCTCTGCGGAGGGGCTTTGAAAAATCAACATGGGGATGATCGGTTTCGACAGCGGTTGTCGAGGCAGGGGAAGCGTGTCGAGGAAGCGGCCATGATCTCGTAAACCACAGGCCGAAAAAAATAATCGCCAACACCAAGCGCGATTCCTCCCAGCAGGCCTTCGCCCTCGCTGCCTGATCTCAGGTAGCAGAGCGAGCCTCCTACTAAGGGAGTGTCAGCCCGGGGCTGTTCCCGACCCGGATCCTGGCATCAGCTAGGGGACTAAACCTTGATCCCGGTCACGGGGTGAAGAGGGAAACCAAACAGTGACTGAGCCCGTCGGAGACTTGTCCGCGTGATCTCCGGGGCTGAGAAAAGCGAAGCGGACTGCACACGGAGAAGCCCTGGTTCCGCACCGTTGGACGCGGGTTCGATTCCCGCCATCTCCACGATCGGGAGGCTCCCGAGCCTCCTTCACCCATGTGGGCAAAGGCCCCGTCGCTTTCGAGCGGCGGGGCCTTTGCCTTGCGCGCAGCGTCACTCCAGAGGCAGGACGGCTGTCACGGAGAACTCTCGGGCGTCCGGGTCGGCGTGCAGGGTTCCGCCGAGTGCGGCGACTCGGCCTCTGAGTCGCTGCTCTCGTTGATCGCCGCGAGAGCGGCATGGTGGCGGGCGTGGAGTTCGGGCCGGCGCTCGATCTCGACCTGGACCTGCCAGTGCGTGAGCCAGTGCTGCAAGTGACCGATCTTGCCGTCCGGGATGGCCGTGGCCAGCGCCTGTTCCTTGTGCTGTTCCATCTCGCCCAGCCGGTGCGGAGCGACGCGGGCCAGGGCAACGCGGACGGCTTCAGGGGTTCATTCGGGGCGTGGGACGGGCTCGTGCCCCTGTTCGGGTTGCGTGGTCACGCCGGGCTCCTTCAGGTGGGCTTCCGGTGCCCACGGTACTGGCAGCGCTGACATCACATCTCTGCCCTCGCTCGAGGGCCCAGCTCAAGCTCGAACCACACCGCTTTGCCGATGCCGCCGGGGCGGGGCTCGGCGCCCCAGTCGTTCGCCAGTGTCTCCACCAGCGTCAGGCCCCGGCCCGACTCGTCCTCCGGTGATGCCTCCCGGGGTGCCGGCAGCGTGTCGTTCGCGTCCGTGACCGAGATGCGCAGGCGGCCCTCCTCGCTCAGTACGCAGCGCGCCCGGATCTCCCGGCCGGGCGCCTTCGTGTGACGGTAGGCGTTCGTCATCAGCTCGCTGAGCAGGAGCACCGCCGTCTCCGTCACCTCGTCGGGCAGCTTCCACGACGTTGCCTGTTCGCGCAGGAGCACCCGGGCCCGGCGCACGCTCCGCGCGTCGCGGGCGAAGCGGAACTCGATGTCCTGGGGGAGCGCGGTGGGTGAGCGGTGCGGCGTCGGCATACGGGCTGGTTCCTTGCGTGTGATTCTCCGTCGTTCGGCGGGAAAATGCTGCTGGCCTGTGCCTAGCCTCGGAAGTAGCGGGTCGGGTACGCAGCGTGGCTGTACACGGTGCGGCGGCGGGAGGCGGGTGAGGGCGCGTGGCTACGGGGGACTCCCAGCAGGCGCAGCAGAACTGGCGTTACTGCGGTGGGCAAATCAAGTTGTGGCGGGAGGAGGCCCAGGTCACCCGGCAGGCCCTGGCCGAAGAGGCCGGCTACGACTACGAGTACGTCAAGTCGATGGAGTGCGGGCGGCGTCGGCCAACGCTGAGGTTGTTGCAGGTCGCGGATCAACTCTGCCGGGCGCGCGGCAAGTTGGTTGCCGCGCACGAGTTCCTGAAACCCGAGCCGTTCCCCGCGCGGTCGCAGGAGTACATGGCGATCGAGGCCGAGGCCATCGCCGTGCACGACTACTCGCTCGGGCTGATTCCCGGCCTACTGCAGATCGAGCAGTACGCGCGAGCACTGATCGGTGAGAGCTGTCCACCGCTGGACGACGAGACAGTGGAGGAGCGGGTCAGAGCGCGGCTGGAAAGGCAAGGGGCGCTGACGCGTCGCGCCAAGGTTGTCTACGGCTTCGTGATCTATGAGGCCGCGCTCCGCACGGAGGTGGGCGGACGGGAGGTGATGCGTCAGCAACTGCTCCAACTGCCGGAGATCGGCGGGTGGCGCAACGTGTCCATCCAGGTCCTGCCCTTCGGGAAGTGCAGCGGCCTCGCGCTCAACGGCTCGTTCATCTTGCTCGAGACTGACGAACACGAACGCTTCGCGTACGTTGAGGGTCCGGAGACCAGCGTGCTCCACGCTGACGCAAATAGGGTCAGCGACCTGACGCAGGTGCATGGGATGATCCGTATGCAGGCTCTCGGAGTTGAGGAGTCGGCCGCGTTCATCCGGAAGGTGGCGAAGGAGCTATGAACGAACCGTTGGCATGGTTCAAGTCCAGCTACAGCGACTCGCAGGGCGGCGCCTGCGTCGAAGTCGCCACCTCCCCCCACACCATCCACATCCGTGACTCCAAACTCGGCGTCAACAGCCACCGCTTCGCGGTGGACGCCGACGCCTGGTCAGAGTTCCTCGCGTACACCACCCGTGCATGGTCATGACATGATCCACACATGTTCCTGCTCCGTCTCCTCCCGCCGTTGCCCCGGGAGATCTCCCTCGCCGTCGTCGGGCTGTTCGTGGGCCTGTTCCTGACCGTCATGGGCGCCGGCCACGGGTACGCCGAACTCAGCGGTGTCGCGGGGACCGTTCGCGTCACCGAGTGTGTGCCTGCCAGCGGTGGCTGGAAGGATCTGTGGTCGGACGGCTGGGCCTGCGAGGGCTCTTTCGAGTCGGACGATCACAGCGTCGGAATCAGCAGCGTCGCAGTCGACGGGATCTTCAAGCAGCGGCCCGGCGCCTCCCTCCCCGCGCGTGTCGACAGCCCCGCCGCACACACCGCCGTCCAGGACGGCGGCGGGGGGTGGAAGTGGCCCGCCCTCACGGGTGTCGTCATCCTGGCCTTCACCGCCTGGCGGGTGCGCACTGTCCGCACCATGCTGCGCGAGCGCCGAGCCGCACGGGGCGCCGCCGTACCCGCCTGACCCTGCGGGGGCGCCGCCCCGGGCCCGGAGTCCGGGCTACTTGACGGCGCCCACGGCGATGCCTCGGGTGAACGTGCGCTGGAAGCATGAAGCGCGTCAATGGCGGGAATCGCGGCCGGTGCCCGGCCCGTCGGACGCGGCGCCGAGCTGGGTGAGCGAGATCAGCAGCGCCACGGCCGCCGCCAACACCGGCACCCCGTAACCCGCCGTCGCCGAGACGTGTTCGACCATCCAGCCGCCGGTCGCGCTGCCGCAGGCGATGCCGCCGAGCAGGCCGGTGACCGCGAGGGTCATGCCCTCGTTGAGGCGGCCCTCGGGGGAGCGTTGCTGGACCAGGGTCATGTTGGTCACCATGGTGGGCGCCGTAGCCGTACCGGCGACGAGCAGTGCGCCGGACAGCGCGAGCAGGGAACCGGTCAGCGCGGCGGCCAGCAGCGGCAGGGCCATGAGGGCCGTCATCGCCGCCACGCACCACGGCAGTCGCCGTCCGGCCGGGCCCGCCGGTCGCAGGGCCCCGTACACCAGCCCGGCCACGCACGAACCGGCCGCCTGGAGGCCGAGTGCCACGCCCGCCACCGACCGATGGCCCTGCTCGTCCGCGAACGCCACGGTGACGACCTCCATCGCGCCGAACACCGCGCCCATGGCGAGGCAGACGGCGAGCTGGGCCGGCATTCCGGGGGCGCGCAGGGGCGCCCGCGCGGGAGTACGGGGACTCGGCGGCGGCTCGGTCGAGCGCTGGGCGGCGAACACGAGGATGCCGGTCAGCAGCAGTACGGCGCCGACCAGCGTGCCGGCCTCCGGGAAGAACGTCCCGGTGAGGAAGGCCGCGAGGACCGGGCCGAGCATGAAGCACAGCTCGTCCGCGGCCTGTTCGAAGGAGTTGGCGGTGTGCAGGGTCTCGGGGTCGGACTTCAGCAGGTGCGCCCAGCGGGCGCGGGACATTCCGCCGGTGTTGGGGGTGGTCGCGGTGGCGGCGTACGCGGCGAACAGGGTCCAGTCGGGGGCGTCGTAGCGCACGCAGAGCAGGAGGGCCAGGCTGCCCAGTACCGCGCAGACGGTGGCGGGTACGGCGATCCGGGCCTGTCCGTACCGGTCCACCAGCCGGGCGATCCAAGGTGCGGTCACCGCGGTTGCCGCGAGGCCGGTGGCGGTGACGGCGCCGGCCAGCGCGTACGAGCCGCGCGTACCGGCGATCATGACGACCGCGCTCACGCCGAACATGCCCGACGGCAGCCGGGCTATCAGGTTTCCGGCGGTGAAGGCGCGGGTGCCGGGGAGGGTGAAAAGGCGGCGGTAGGGGGCGAGCAGGGAGACGCGGCCGTCCGGGGCAGTCGGGGCGGCGGTCGGGGCGGAGGCCGAGGTGGCGGACGAGGCAGGGGCTTTCGGCATGACGTCACCGTCGCCCCTGCGCTGACCTGCGGTCCAACACCTGATCGGGTGCGATTGACTCATCTGCGTTGTAATTTCGGCCGGTGCCTGCCGAACCCGGACCGCCGTACCTCCCCGCCGAGGGGATCGCCCCCCGCCTGCTGTGCGCCTTCGTCGCCGTCGCCGAGGAACTGCACTTCACGCGCGCCGCCGCGCGGCTGTACGTCGCCCAGCAAGCCCTCAGCCGCGACATCCGGCGGCTGGAACGGGAGTTGGGCGCCGTGTTGTTCGTACGGACCACCCGGCAGGTCACGCTGACCGCCGAGGGCACCCGGCTGCTGCCGTACGCCCGCCGGGTGCTTCAGGCACATCGCGCGCTGCTCGACGCCTTCGGTAAGGGCGAGCCGGAGCGGCCGCTGCTCGTCGACGTCAACAGCCCGGGCCTGTTCGGGGAGCGGGTGCTGGACCGGGCGCGTTCCCGTGTCCCGCACCTGGAACTGATGACCCGCTTCGAGAGCGGTCTGACCGGTGCCGCCGCCGAGATCCTGGCCGGCCGGCTCGACGCGTCGTTCGGCCGGTTCGCCGGGCTCGATCCCGTGGTCCGGCAGGGGCTGCTGCACCAGCCCGTGCGGTACGAGCGGATGGCCGTCATCCTGCCCGAGGGGCACCGGCTCGCGCATCTGGAGCAGGTGCCGCTCGACGCGCTGGCGGGGGAGACCGTGTACGCGGGCGCGGGCAATCCCCGCACGCCGGAGTGGACCGACCTCGCGCGTGACCTGTTCGAGGGGCGCGGCATCGGCATCGCACCGCCCGCTCCGCTCGCGATCGGCGTGGCCGAGTTCCGGCGGATCATGGCCAAGCACCGGAACCCGATCCTCGCCGTGGTCGACTTTCCGGCGATGCCCCAGACGGTTCTGCGGCCTCTCGTCGAACCTGTTCCGCTGTCGCCGGTGTCGCTGGTGTGGCGAAAAGGTCTGGTTCATCCGGGATTGGAAGCGCTCAGGCGTTCTGCCGCCGAACTGGCGGACAAGGAAGGGTGGTTGCACAGACCGATGGAGGGGTGGATTCCGGCCAGGGACGCGCTCATGATGGGTGCACACATCTGAGACCGATCTCCATGGCATGGCCACATGCGATACATTCGGGGACCCGGGTGCACTGTGATAAGGGGGGCGCTCGGGCCGGGTGGGGGCCCTGGCCCGACGGCAGTATGTAGGCCCGGATTCGTAAGCCCACCTGGAAGTCATGCCCCTGGGGGGAAGCACGTGCGCGTCGACAAATGGCCAGATCACGCCCAACCGAGCGGATCCGGATCGCTGTCCGGAGCGGGCCGCGAGACGGCCGGGGCCGTGGACCCGGGCGAGTCACCCATAACCGGTGACGCTCTCGACACGGAACCGGAATCAGGCCACCACTCCGAAGCGGCATCGGAATCCGGTGTCCGGGGCGCGTGGCCGGGTGCCGCCGGACGGACGGCCGCCTGGCCGACGGCCGGTCAGGACGGTGCGCGGAGACGCCCGCAGGGAGCCGGCGAGGGCCGGGGTCCGGGTTCGGCGGAGGGCTCCTGGTTCGACAAGGGCCGCCCCGCCGAAACGGCGCCCGCGGCGGAGACCCAGGTGCTGCCCGGGTCGGGGCCGAGGGCGGACACCTGGATGACGGCCGACCCGGAGGCCGCTGCGGAGACGCGGATGCTCCCCGGATCGGCGGCCGAGACGCGGTTGTTGCCCGGATCGGCTGCTGCCGCTGAGACGCAGGTGCTGCCTGGACCCGTGGCCGCGGCGGAGACCCAGGTGCTGCCCGGAGCGTCGAGCGTCGCGGCACCCGGGGCGCCGACGGGCGCGGGCAACGGTCCCGTCGGCACCGGCCCCCTGCGGGTGCAGGTCGAGGACCCCTGGGAGACCCACGACCCGCACGAGGTCACCGTGCAGCTCGACGCCGTGAGCCTGCGGCCGGGTGGCACCCTCGGGTCGGCCGGCCCCGCCGGCAAGGAGGCCGACCGGCCCGTCTTCGTCGACGAGTCCGGCCGCCGCAGCCGCCGCTTCCGCCGACTCGGCATGGCCATCGGCCTCGCCTGTGCGGTCTACGCGGTCGTCATCGTCGTCACCCTGCTGTCCGGCAACGCCGCCGCCCCCTGGGTACCGGTCCCGGTCCCGGGCGCCGACGATCAGCCGGCGAGCAAGGTCAAGGAGTCCCCGCGGCCGTCGGATGCCACGAGCCCGTCCCCGGAAACCAGCGGTTCGCCCGAGGCCGCCGCCGACCCCTCCGCCCCCACCGTCCCGAGCACCGATGTGAACCCGCCCGCGGGATCCACCGCCGTGACGGGAGTCCCGGCCGTGTCCGGTGGGACACCCGCCGCGCCGAGCAACCCCGCGCCCTCGGTGTCCAGCACGAAGAAGGCCACCCCGGACCGCAGCGTGCCGCCCGCCACCGGAGGCAACGGCTCGACCCCGGACCCGGGCCCGTCGTCGCCCGAGCCGGGCACGAGCGACCCCGGCCAGGGCCCGGACCCGTCCCCGCCCGGCAACTCCGGCGGCAGCGGCGTCACCACCAACAACAACGCCGGGGGAGCCCCCAAGACGAACCCCGTCGCCACCGGCCCGGCCGCCGACCGGCCCGGCGTCACACCCAACCACTCTCCGGAGAACGTCCTCTGATGGCCTCCCGTTCCAGCCGTCGCCGCTCTTCCAGCGGCGACGGGCGACCCCAGCGTGCCCCGGCACCCGTCAATCTGCGACGCCGCCGGCTGCCCATGCGCTGGGTGCTCCCCGTCATGCTGCTGGTCGCCATGACCGCGATGCTGATGCTGCGCGGCTATGTGCACAGCGAGATCCTCGCCGACTACCGCATCAGGCCCGAGACCGCCTACGACAAGGTGCCCGAGGAGATCCTCGAAGGCGGCCCGGTCATCGACACCCGCAGCGGCAAGACCGCCAGCCTGAGCGTGCCCAAGCACCGGCTCGTCCTCACCTTCGACGACGGTCCCGACCCCGAGTGGACCCCCAAGGTGCTCGACGTGCTCAAGAAGCACAACGCGCACGGGGTGTTCTTCATCACCGGCACCATGGCCTCGCAGTACCCGGACCTGGTCAAGCGCATCGTGCGCGAGGGACACGAGATCGGGCTGCACACCTTCAACCACCCCGACCTGTCCTACAAGTCCCCCGGCGGCATCGACTGGCAGCTGTCCCAGAACCAGATGGCCCTGGAGGGCGCCGCCGGCATCCGCACGTCGCTGTTCCGGCCGCCGTACTCTTCCTTCGCCGACGCGATGGACAACGCGTCCTGGCCGGTCACCGAGTACGTCGGCTCCCGCGGCTACCTCACGGTCCTCAACAACACCGACAGTGAGGACTGGCAGAAGCCGGGTGTCGACGAGATCATCCGCAGGGCCACCCCGGAGCACGGTGACGGCGCCATCGTCCTGATGCACGACTCCGGTGGCGACCGGCACCAGACCGTCGAGGCGCTCGACAAGTTCCTGCCCGAACTCCAGGCCAAGGGCTACAAGTTCCAGAACCTCACCGAGGCCCTCGGCGCACCCAGCGCGCACACCCCGGTCGCCGGCGTCGAGCTGTGGAAGGGCCGGGCCTGGATCTTCCTGGTCCAGGCGTCGGACGAGCTCACCGGCGCGCTGGTCGTCGGTCTCGCCGTCATCGGCTCCCTCGTCCTCGTCCGCTTCGGCCTGATGCTGCTGCTCTCCGGGGCGCACGCCCGCCGGGTGCGCAAGAAGACCTTCCGCTGGGGCCCCGACGCACCGATCACCCGGCCGGTGTCGGTCCTCGTCCCGGCGTACAACGAGGCCAAATGCATCGAGAACACGGTGCGTTCGCTCGTCGCGAGCGACCATCCGATCGAGGTGCTCGTCATCGACGACGGCTCCAGCGACGGCACCGCGCGCATCGTCGAGAACCTGAACCTGCCTGGTGTGCGGGTCATCCGGCAGCTCAACGCGGGCAAGCCGGCCGCGCTCAACCGGGGCCTGGCCAACGCCCGGTACGACATCATCGTGATGATGGACGGCGACACCGTGTTCGAGCCGTCCACCATCCGCGAGCTGGTGCAGCCCTTCGCCGACCCGAAGGTCGGCGCGGTCGCCGGCAACGCCAAGGTCGGCAACAAGGACTCGCTCATCGGGGCCTGGCAGCACATCGAGTACGTGATGGGCTTCAACCTCGACCGCCGGATGTACGACATCCTCGGCTGCATGCCGACCATCCCCGGAGCGGTCGGCGCCTTCCGGCGCAGCGCGCTGGAGCGGGTCGGCGGTATGAGCGAGGACACGCTCGCCGAGGACACCGACGTCACCATGGCGCTGCACCGCGACGGCTGGCGGGTGGTGTACGCGGAGAATGCCCGCGCCTGGACCGAGGCCCCGGAGTCCGTGCAGCAGCTGTGGTCCCAGCGCTACCGCTGGTCGTACGGCACCATGCAGGCGATCTGGAAGCACCGCCGGGCCGTTGTGGAGCGGGGCCCCTCGGGCCGCTTCGGCCGCGTCGGACTGCCGTTCGTCTCCCTGTTCATGGTGGTGGCCCCGCTGCTGGCCCCGCTGATCGACGTCTTCCTGCTGTACGGGCTGGTGTTCGGCCCCACGGAGAAGACCGTCGGCGCCTGGCTCGGCGTCCTGGCGGTGCAGGCGTTCTGCGCCGCGTACGCCTTCCGGCTGGACCGCGAGCGGATGAGCCACCTCATCTCGCTGCCGCTCCAGCAGATCCTCTATCGGCAACTGATGTACGTCGTCCTGCTCCGGTCCTGGATGACGGCGCTCACCGGCGGTCGGCTGCGCTGGCAGAAACTGCGGCGCACCGGGGTGGTGGAGGCGCCGGGTTCGATCTCGCAACAGCGGGCGACGGGCAGCGGCAGTGAACGGAGGCCCGTCGGATGACGGCACACGAGTACGGGACGGCGGACGGCACACCGCCGCGGGGCGTACCGGGGACGCCCCCGGGGCCGGGCCCCGTTTACGGTTCCTCGGCACCCGCCGGCTCGGGGCCGGCCCCGGGGAACTGGCCGTACGGGGACGCGACGGGGACGACGGCCGGTACCGCGGGCGGGTACGCGGCCGGGACCACGGCTGGATGGCCGCACGACGGTGCGGGCGAGGTGCGGCTCCCCGCGCAGAAGACGACGGACACGGTGAACGGGTCGGCCCCGGCGGACACCACCGGCGGGGCCTACGCCGCCGGCGCCGAGAAGAAGCCGGCCGCTCCCGGCCGTGACCGCTATCTGGACCTGCTGCGCTCCATCGCCCTGGTACGTGTGGTGGCGTACCACCTCTTCGGCTGGGCCTGGCTGTCGGTCCTCTTCCCGTCCATGGGCGTGATGTTCGCGCTGGCGGGCTCGCTCATGGCGCGCTCGCTCAACCGTCCCGCCCTGTCCGTGATCAAGAGCAGGGTGCGCAGGCTGCTTCCCCCGCTGTGGGTGTTCGGCGCGCTGATACTCGGGATCCTGTTCGTGCAGGGCTGGAGTCCGGCGAAGGACCCGGACCTCGGGGGCCATCTCTGGGGCCCGGTCAGCGTGTTCAACTACCTGGTGCCGATCGGCGCCCCGCCGTACCCCTTGAGCATCGGCTCCGAGTCCGGGCTGCTGGAGAGCAGTTGGGCGGACCAGGCGGCGGGTCCGCTGTGGTACCTGCGGGCCTACCTGTGGTTCGTGCTCGCCTCCCCGCTGCTGCTGTGGGCGTTCCGCCGGGTGCCGTGGGCGACCCTGCTGTTCCCGCTGGCGCTCACCGCCGTGGTCGGCACCGGGCTGGTCACCATCCCCGGCGAGACCGGCAACGCGGTCCAGGACTTCGCCGTGTACGGCAGCTGCTGGGTGCTCGGCTTCGCCCACAACAACGGCATGCTGAAGCAGATCCCGCGCTATGCGGCGGTGTCCGGCGCGGCCGCGTTCATGGCGTTCGGCCTGTGGTGGGCGTCAGGCCACCTCGGCTCCGAGGGCTGGGACCTGAACGACATCCCGCTCGCGCAGGCGACCTGGTCGTTCGGCATCGTGGTGATCCTGTTGCAGTACTCGCCGTCGTGGCAGACGCTGCCGGGCCGGCTGGCCAAGTGGGACAAGCTCATCACCCTCTCCAACAACCGAGCGGTGACGATCTACCTCTGGCACAACCTGCTCATCATGGCGACGGTGCCGATCCTCGACCTGGCCTACGACCTGCCCTTCATGCAGAGCGACACGGCGTCGTCGTGGCTGGACTCGACGGAACTCTTCTGGCAGTTCGTGCTCGTCTGGCCGCTGATAGGCCTGGCCATACTGTCCGTCGGCTGGATCGAGGACCTGGCGGCGAAGCGCAAGCCCCGGCTGTGGCCGAACGGGGCGAAGAAGAAGCGGGCGGCAAGGGCTCACTGAGCCGGGGCCATTGAGCCCGGGGCCCACTGAGCTGGGGCCTGTTGGGCTGGGGCCTACTGAGCTTGGGGCCCGTAGGGCCGGGTGCCCCGCGTCCGTTGGGCGCGGGGCACCGAAGTACTCCTGCAGAGCGCTGAGTTGGAGTGCTGCCGGGCTCTGGCCAACGCGCGTAGACGGGCGCATCATGGGGGTGCTTTGTGCGCACAACCCTCGCACTGAAATTGTCATGCACGCGTCATCCTGTGCTCATTCCGACGTGTGCGTGCACGCCCATTCACGCGCGTCATTCAGCGACAAAGGGAGACGGCACGATGGCTTGCGGATCGACCAGCCTATGGGCCGGTGAAACGAGCTGGTTCTGTTGCGGATCCTCCTGGGGTCCGTGCGGCAGCGCAGGTGGCGGCGCCTGCGGCAACTGCCGGTCCAGCGCGAATCACGGCGCCTGGCCCAACGCGTCACAGGCATGCTGGAACATCACCCGGCCCGACCTGTGCGGCGAGAACATCCCCAGACGCGGCTGCGGTGCGGTGATGAACATCAGACACCAGTGCTCCGGCGCCACCGTCTGCATCACGATCACCGACTGCGGACCGCGCACCAAGGACTGGTGCGGCGAGGCCACCTGCTGCAACGGCGCCTGCCGCACCAACCGCGTCCTGGACCTGACCCCGGCCGCCTTCTCGGCGATCGGCAACCTCAGCTCCGGCAAGCTGCCGGTCTACATCTACGAGTGAGGGGGAGTTCGTCATGACGTACCGTCAGAAGGACGACGGCGGCTTGGGCCGGCGGCGCTTCCTCACCACGGCCGCGCTCAGCGGCGTCACCATCGTCGGCGCGTCGGCCCTCGGCGGCTTCGACGCCGACGCTGCCTTCGCCGCCGAGCCGTCGCTCGACCCGGCGATCCCCAAGTCGGCCTTCGTGGAGGGCCGGATCACCGGTATCACCGGCAGTGTCCTGGAGGTCGCGGGGTCCTACGGCGACCACGCCCGGGTCCAGATGACCAACGTCACCAGCGTCTGGAAGGTCCGGCCCACCACCGCGGCCGAGATCGAGATCGGGGACGGGCTGTACGCGCGGGGCGTCCCGATGCCGGACGGCACCGTCGCCGCCGACGCGGTGTGGGTGAACATCGTGAACATCGACACCACGATCCGCGGCATCGCGAAGAACCGGGTGCACTTCTCCCACGGGCAGCACGAGATCGTCGGCCACGTCCGTCAGGACACGACGAACGCCTCCTACGCGGGGCGCGCGCTCACCTCGGACCTGTCCCGGCTGCGCATCGGACAGAGCGCCCAGGTGCTCGGGGCCTGGCGGCCGTCCGACAACTCGGTGGACGTCGTCCGTATCTCCGTCGGGCACTGACGGCCGGATCCGAGGAGGAGAAGGGGAGGGAAGGATGCTCTCACTGACAAAGGGCCTCGTACCGCTGGTCCTCGCGGGTCTGCTGGGGTGGACCGGCGCGGTCAAGCTCTTCGACCGGGACACCGCGCGCCGGGCACCCAAGACGGCGCTGGCCCGGATGCTGCGCAGCAGCGAGCGGGCGGCGCTGGTGCTGCGCGGCACCGGCGCCGTGGAACTCCTGCTCGCCGCGGGGCTGCTGGCCGTACCGGCGAACCCGGTGCCGGGCGCGGCCACCGCCGTCCTCGGGGCCGGGTTCCTCGGCTATCTCGGCTACGGCCGGGCGCTGGCACCGGAGTCGTCCTGCGGCTGCTCCGCCAACGAGAACACCCCGATCACCTGGCGCGCGTTCGCGCGCGCCGCACTGGTGCTCGTGGGTGGCGCGACGGCGGTGGTGGCACACGGGGTCTGGTGGTCCACGCTCACCGAACGGCCCGGTGGCTCGCTCGTGTTCCTGGCCGTGGCGGTGGCCGTCCTGGTGGCGCTGTCGGTCGATCTCGACCGGTGGTGGCTGTTGCCGCTGCGCCGGCTGAGGCTGCGTGTCTTCGGGCATCCGCTCTTCGGCAGCGAGCCGGGGGACCGTGTGCCGGTCGCCGCCAGCGTCGAACTGCTGGAGAACTCCCTCGCCTGGCAGACCGCGTTCCCGGTGGTCCGGTCTGGTCTGCTGGATCACTGGGAGGAGGACGGCTGGCGGATCCTCCTGTACTCGGGCGTGTACGTCACGCGGGAGAACGCGCGGCCGGTCTCCGTGGTCTTCGCCCTGGACGCCACCGCCGGCCGCGACACCCCCGGCGATCCGGTGGTCCGCGTCAGCTTCATCGACGCGAACACCGGCGAACCACTGGCGGCGGACCTACTGAACGCGGTCCCACCCCGCAGGGCTCTGCCCACGCTCGGCTGACGGCCAGGCCCCCACACGGCTCACCGTCCCTGCGTATGTCCACGCAGGGACGGTGAGCTGTCCGCCTCGTGGTGTGGGCGCGGGTGATTTCGGTAGCGGGCCGGCTGTAGCTCAGTTGGTGAGGAAGCTGTGCGGGAGCGAGGGCTCGCGCTGGTGTGGGTGTAGGTGATCTCGATAGCGTGTCGGCTGTTTCGCCCAACCCACCTGCCCCACCAGGAGCCTGCTGTGACCCGCCGTCCAACCCGTGTGCTCACCACAGTCGTCGCCGGCACGGCGGCCGCACTGCTCCTCGCCGGTTGCGGAGGGAGCGACGGCGGCGCCAAAGCCAACGACAAGATCGCGGGCGCGGATACAGGGGGAGAGACTTCGGCTTCGCCGAGCGCGTCGGCCTCTGCGGCGGTGGAACGGCCCAAGATTCAGCTGCCGTCGGATCTGTCGTACACCTTTGACTGGCCGAGGACGGGGAACCAGGACAAGGACGCCGTGCTGGCCGACAGCGAGCAGGCGATCAAGTCGGTGGACCTTGCCATCGTGAACCAGAACCCGCTCGACGAGGCGTACCGGTTCTATTACGAGGGTGAGGCCGCGGCGCAGACGCAGCAGTTCATCGAGGCGTATGTGAAGGCCGAGGCGCGCGCCACCGGCAGCTACCGCTACTACAACCCGGTAGTCGATGTCAGCGGCCCCGACAGTGCGTCCCTTCTCTACTGTGAGGATCAGGGCAAGGCGTACGACCTGTACCTGAAGTCGAAGAAGGTCGACAAGACTCCCGTTACCAAGAACAGCTACGTCCTGTACAGCACCCGGCTGCACAAGAACGACAAGGGTGTCTGGACCATCGAGAAGCTTGCCTCGCAGAGGGGGAGCGCCAAGTGCCAGCCGTGACGGGGAGTCTACGGGGGCTGCTTGTGCTGGCCCTGATTGCCTCGACCTTCGCAGGTGCTTCTCCCGCCTTGGCGGACAACAAGATTGGCGGCGGTGCGCAGACGCCGTCCTCGGGGGAGGAGACTTCGGGCGGAGCCGACGGTGACACGATCTCCGCGACGGCCGGCGGCATTGTTTTCGATCGCTCCAAGAACGGCACCGGCAGTTCCGTGGGTCCGGTCGCCCCGGTTTCGTCCTGGACGCCGCCCGCCTGCTGGTATGCCCCCAAGTACACGCCGGAGCAACTGCAGAAGTACCTGGAGCCGATCTGGGAGGCGGAGTCCACCGGGCACGAGTGGGACGCCCAGCAGCGTGACCGGTACGTCGACGGCCACCCGTACAAGGACTTCAACAAAGACAAGTCCGGCAAGGGCTACTGGTGGGACTCGTACGTCAACAAGGACTTCCCGCCGGGTTGGGACAAGTGCGATGAGCCGATCTTCTGGGTCGATCAGGGCACTGCTCCGCCCGCGAACATCGAGAATGCCGTGACCCCACGGATCCTCGCCGAACTCGCCTACAACGAGATCCGTGTCCCCGGTACCGACGTGACGCTTGCCCCGGCGGGGGCGACCAAGGTGAATCTGCCGACCTGGGCGTGGCTGGACGGGGCGCGGTTCAGGCCGGTTTCCGTGACGGCTTCCGTGCCGGTGCTGGGGATTTCCGCGACCACCACCGCCGAGCCGGTCTCGTTGAAGATCGATCCCGGTACGGCGGACGCCGAGACCTACCCCGCCTCGGGGGTCTGCGCGATCAACGGTGGCCGTGTCGGTGAGGCGTACGCCAAGGGGAAGGCCGACCGGACGCCGCCCTGCGGGGTGAAGTACCTGCGGTCGTCCGGCGACGGCTCGTACCGGTTGCGGGCCACCATCACCTGGAAGATCCACTGGACGGGTACCGGCGGTACCGGCGGGGACCTGCCCGAGGGAACCTTCGGCAACACCCAGGACGTCACGGTTCAGGAGATCCAGGCCGTGAACCGCTGAGCCGAAGCCGGACAACCGAAAAACCGAAAAAGGGGCCCCTACGGCAGCGGGCCCCACCACCCGCGGTAGAGGGCGGTCCCGCGCCGCCCGGGGTCTACCGGTCCGGCCGGTGGGCGGGCACTGTGGGAGGGAATGGATTTCCGGCCTCCGACGATGCCCCGGCGAGGCCTGCCGGCCGGGGTGAGCCTAGGCGGTGACAGGCGCATGGCACTGGCTGCGGCCACGGGCCCGTACGAGCTGAGGTTCGACGCCGGGCGGGTCTGCCTGGATCTCCTCTCCACCACCCATCCCGTGGAACGGCTGGACTCCCTCGCGCCGCTGCGCGCGTGGATCACCGGATCGGGGCTGGTTCCGCCCGGCTGCCCGCTGGCGCACGCCGACGACTCCTGGCTCACGGGTTTCCGGGAACTGCGGGGAGATGCAGGGGAGTTGGTACGCGGATATCTCGCCCAGGAGTCCCGGGCGTACGATCTCGCGCTCGCCCGCGTCAACGACATCGCCCGTACGGCGCCGCCGGCACCCCGTGCCGTACGAGGCGAGGACGGCACCCTCGTACGCGAGTTGGCGGGCCCACCCGCGTGCGCGGCCCTGCTCGCGGCCGTCGCCCGGGACGCCGTGGAGCTGCTCACCGATCCCGCGGCACGGGCGGGCCTGCGCCAGTGCGAGGGCGACAACTGCCCGATCGTGTACCTGGACACGTCCCGGGGGCGCCGGAGGCGCTGGTGCTCCAGCGAGGTCTGCGGGAACCGCGAACGGGTGGCCCGCCACCGCCGACGTGCCGCCCTCACACAGCCGTAGAGGGGCAGGGAGCGACAACTCCCGGGCCTCATTTGCCGGTTGTGGGCATTCCGCGCCGAAGTGATTTCGGTAACACTCCGTTTGGTTCCCGCCAGGTGCGGGAAGCGCTCGCACCCCCGCTCCTGTGTCGGAAATGTAAAGACCAAGCGGGGGGAATGTGCGCCCATGTCCTCCCTCGTCACGGCACCCCCCAGAAATCCGTCGGCCGGTTTTGAACACGGCGTGCCCGAGATCCGTACCCGTCGGCGAGCGACCGACTGGGGGGAAGCCCCGGACACCGGAGGTGGGCGTGCGCAAGGATGCGGCCGTGGCCAATGAACGTGGATCGAGGGCCCGACATCGCATGTCCCAGTCCTCGGAACCTGATGAGGAGTTGATGCGTGCGCTCTATCGCGAGCACGCCGGACCTCTCCTCGCGTATGTCCTGCGGTTGGTGGCCGGAGACCGGCAGCGTGCCGAGGACGTGGTCCAGGAGACGCTCATCCGTGCCTGGAAGAACGCCGGTCAGCTCAATCGAGCCACCGGTTCGGTACGCCCCTGGCTGGTGACGGTCGCCCGGCGCATCGTCATCGACGGCCACCGCAGCCGGCAGGCCCGGCCGCAGGAGGTCGATCCGTCGCCGCTGGAGGTCATCCCCGCGGAGGACGAGATCGACAAGGCGCTGTGGCTGATGACGCTGTCGGACGCGCTCGACGACCTGACCCCGGCCCACCGGGAGGTGCTCGTCGAGACGTACTTCAAAGGGCGTACCGTCAATGAGGCGGCCGAGACACTGGGCATACCCAGCGGCACCGTCCGCTCTCGGGTGTTCTACGCCCTGCGGTCGATGAAGCTGGCACTGGAGGAGCGGGGGGTGACGGCGTGATGAGCGTGTACGGGGGATTCGGAACGGGTGGTGCGGGTATGTCTGGGGCCATGCAGGGAACCCCGGCTCCGAACGAGCACGAGACCGTCGGCGCCTACGCCCTCGGGATTCTCGACGACGCCGAGGCAACCGCTTTCGAAGCGCACCTCGCCACCTGCGAGTGGTGCGCCCAGCAACTCGACGAACTCGCCGGGATGGAGCCGATGCTGGCCGCGCTCGCGGACCTGCCGGGCTCCGGCGCACCCGCGGTCGGCGAGTCCCTTTCGGCCAAGCCCAGCCCGCGCCTGGTGGAGAAGCTCGTCGACGAGGTCGCCGAGCGCCGCGCCCAGAAGCGCCGGCGCGGCTTCTACATGGTCGCGGCGGCGGCAGCGCTGATCATCGGCGGCCCGCTGACCGCGGTCGCGGTGAGCGGCTCGGACGGCGGCGGCAGCACCACGGTGGCCGCGAGCCCCGCGAAGTCCGCCTTCGAGTCGATGCCCGACAAGGTCACGGCGACGGACCCGACGACGAACGTCACCGCGACGGTCGCCGTCGAGAAGAAGGACTGGGGCACGAACGCCGTTCTCGAGCTGAACAACGTCACCGGCCCGCAGAAGTGCTCGCTCATCGCCGTCGGCAAGAACGGCGAGCGTGAGACGGTCACCTCCTGGTCCGTCCCGAAGTGGGGCTACGGCGTCCCGAACGCCAAGACGGAGGAGGCCAAGGACCCCCTCTACGTCCGCGGCGGGGCGGCCCTGGAGCCGAACCAGATCGACCACTTCGAGGTGATGACCTTCGACGGGAAACGACTCGTCGAGGTACCCGCCTAGCTTCCGTGAGCGGGCCCCCTTCGCGTACGGTTGACGGCTGCCCAGCACGTCAGAAGGGGGCCCGGTGGCCGCACAGGCTCAACAGGATTCCGCGGTCGGATCGGTCCACGCCGCAGCGCACGAAGCGGCGCACGACTCCGTACGGGACCGAGAGATCGGTGTGGAACAGCAGCACCTGGACCGGGTGTACCGCCGTCTCGAGGAGAAGATCCACGAGGCCGAGTTCCTCATGCGCGACGCGGCCCAGCGCGGCCAGGTGGGCACACCCGGCGCGCTGGCCGAGCGCGACGCGCAGGTCTTCCGGGCGGGCGTCCACCTCAACCGGCTGAACAACGAGTTCGAGGACTTCCTCTTCGGCCGTATCGACCTGCTGCTCGGCAAGGACGGCAGGAAGGGCCCGGACGGCGCGTACACCGCGGTCGAGCCGGCCGAGGGCGCGGTCCGCGAGGACGGCACGGCGGACATCGCCGAGACCCTGCACATCGGCCGCATCGGCGTCCTCGACGAGGACTACGCCCCGCTGGTCATCGACTGGCGGGC
Organism: Streptomyces sp. NPDC004721; assembly: GCF_053601495.1. NCBI lineage: Bacteria > Bacillati > Actinomycetota > Actinomycetes > Kitasatosporales > Streptomycetaceae > Streptomyces > Streptomyces sp. NPDC004721. Next base: position 81,195 of record NZ_JBSGBZ010000002.1, read on the forward strand.
ACCGGCCGCGGCCCCGTTCTACCGCTCCACCCCGGTCGACCCGGGCCGGGTCGTGCGCCGGCGGGTCATCCGCTCCAAGGGGCGGCGCGTGCTCGGGGTCGAGGACGACCTGATGCGTCCCGAGCTGAAGGCCCACCTCGACGGCCGCGAACTGCCCGCGATCGGCGACGGCGCGCTGATGGCCGCGCTCGGCCAGGCCCGCGGCCACACCATGCGGGACATCGTCTCCTCCATCCAGGCCGAGCAGGACCTGGTCATCCGTGCCCCCGCCGCCTCGGTGACGTACGTCGAGGGCGGTCCGGGGACGGGGAAGACGGCGGTGGCGCTGCACCGGGCGGCCTACCTGCTCTACCAGGACCGGCGCCGCTACGCGGGCGGCATCCTGATCGTCTCCCCGACACCGCTGCTCGTGGCCTACACCGAGGGCGTGCTGCCCTCGCTCGGCGAGGAGGGCCAGGTCGCCATCCGGGCGATCGGCTCGCTCGTCGACGGCGCCGAGGCCACGCTGTACGACTCTCCGGCGGTGGCGCGGGCCAAGGGCTCGTACCGGATGCTGAAGGTGCTGCGCAAGGCGGCGCGGGGCGCGCTGGAGTCGAACGGCTCACCGGACCGGCTGCGGGTCGTCGCCTTCGGCCGCCGGCTGGAGCTGGAGGCCGAGGAGCTCGACCACGTCCGGCGCACCGCCCTCGGCGGCACGGCGCCGGTCAACCTGCTGCGCCCGCGCGCCCGCAAGCTGCTGCTTGACGCCCTGTGGGAGAAGTCGGGCGCCGCCGGCCGGCACACCGACGCGGAACTCGCCGCCGAGCTGCGCTCCTCCTTCGACGAGGACGTGACCGGTGAGGATTCCTTCGTCGCCTTCCTCGACGCCTGGTGGCCCGAGCTGACCCCGTCGGCCGTGCTCACCGCCATGGCCGACGAGCGGCGGCTGGGCCGCTGGGCGCGCCGGATCCTCAACCCCGGTGAGGTGCGCCGGGTGGCCCGCTCGCTGCGGCGGAACGGGTACTCGGTGCACGACGTCGCCCTGCTCGACGAGCTCCAGGCGATCCTCGGCACCCCGGCCCGGCCGCGCCGGAAGCGCGAACTGGACCCGCTGGACCACCTCACCGGTCTCGAGGAGCTGATGCCCGTACGCGAGGAGTCGCAGCGGGAGCGGGCGGAGCGCCTCGCGCAGGAGCGCACCGAGTACGCGCACGTCATCGTGGACGAGGCGCAGGACCTCACGCCCATGCAGTGGCGGATGGTCGGCCGCCGCGGCCGGCACGCCACCTGGACGGTCGTCGGCGACCCCGCCCAGTCCTCCTGGTCCGACCCGGACGAGGCGGCCGAGGCCCGCGACGAGGCCCTGGGCACCCGGCCGCGCCGCCGCTTCGAGCTGACCGTGAATTACCGCAACCCGGCGGAGATCGCCGACCTGGCCTCGAAGGTCCTCGCCCTGGCCATGCCCGGCTCCACCGCGCCGACGGCGGTGCGCTCCACCGGGGTGGAGCCGCGCTTCGCCGTCGTCCGGGGCTCCGTGGAGAAGAGCGCGCGGGCGGAGGCCGAGCGACTGCTGGACCTGGTGGACGGCACGGTCGGCGTGGTCGTCGCCATGAACCGGCGTGAGGAGGCCCGGCGCTGGCTGGCCGGGCTCGGCGACCGGGTGGTGGCCCTCGGCAGCCTGGAGGCCAAGGGTCTGGAGTACGACGCGACGATCGTCGTCTCGCCCGCGGAGATCGCGGACGAGTCCCCGGCCGGCCTGCGGGTCCTGTACGTGGCGCTGACCAGGGCCACCCAGCAGCTGACGGTGGTCTCCGGGGAGCGGGACGAGCCGGACGGGGCCGGGGTGCCGGATCTGCTGCGGGACTGAACCCGGGGTAACCGCAGCGACGGGAATGGCCATGAGGCATCCGTTTGTTAGCCTGGGTACGACACCGGCCCGATCCAAGCCCCCGGGCCCAACCTTCGTCGCTACGAGCGACCACTTGCCGCGAGGCGAGCATGGCGGGTCGGTGTCATACAAATCTCCAGGAGGCCCACGTCACTCATGTGACGTGGGCCTCTTTTGCCGCCTGCGCATCTTCCGTCCCTCGACAGTTCTCGTATGGTGGAATTCAGTTTCCGAAAACTGCACCTCTCGGTGAACACTACGTCCACAACCCGGGGCGGCTGGCACGTACTCGGGGGTAGGTGCGACGATCGGACGGCAGAACTTCGCGACACGGTGAAAGCAGAGGAAGTCGGCCATGGCAACGGCGCCCAGCGTCTCCTACTCGATGACCATCCGTCTGGAGGTGCCGGCGGGCGGAACCGCCGTATCGCAGCTCACCACGGCCGTGGAGTCCTCCGGAGGCTCGGTGACCGGCCTCGACGTCACCGCGTCGGGCCACGAGAGGCTCCGTATCGACGTCACCATCGCGGCCACCTCGACGTCCCACGCCGAGGAGATCGTCGAGAAGCTGCGCGGCATCGAGGGCGTCACGCTGGGCAAGGTCTCGGACCGTACGTTCCTCATGCACCTCGGCGGCAAGATCGAGATGGCGTCCAAGCACCCCATCCGCAACCGTGACGACCTGTCCATGGTCTACACCCCCGGTGTGGCCCGCGTGTGCATGGCTATCGCGGAGAACCCCGAGGACGCCCGGCGCCTGACCATCAAGCGCAACTCGGTTGCGGTCGTGACCGACGGCTCGGCCGTGCTGGGCCTGGGCAACATCGGCCCGAAGGCCGCACTGCCGGTCATGGAGGGCAAGGCGGCCCTCTTCAAGCGCTTCGCCGGCATCGACGCCTGGCCGATCTGCCTGGACACCCAGGACAGCGACGCGATCGTCGAGATCGTCAAGGCGATCGCCCCCGGCTTCGCGGGCATCAACCTGGAGGACATCTCCGCGCCCCGTTGCTTCGAGATCGAGGCCCGGCTGCGCGAGGCCCTCGACATCCCCGTCTTCCACGACGACCAGCACGGCACCGCGATCGTCGTGCTCTCCGCGCTGACCAACGCGCTGCGCGTGGTGGGCAAGTCGATCGACAGCGTGCGCGTGGTGATGTCCGGCGCCGGCGCGGCCGGCACGGCGATCCTGCGGCTGCTGCTCGCGGCGGGCGTGAAGAACGCTGTCGTCGCCGACATCCACGGTGTGGTGCACGCCGGCCGTGAGGACCTCGTCGGGGCCGCCCCGGACTCCCCGCTGCGCTGGATCGCGGACAACACCAACCCGGAGGGCCTGACCGGCACGCTGAAGGAGGCCGTGCACGGCGCGGACGTCTTCATCGGCGTCTCGGCGCCCAACGTGCTCGACGGCGACGACGTGGCCGCCATGGCGGAGGGTGCGATCGTGTTCGCGCTCGCGAACCCCGACCCCGAGGTGGACCCGGCAATTGCCCGTCAGACGGCGGCAGTTGTGGCCACCGGTCGCTCCGACTTCCCCAACCAGATCAACAACGTGCTGGTCTTCCCGGGTGTCTTCCGCGGCCTGCTGGACGCGCAGTCCCGGACCGTCAACACGGAGATGATGCTGGCCGCCGCGCACGCCCTCGCCGACGTGGTCACGGCGGACGAGCTGAACCCGAACTACATCATCCCGAGCGTCTTCAACGAGAAGGTCGCCGGCGCGGTGGCCGGGGCGGTCCGGGAGGCGGCCGCGAAGACGGAGGCAACGGCGTGACGATTGCCACGGCGTCGGGAAACCGGCGCGTCGCGAAGCACCCCACCGCCGGTGGAGCCTTATCGTGACGGCCAGGCTCGGGCATCTCTTCGTGTGACTCCCAAGGGTGTTCTCACGACTCCTATGGGTGCCGGATTGGCATTCGCGCCGCAGGTGGGGGCAGGATGCCTCTCTGGGCGCGAGGGTTCGGCGACGGACCCGGGTCCGGGGACTCACCGAGGAACCTGGCAGCATCGGCTTCGCTGTGCCCAACATGCGGCCTCGCCGCAACGGCAAGAAGAACACGGGAGTAACAACATGAACCGCAGTGAGCTGGTGGCCGCGCTGGCCGACCGTGCCGAGGTGACCCGCAAGGACGCCGACGCCGTGCTGGCCGCGTTCGCCGACGTCGTCGGCGACATCGTCTCCAAGGGGGACGAGAAGGTCACCATCCCTGGTTTCCTGACCTTCGAGCGCACCCACCGTGCCGCTCGCACCGCTCGCAACCCGCAGACCGGCGAGCCGATCCAGATCCCGGCCGGCTACAGCGTGAAGGTCTCCGCGGGCAGCAAGCTCAAGGAAGCGGCCAAGGGCAAGTGACCTCGCAGCCTCGTACGCCGCGGGACGGCGTACGAGGCGCTGCAGGCCGGCCCTCAGGCCACCACGACGCCCATGGGGCGGTCCCCCTCACCGGGGGCCGCCCCAACGTCGTACACACCTTCCCCCGGCGGCCACCGGGGCAGCGCGGATCAGCCGAGGGCCCGGCCGGGAGGCTGTGCCTGCCCGGGGGATGACCCCCGGACCCCCAGCCGGGGCGGCGTCGGCCGGCCCGGCTGGGGGATCGTGGATCAGCCGAGGGCCTGGCCGGGGAGTTCCACCTTGGCGCCCAGTTCCATGAGCTTCTCCATGAAGTTCTCGTAGCCGCGGTTGATCAGGTCGATGCCGTGGACACGGGAGGTGCCCTGGGCGGCCAGGGCCGCGATCAGGTAGGAGAAGCCGCCGCGCAGGTCGGGGATGACCAGGTCGGCGCCCTGGAGCCGGGTCGGGCCGGACACCACGGCGGAGTGCAGGAAGTTGCGCTGGCCGAAGCGGCAGTCGGAGCCGCCCAGGCACTCGCGGTAGAGCTGGATGTGGGCGCCCATCTGGTTGAGCGCGGAGGTGAAGCCCAGACGCGACTCGTACACCGTCTCGTGGATGATCGACAGGCCCGTGGCCTGGGTCAGGGCGACCACCAGCGGCTGCTGCCAGTCGGTCTGGAAACCGGGGTGCACGTCCGTCTCCAGCGCGATGGACTTCAGCTGGCCGCCCGGATGCCAGAAGCGGATGCCCTCGTCGTCGATCTGGAACGCGCCGCCGACCTTCCGGTAGGTGTTCAGGAAGGTCATCATCGACCGCTGCTGGGCGCCGCGGACGTAGATGTCGCCCTCGGTCGCCAGCGCCGCCGACGCCCAGGACGCGGCCTCCAGCCGGTCCGAAAGGGCCCGGTGGGTGTAGCCGCCGAGCTTCTCCACACCCGTGATCCGGATCGTGCGGTCGGTGTCGATCGCGATGATCGCGCCCATCTTCTGCAGGACGCAGATCAGGTCCTCGATCTCCGGCTCCACGGCCGCGTTGGACAGCTCGGTGACACCCTCGGCCAGCACGGCCGTCAGCAGCACCTGCTCGGTCGCGCCGACGGACGGGTACGGCAGCTGGATCTTCGTACCCCGCAGCCCCTTGGGCGCCTCCAGGTACTGCCCGTCCGCCCGCTTCTCGATGACCGCGCCGAACTGCCGCAGCACGTCGAAGTGGAAGTCGATGGGCCGGCCGCCGATGTCGCAGCCGCCCAGGCCGGGGATGAACGCGTGCCCCAGGCGGTGCAGCAGCGGCCCGCAGAACAGGATCGGGATGCGCGAGGAGCCCGCGTGGGCATCGATGTCGGCGACATTCGCGCTCTCCACCCGGGTCGGGTCGAGCACCAGCTCACCCGGTTCGTCACCCGGACGGACCGTCACCCCGTGCAGTTGCAGCAGACCGCGCACGACACGCACGTCACGGATGTCCGGAACGTTGCGGAGGCGACTTGGTTCACCTCCCAGCAGGGCGGCGACCATGGCCTTCGGTACGAGGTTCTTCGCACCGCGGACACGGATCTCGCCCTCCAGCGGGGTTCCGCCGTGGACAAGCAGTACGTCATCAGTGCCGTTGACGGTCATGTATCTCGCGTTCCGATGAGGTGGGCAGGGTCCGGCCGATCACTTCGGAGGGGGCCGGACAGACAGGGTAATCGCCATGCGCCCCCCTTCAGAAAGCCCGTCGGCGGCCCGGGTTGGCTCAGGACCCTGCGCCAACACGCCCCGTTGAGCACCGGGCACGTGCGGTCACCGCGGCCGCCGTGCGCCGGTGACGCTTCCGTGTCCCCTGAGCTGCGCTCACCCCCGTAGCCGGATTGGCTCCCCATGCGCAGGGAAGATGCGGGATCATGTCTGGCATGACCGAGGTGTCCTCGCTCACAGGGCGGCTGCTCGTGGCCACGCCCGCCCTGGCGGACCCGAACTTCGACCGTGCGGTGGTGCTCCTTCTCGACCACGACGAGGAGGGCTCCCTCGGTGTCGTCCTCAACCGTCCCACCCCCGTGGACGTGGGCGACATCCTGGAGGGCTGGGCGGATCTCACCGGGGAGCCCGGCGTCGTCTTCCAGGGCGGCCCGGTGTCGCTGGACTCCGCACTGGGCGTCGCCGTCATCCCCGGCGGCTCCGGCGAGGGCGCCCCGCTGGGCTGGCGCCGGGTGCACGGCGCGATCGGTCTCGTCGACCTGGAGGCACCTCCCGAGCTGCTGGCCTCCGCCCTCGGCTCGCTGCGGATCTTCGCCGGGTACGCCGGCTGGGGCCCCGGCCAGCTCGAGGACGAGCTGGCGGAAGGGGCCTGGTACGTCGTCGAGTCGGAACCCGGCGACGTGTCCTGCCCGTCCCCCGAGAGGCTGTGGCGCGAGGTGCTGCGCCGCCAGCGCAACGAACTGGCGATGGTCGCCACATATCCGGACGACCCTTCGCTCAACTGATGCCCGGGCCCTTCAGTACCCTTGCCGTATGAGCACTCTCGAGCCCGAGCGCGGCACTGGTACGGGTACCCTCGTCGAGCCGACGCCGCAGGTGTCCCACGGCGACGGCGACCACGAGCGCTTCGCCCACTACGTCCAGAAGGACAAGATCATGGCGAGCGCCCTCGACGGTACGCCCGTCGTGGCGCTGTGCGGCAAGGTGTGGGTGCCGGGCCGCGACCCGAAGAAGTACCCCGTCTGCCCGCTGTGCAAGGAGATCTACGAATCCATGAGCGGCGGCGGCGAAGGCGGCGACGACAAGAAGAAGTAACCGGCTCCCCGCTCGGCAGAGACTCGCAGGGCCCCCGAGGCGCGCTCCGGCGTGCCTCGGGGGCCTGTGTCGTCGGACGGCCTGTGCACGATGTGCAACGCTCGTTGCGCTGCGTCGCGGCCGACGCTACCCATGGGTGGCATGACCGACGTGATTCCGGCCCCGCGCGCCGCGGCCGGCTCCCCGGACCGCGCCGTACCGCTCGACCGGGGCACCACCCTGTGGGCCGCCGAGGGCACCGGCGGCACCGAACGCTGGCTGCGCGGCACGCTCGGCTCGGCCCTCGGCCTGCCCCTCCCGCCCGGCGCCGAGGACGACCCGGACTCCGTACGGCTGCGCCTGGACGACTCCCTGGAGCCCGAGGCGTACCGGCTCGCCGCCGTCGCCGGCCGGGGCGTCGAGATTCGCGGCGGCTCCCCGGCCGGGGTGTTCTGGGGTGCGCAGACCCTGCGCCAGCTGCTCGGCCCCGACGCCTTCCGGCGCGCCCCCCTGCGGCCGGACGCCGCCCACGCGGTCCCGGCGGGGGTGATCGAGGACGCCCCCCGCTTCCGCTGGCGCGGCCTGATGCTCGACGTGGCCCGCCACTTCATGCCGAAGGACGGCGTCCTGCGCTACCTCGACCTGATGGCCGCGCACAAACTCAACGTGCTGCACTTCCACCTGACGGACGACCAGGGCTGGCGGATCGAGATCAAGCGGTACCCGAGGCTGACGGAGGTCGGCTCCTGGCGGGCGCGGACGAGATTCGGCCACCGGGCGTCCCCGTTGTGGGAGGACAAACCGCACGGCGGCCACTACACCCAGGACGACATCCGGGAGATCGTCGCCTACGCGGCCGAGCGGCACATCGCCGTCGTCCCCGAGATCGACGTGCCCGGGCACTCGCAGGCCGCCATCGCCGCGTACCCGGAACTCGGCAACACCGACGTCGTCGACACCGCCGCCCTCACCGTCTGGGACGACTGGGGCGTCAACCCGAACGTCCTCGCCCCCACCGACACCACCCTGCGCTTCTACGAGGGCGTCTTCGAGGAACTGCTCGACCTGTTCCCCGCGGACGCCGTGACGTCCAACGGCTCCTCAGGGTTCTCGCGGTTCCTCCACATCGGCGGTGACGAGTGCCCCAAGGAGCAGTGGCGGGCCTCGCCCACCGCGCGGGCGCGGATCGCGGAACTCGGACTGGCCGGCGAGGACGAGCTCCAGGCCTGGTTCGTCGGCCACTTCGACGCCTGGCTCACCGCGCGCGGGCGCAGGCTCATCGGCTGGGACGAGATCCTGGAGGGCGGCCTTGCGGCGGGGGCCGCGGTGTCGTCCTGGCGCGGGTACGCGGGCGGGATCGCCGCCGCGCGGGCCGGCCACGACGTCGTCATGTGCCCCGAGCAGGAGGTGTACCTGGACCACCGCCAGGCCCCGGGCGAGGACGAGCCCGTGCCGATCGGTTTCGTGCGCACCCTCGAGGACGTCTACCGGTTCGAGCCGGTCCCCCCGGAGCTGGACGCGGCCGAGGCCCGCCATGTGCTGGGCGCGCAGGCCAACGTGTGGACCGAGGTGATGGAGGATCAGGCGCGCGTGGACTACCAGGCGTTCCCCAGACTGGCCGCGTTCGCCGAGGTGGCCTGGAGTGCCCTGCCCGCCCCGGCGGAACGGGACTTCCCGGATTTCGAGCGGCGGATGACCGCCCACTACGGGCGTCTGGACGCCCTGGGCGTCCGCTACCGGCCGCCCACCGGGCCGCACCCGTGGCAGCGGCGCCCTGGCATCCTCGGGCGGCCCCTCGACGGCCCGCCGCCGAGGTAGCGGAACGGCCGGCTCCGCCCGCCGTCTCGAACAGGTGCCGGAAAAAGACCGCAAGAGTCAGCGAAGAGTGGGAATTCGCTCGCATCGGTGATGGTGTGCCAAAACGGACCATGTCTCCGATGAGGTGGGCGAATGCCACCTAGCGGACCCCTGTCTTCGGGCCCTGCGAAGATGTGCCAGAGTTGCCACGTCCGCCTTGTCGGCACGTACCGTACGGCAGCACAGGTGGGACCAGTGGGGGCAGCGGGAAGGGGCAGCCGGTTTTGACCACGCACGCACCTCAGGCGGCGCAGGCCGTCACGCTGCCCACGACGCTGAACGAGGCGGTGGCGGCACTCGCCGCCATGCCGGCCGCGGTGCCCGTGGCGGGCGGCACCGACCTCATGGCCGCCGTCAACTCGGGGCAGCTCAGGCCCACCGCGCTGGTCGGCCTCGGCCGGATCAGCGAGATCCGCGGCTGGCAGTACCAGGACGGCCACGCGCTGCTCGGCGCCGGCCTCACCCACGCGCGCATGGGGCGCCCCGACTTCGCCGCGCTGATCCCGGCGCTGGCCGCTGCGGCGCGCGCCGCGGGCCCGCCGCACATCCGCAACGCGGGCACCCTGGGCGGCAACGTCGCCTCCGCCGCCCCCACCGGGGACGCGCTGCCGGTGCTGGCCGCCCTGGAGGCGATCCTGATCATCGCGGGCCCGGGCGGATCCCGCCGCGAGATCCCGGTGTCGCACCTGCTGGCCGGCGTGGAGATGCTCCGTGCGGGCGAGCTCATCGGCTACGTGCGCGTGCCGCTGCTGCACGCGCCGCAGGTCTTCCTCAAGGCGACCGGCCGCACCGGACCGGGCCGCGCGGTCGCGTCCGTGGCACTGGTCCTCGACCCGGCCCGGCGCGGGGTGCGGTGCGCGGTGGGCGCCATAGCGCCGATGCCGCTGCGGCCGCTGGACGCCGAGCGCTGGGTGGCCCAGCTCATCGACTGGGACAACGGCCGCGTGATCGTCCCGGAGGCGCAGAACGCCTTCGGCGAGTACGTGGCCGCGGCCTGCATCCCCGATCCGGTCCCGGCCGAGGACGGCTCCGTGCAGCAGCTTCCGCCCGCCGTACTGCACCTGCGGCGCATCGTCGCCGCGCTGGCCCGACGAGCACTGGGGAGGGCGCTGTCGTGACCGACGACCAGCACGCGGAGGGCACGCCGGGCAGCGGCGGCCGATGGGACCCGCTGCCGCAGGGCGAGTACGACGACGGCGCCACCGCGTTCGTGAAGCTGCCCGAGGGCGGCATCGACGCCCTCCTGGCCGCCCACAGCCCGCTCGCGGCGCCCGGCCACGGCTACGTGCCGCCGCCGATAGCGGTCACGCCCGCCCCACCTGCAGCGAACGACCCGGCGGGTACGGGCAGTTGGGCCGCGCCGGGCACGCCCGCCCAGGGCGCCCAGTGGCCCGACCCGAACGCCGTGCCGCAGGACGCGGGCGCGGGCGACCGGTTCACGTACCGTCCGGAGGCCACCCAGCAGTGGAACTTCGACGAGACGCAGGCGGGCCAGGCGGGCCCGGCCGCTCAGGCCCCTCCCGCGCCCGGACAGGACGTGACCGGACAGTGGTCGATCCCGGTCGCCGGGGGTGACATCCCGGACGAATCAGGCGAGTTCACCACGTCGTCGCTGGTCCAGCAGTGGGGCGGTACCCCTCCGGCCACCCTCCCCGGCGGCGCGGCCGCCCCGTGGGCCACGGAGGAGGTCGGCCAGGCCTGGAGCCGCCCCCGCACCGAAGCCGAAGCGCCCGGACAGCCCGGCGAGCCCCCGGCGGGCGGCCCGCACGGGAGCGCACCGACCGCGAACGCCTACGAGAACGGACCGACCGGCACCGCGTTCCCGGCCGGAGGGCCGGGCGGTGACGGACAGGGTGCCGGGGCGGCCGAGGCGGCGTACGGCACACGCGCGGACGTGGGGTTGCCGGGGGCTTCCCCTGCGGACGGTGTGGCCGGTGGTGGTTCCCCGGCCGGGCGGCCGGACGGTGGCGGACACGGTGCCGGGGCGGCTGAAGCCGCGTACGGGACGGTGGCGGACGGCTCGCGCGCGGACGTGCGGTTGCCGGGGGCTCCCGCTGCAGGTGGTGTGACCGGTGGTGGTTCCCCGGCCGGAGGGCCCGGCGCGGCCGCGTATGGTGCCGGGGCGGTCCAGGATGCTTACAGGGCCGGGACTTCGGCGGACGGCGCGCGTGAAGGAGAGCCGACGGCTCCGGGCGCGGGCCGTGCGGACGGCCGTCCGGCGGGAGTTCGGCAAGCGGGCGAGGAGCCGGCGGCGGAGGCCGCCCGGCCGTTCCCGCCGACCGTGACCGGCCCCGGCGCGGACACCGCCGCCGCTCCGGGACCGGGGGCTGCGCACGGACAGGGCACCACCGGCTCCCCGGCGGAGCGGCAAGCCCAACTCCGCGCGGAACACGGCGTCCAGGCCTCGCCGCCCCGGTCCGAGTCCCCGGCCGAGTCCGGCGCGCACTCCCCGCGGCCGGCCTCCGGCGCGGTCGAGGCCGGCGAGGCCGGCGAGGACGTCCGAGGGGTCATGGAGGCCGCCGAGGGGCCCGCCGAGCCGCCCGCGTGGCCCGGCTCGCCCCAGGAGTCCGAGTCGCCCTCCCGGGTCGCCGGAGAGCCCGTCACGGGCTCCGGCTCCGCGGCCCCGGACGGCGCGGCCGCCGGCCCGGACGCCGGACAGCCGGACGCCGCCACCGAGGAGGACCCGCCTCCCGCGCCCCCGCAGGACGAGCACCCGCTCGCCTCGTACGTGCTGCGCGTCAACGGCGCCGACCGGCCCGTCACCGACGCCTGGATCGGCGAGTCGCTGCTGTACGTGCTGCGCGAGCGGCTCGGGCTTGCGGGCGCCAAGGACGGCTGCTCGCAGGGCGAGTGCGGCGCCTGCAACGTACAGGTCGACGGACGCCTGGTCGCCTCCTGCCTGGTGCCCGCGGTCACCGCGGCCGGCAGCGAGGTGCGCACGGTCGAGGGACTGGCCGTGGACGGGCAGCCCTCGGACGTGCAGCGGGCGCTCGCCCGGTGCGGCGCGGTGCAGTGCGGCTTCTGCGTGCCCGGCATGGCGATGACCGTGCACGACCTGCTGGAGGGCAACCCGGACCCGACCGAGCTGGAGACCCGCCAGGCACTGTGCGGCAACCTGTGCCGCTGCACGGGCTACCGGGGCGTCCTCCAGGCCGTCAAGGAGGTCGTCACCGAACGCGAGGCGCACACCGCGGCGGACGAGGCCGAGCAGGAGGCCGACGAGCCGCGCATCCCCCACCAGGCGGGTCCGGGCGCCGGCGGGGTCCACCCCTCCGCGTTCGACACCCCGGCACCGCACGACCCCTACGGCCAGGACGGAGGCCAGGCGTGAGCAACGAAGCCGCCACCGCCGCCGCGGAGACCGCCCCCGCGCCCGAACCCCTGCCGCACGGTCTCGGCTCCTCGCTGCCGGCCGCCGACGCCCGCGCCAAGACGGAGGGCACCTTCCCGTACGCGGCCGACCTGTGGGCCGAGGGCCTGCTGTGGGCGGCCGTACTGCGCTCGCCGCACCCGCACGCGCGCATCGTGTCCATCGACACGGCACACGCGCGCGAGATGCCCGGCGTACGGGCCGTCGTCACCCACGAGGACGTCCCGGGCCGCCCGGTGTACGGCCGCGGCACGCCCGACCGCCCGGTGTTCGCCTCCGAGGTCGTACGCCACCACGGCGAGCCCATCGCGGCCGTCGCCGCCGACCACCCGGACACCGCGCGGATGGCCGCCGCCGCCGTCATCGTCGAGTACGAGGTGCTCGACCCGGTGACCGACCCCGAACAGGCCTTCGAGGCCGAGCCGTTGCACCCCGACGGCAACCTGATCCGACACATCCCGCTGCGCCACGGCGACCCGGAGGCGGCCGGCGAGGTCGTCGTCGAGGGCCTGTACCGCATCGGCCGCCAGGATCCGGCCCCCATCGGCGCCGAGGCCGGTCTCGCGGTGCCCCGCCCCGACGGCGGCGTGGAGCTGTACCTGGCCTCCACCGACCCGCACGCCGACCGCGACGCGCTCGCCGCCTGCTACGGGCTGGAACCCGAGCGCGTGAAGATCGTCGTCACCGGTGTGCCGGGTGCCACGGCCGACCGCGAGGACCAGGGCTTCCAGCTCCCGCTCGGCCTGCTGGCGCTGAGGACCGGCTGCCCGGTGAAGCTCACGGCGACCCGCGAGGAGTCGTTCCTGGGCCACACCCACCGCCACCCGACACTCCTGCGCTACCGCCACCACGCCGACGCCGAGGGCACGTTGGTCAAGGTCGAGGCGCAGATCCTGCTGGACGCGGGCGCCTACGCCGACACGTCCTCCGACGCCCTCGCCGCCGCCGTGTCCTTCGCCTGCGGTCCCTACGTCGTCCCGAACGCCTTCATCGAGGGCTGGGCCGTGCGCACCAACAACCCGCCCTCCGGCCATGTCCGCGGCGAGGGCGCGATGCAGGTGTGCGCCGCCTACGAGGCGCAGATGGACAAGCTGGCCAAGAAACTCGGCCTGGACCCGGCCGAGGTGCGCCTGCGCAACGTCATGGCGACCGGCGACGTGCTGCCGACCGGCCAGACGGTGACGTGCCCGGCCCCGGTCGCCGAACTGCTCCAGGCCGTACGGGACCACCCGCTGCCGCCACTACCCAAGGACGTCCCCGAGGACGAGTGGCTGCTGCCCGGCGGCCTCGAGGGAGCGGGCGAACCGGGCGCGGTGCGCCGGGGCGTGGGCTACGGCCTGGGCATGGTGCACATGCTCGGCGCCGAGGGCGCCGACGAGGTCTCCACGGCGACCGTGCGGGTCCAGGACGGCGTGGCGACGGTGCTGTGCGCGGCGGTGGAGTCCGGCCAGGGCTTCACGACGCTCGCCCGGCAGATCGTCCAGGACACGCTCGGCATCGACGAGGTGCACGTGGCCCCGGTCGACACCGACCAGCCGCCGGCCGGCGCCGGCTGCCGCGGCCGCCACACCTGGGTGTCGGGCGGCGCGGTGGAACGCGCGGCGAAGATGGTCCGCACCCAGCTCCTCCAGCCGCTCGCCCACAAGTTCGGCATGTCCACCGAGCTGCTCCAGATCACCGACGGCAAGATCACGTCGTACGACGGCGTGCTGTCGACCACGGTCACGGAGGCGCTGGACGGCAAGGAGCTGTGGGCGACCGCCCAGTGCCGCCCGCACCCCACCGAGCCGCTGAACGAGTCGGGCCAGGGCGACGCCTTCGTGGGCCTGGCCTTCTGCGCCATCCGCGCGGTGGTGGACGTGGACATCGAACTGGGCTCGGTGCGGGTCGTGGAGATGGCTCTCGCCCAGGACGTGGGCCGGGTGCTCAACCCGGCCCAGCTGGCCGCCCGGATCGAGGGGGGTGTCACCCAGGGCGTGGGCATCGCCCTCACCGAGAACCTGCGCACCCCGCGCGGACTGGTCCGCCACCCCGACCTCACCGGCTACGCCCTGCCCACCGCCCTGGACGCGCCCGACGTCCGGATCGTGAAACTGGTCGAGGAGCGGGACGTCGTCGCCCCCTTCGGAGCGAAGGCGGTCAGCGCGGTACCGGTGGTGACCTCCCCGGCGGCCGTCGCCTCCGCGGTGCGAGCCGCCACGGGCCGTCCCGTCAACCGCCTGCCGATCCGCCCGCAGGCCGCGGTCGTGACCACGCAGTGAGCGGTGTTCGCCCGCGGTGACCCGGGCCGGAAGGGAACGCCGGGCGCCCGCCCGGCGTCTTCCGTTCTGGGGCGTTGTCAGTGAGGGGGCGTAGTCTTCGGGCAGTGGAGACGAGGGCCGTCGCCCGAGGCGCGGCGCCGGACCCGCCCAGCCCGGGACGCCGTCCGTTCCGGAACCTGAACCGAACCGCACGGGGGAGCGATGAGCACGACCGACACCGTTGTCAGGGTGATCACCCTGCCCGAGGCGGGCCGCGATCTGCGCCGCGATCTGCGCCGCGGGTACGGCGAGTTCGCGTTCCGCCCGGCGGCGGCTCCCACCCGTCCGGCGGCCCGTGTCCGCCCGGCGGTGCCGGCCGTGAGGCCCGGCACCGCCTCCGGGCTGACCCTCGACCTGCGCGCCCGCCTGCTGCACCGTGAGTTCGGCCACGGCCGGATCGCGCGCTACGAGGAAGTCGACTTCCCCGCCACGCTCACCCACGAGCCCACCCGCCGCTTCCTGCGCGACACGGGCCTGCCCGAGGACGGCGTACTCCTCCAGTCCGACACCGACGTACCCCTGCCGACGCTCGCCGAGTTCTGCGCCGACGAGTGCCCCGACGACTTCTGGCCGGACGAACTCCCCGCCCGCGCACACCAGTTGATACGCCTCGGACGCTTCGCCGGCGGCAGCAGCCTGCTGGTCGACGGCACCACCGGCGCGGTCCTCACCTGGACCGGCCCCGAAGCCGCCCCGGCCCCCCTCACCAAGGACGTCTCCACCCTCGCCTTCACCCTCTGGCTCCTGCGCCGCCGGGCCGCCCGCCGCTGAACCGCTCGGTCGCACGGCCTACGACCAAGGTCCCGGCCACGGGCCGACTCCCGACAGGGGCCAAAGTGGGCTGCGCACCTTACGCTGGCGACCATGAGCGCCCTGGAACCACGCGACACCGAGGTCGCGGACATCTCTGACAGATCCGGTCCCCACGACGTGGCGACCGACACCGTGCTGAGCCGCAACCACCGGGCGCTGAGCATCGGGATCGTCTCCGTCGTCCTGCTGATCGCCTTCGAGGCGACCGCCGTCGGTACGGCGATGCCCGTCGCGGCGCGGGAACTGGACGGGGTGTCGCTGTACGCGTTCGCGTTCTCCGGGTTCTTCACCACCAGCCTGTTCGGGATGGTCCTCTCCGGGCAGTGGTCGGACCGCCGGGGCCCCCTGGCACCGCTGACCGCGGGGATCGGCTCGTTCGTGGCCGGGCTGCTGCTGGCGGGAACGGCGAGCACGATGTGGGTGTTCATCGCGGGGCGGGCCGTGCAGGGACTCGGCGGCGGCCTGGTGATCGTCGCCCTGTACGTCGTCGTCGGCCGGGCCTACCCCGAGCGGCTGCGCCCGTCGATCATGGCGGCGTTCGCCGCGGCCTGGGTGGTCCCGTCGATCGTCGGCCCGCTCGCCTCGGGCGCCGTGACGGAACACCTGGGCTGGCGCTGGGTGTTCGTCGGCATCCCGGTGCTCGTGGTGTTCCCGCTGGCCATCGCCCTGCCGCAGATACGGCGGCGGGCGGGCGGCCCGGTGGGGGAGAGTGCGGGGGAGGGCGCTGAGCGGTCCTCCTTCGACCTGCGCCGCATCCGGCTCGCCCTCGGCATCTCCCTGGGCGCCGGGCTGCTGCAGTACGCGGCCCAGGACCTGCGCTGGCTGTCGCTGCTGCCCGGAGTGGCGGGGGCCGCGCTGCTGGTCCCGGCCGTGCGGGGGCTGCTGCCGCGCGGCACGTACCGGGCGGCGCGCGGACTGCCGTCCGTGGTGCTGCTGCGTGGGGTCGCGGCGGGCTCGTTCATCGCCGCCGAGTCCTTCGTGCCGCTGATGCTCGTCACCCAGCGGGGGCTGTCCCCGACGCTCGCCGGGTTCTCCCTCGCGGCGGGCGGGGTCACCTGGGCGCTGGGCTCATGGGTGCAGTCGCGGCCGCGGATGGCGCAGCACCGGGAGCGGCTGATGACCCTCGGGATGGTGCTGGTGGCCGCGGCCATCGCCGCCGCGCCCAGTGTGCTGATCGAGGCCGTCCCGGTCTGGACGGTCGCCGTGGCCTGGGCCTTCGGCTGCTTCGGCATGGGCCTGGTCATCGCCTCCACCAGCGTGCTGCTGCTGCGGTTGTCCGCCCCTGAGGAGGCCGGCACCAACTCCGCGGCCCTGCAGATCTCCGACGCCCTCTCCAACGTCGTCCTGCTCGCCGCGGGCGGCGCCGCCTTCGCCGCGCTCGGCGGCGGCACGGTGGCCCACACGACCGCGACGACCTCCGCCTCCCACCCGGCGGCGTTCGCGGTGGTGTTCCTGCCGATGGCGGCGGTGGCCCTGGCGGGGGTGTGGGTGACGCGGCGGCTGCGGGTTCACTCCTGACTGGTACCACTTTGACCCCACCTCGTTGGTACTGTTCTGGTATGGCCATGAACCTGCGTCTCCGTGACGACCAGACGGAAGCTCTGAAGCTGCGTGCCGAGGAGGAGGGCGTCAGCATGCACGCGATAGTGCTGAGGGCCGTGGACGACTACCTGGCCAGGACGGCGCACGAGGCGCTGGTCCGCAAGGCGGCCAAGGAGCAGACCGCCAAGTGGGCAGAGCTCCTGGAGCGGCTGAAGTGACGTGCATCTATCTGTCGGCCGAGGGCGTCCTGGCCATCGCCGAACTCGCCGTGGACGATCAGAAAGTCGTCGTGCGTGACGCGGGCCTGCTGGAGTCGGCGGTGCACCGGCCGTCAGCTTCGATGTTCGGGCAGGAGGCGTACACCGACCTGTACGACAAGGCGGCGGCACTCCTGCAGTCGCTGGCCATCAACCGTCCCTTCATGGATGGGAACAAGCGCACGGCCTGGACGTCCTGCGTCGTCTTCCTGGCGCTGAACAACGTGCAGCTGCGCCCGGACATCGACGCCGCCGAGCGCCTGGTCATCGGCGTGGCGACGGGCGCTCTCGAAGAAGTCAAGGTGATCGGTGAGGCGCTGCGGGAGCTCGCGGAGCGAGAGATGTGACCTCAGTCCCATCCCCGGGTGACGCCGTGCCGTCGGCGCGTTGACACCGGCGGGCCGCCGGTAGGGTGGCCCGGTCGTCATACGTAGCCGAGCCCCCCAGCACAGCGAACCGGAGACCGTGACTACCACCGCCGCCAGCTCGTCCCACTCGCATCACCTCTCGCCCGCCTTCCCCGGTCGCGCCCCCTGGGGTACCGCCGGGAAGCTGCGCGCCTGGCAGCAGGCCGCGATGGAGAAGTACGTCCAGACCCAGCCCCGCGACTTCCTGGCGGTGGCCACCCCCGGCGCCGGAAAGACGACCTTCGCGCTGACCCTGGCCTCCTGGCTGCTGCACCACCACGTCGTCCAGCAGGTGACCGTGGTCGCGCCCACCGAGCACCTGAAGAAGCAGTGGGCGGAGGCCGCCGCACGGATAGGGATCAAACTCGACCCGGAGTACAGCGCGGGCCCGCTCGGCAAGTCGTACCACGGCGTCGCCGTGACGTACGCCGGTGTCGGCGTGCGCCCCATGCTGCACCGCAACCGCGTCGAGCAGCGCAAGACCCTCGTCATCCTCGACGAGATCCACCACGCCGGCGACTCCAAGTCGTGGGGCGAGGCGTGCCTGGAGGCCTTCGAGCCCGCGACCCGCCGGCTCGCCCTCACCGGTACGCCGTTCCGCTCCGACACCAACCCCATCCCGTTCGTCACGTACGAGGAGGACGGGGCCGGTATCCGGCGTTCGGCCGCCGACTACACCTACGGCTACGGCTCCGCCCTCTCCGACGGCGTCGTCCGGCCCGTCATCTTCCTCTCCTACAGCGGCAACATGCGCTGGCGCACGAAGGCGGGCGACGAGATCGCGGCCAAGCTGGGCGAGCCGATGACCAAGGACGCCGTCAGCCAGGCCTGGCGCACCGCGCTCGACCCGCGCGGCGAGTGGATGCCGGCCGTGCTGCGCGCCGCCGACCAGCGGCTGACCGAGGTCCGCAAGGCCATCCCGGACGCCGGCGCCCTGGTCATCGCCTCCGACCAGGACTCCGCCCGCGCCTACGCCAAGCTGATCCGCGAGATCACGGGCAGCAGCGCGACACTCGTCCTCTCCGACGACGCCGGCGCCTCGAACCGGATCGACGACTTCAGCGGCGGCGACGACCGCTGGATGGTCGCCGTCCGCATGGTGTCCGAGGGCGTCGACGTGCCCCGGCTCGCGGTCGGGGTGTACGCCACCACCATCTCCACCCCGCTCTTCTTCGCCCAGGCCGTGGGCCGTTTCGTACGGTCCCGCAGGCGGGGCGAGACCGCCTCCGTGTTCCTGCCGACCGTCCCGGACCTGCTGACCTTCGCCAACGAGATGGAGGTCGAGCGCGACCACGCCCTCGACAAGCCGAAGAAGGACGGCGAGGAGGACCCGTACGCCGAGTCCGAGAAGGAGATGGACGAGGCGAACCGGGAGCAGGACGAGGACACCGGCGAGCAGGACATGCTGCCCTTCGAGGCGCTGGAGTCCGACGCCGTCTTCGACCGGGTCCTTTACGACGGCGCCGAGTTCGGCATGCAGGCCCACCCGGGCAGCGAGGAGGAGCAGGACTACCTCGGCATCCCGGGCCTGCTCGAACCCGAACAGGTGCAGATGCTGCTGCAGAAGCGGCAGGCCCGGCAGATCGCGCACAGCCGCAAGCGGCCCGACACCGAGGCCGACCTCCTCGAACTGCCCGCCGACCGGCGGCCGGTGGTGTCCCACAAGGAGCTGATGGAGCTGCGCCGACAGCTCAACACGATGGTCGGCGCGTACGTCCACCAGAGCGGCAAGCCGCACGGGGTCGTCCACACCGAGCTGCGCCGGGTGTGCGGCGGCCCGCCCAGCGCCGAGGCGACGGCGGGTCAGTTGAGCCAGCGCATCGCCAAGGTGCAGGAGTGGGCGACGCGGATGAAGTGACACGGGGGTGCCACCGCGCGTTCCTGATGCGTGGTCCGACGGCACCGCCGGAGTACGTATCGGGAGGAACACCGCACTCCGTACCGGACGGTGACCGGATTCTGGACGGAGGCTTCCGCTCAGCGAACCGGCTTCGCTAATGTCCCGCTACGCCGACGCACCGTGGCAGGGCCGCCGCGGAGCGCAGCCGTGAAGCGACT
The DNA here is from genome assembly GCF_053601495.1 of Streptomyces sp. NPDC004721. NCBI lineage: Bacteria > Bacillati > Actinomycetota > Actinomycetes > Kitasatosporales > Streptomycetaceae > Streptomyces > Streptomyces sp. NPDC004721. Next base: position 100,745 of record NZ_JBSGBZ010000002.1, read on the forward strand.
TCAGTCCGGGGCGGCCCGGACCGCCGGCCGATCGGCGGCCTCTGCGGCACGTCACCGACGGGACCCGGTGACGTGCCCGACGCGAAGAGGGCCGCCGACCTCACCACTAAGGAGTGGGCGTCGTGACCGCGGAGACCTCCCAGACGCTCGACCGGGGACTGAGAGTCCTCAAACTGCTGGCCGAAACGGACCACGGGCTGACCGTCACCGAGCTGTCGCACAAACTGGGCGTCAACCGGACCGTGGTGTACAGGCTGCTCGCCACCCTGGAGCAGCACACGCTCGTCCGCCGTGACCTGGGCGGCCGCGCCCGGGTCGGGCTGGGAGTGCTGCGGCTGGGCCGCCAGGTGCATCCGCTGGTACGGGAGGCGGCGCTGCCCGCGCTGCGGTCGCTGGCCGAGGACATCGGGGCGACCGCGCATCTGACGCTGGTGGACGGCACGGAGGCGCTGGCCGTCGCCGTGGTCGAACCGACGTGGACCGACTACCACGTGGCCTACCGGGCCGGTTTCCGGCACGCCCTGGAACGGGGCGCCGCGGGCAAGGCGATACTCGCGGCCCGCCGGCAGCCGGCCGTGGACCCCGGCTGCACCCTGACCCACGGCGAACTGGAGGCCGGGGCCTGCGGGGCGGCGGCCCCGCTGCTCGGCGTCACGGGCCTCGAGGGCAGCGTCGGGGTCGTCATGCTGGCGGACTCCGTACCGGAACGGGTAGGCCCACGCGTCGTACACGCGGCCCGCGAGGTGGCGGAAGCCCTCCGCTAACCGCTACCGCGGGGTCTGCCTGGCCCCGCGCCGGCGGCCTACGCCGTGCGGTGGTGGCGGGCGCACCGCGTGGGGTGCCAGCGGCACACTTCGTGCCGCGGTGGCGGCCCACCTCGTGCTGTCCCGGCGGCTCGCCCCGTCCTGTCCCGGCGGACCACCTCGTGCTGTGCCGGCGGGCGCACCGCGTGCATTGGCGGCGGCCCGTCTCGTGCCGCGCGGTGGCGGTCCACCCTGTGCTGTCCCGGCGGCTCACCCCGTCCTGTCCCGGCGGACCACCTCGTGCTGTGCCGGCGGCACACTTCGTGCCGCGGTGGCGGCCCACCTCGTGCCGTCCCGGCGGCTCGCCCCGTCCTGTCCTGGCGGACCACCTCGTGCTGTGCCGGCGGGCGCACCGCGTGCATTGGCGGCGGCCCGTCTCGTGCCGCGCGGTGGCGGTCCACCCTGTGCTGTCCCGGCGGCTCACCCCGTCCTGTCCCGGCGGACCACCTCGTGCTGTGCCAGCGGCACACTTCGTGCCGCGATGGCGGCCCACCTCGTGCCGTCCCGGGAGGTCGCCCCGTGCTGTCCCGGCCGCCCACCTCGGGCTGTGCCGGCGGCCACGTCGTGCCGTGCCGACGGGTGCACTTCGTGTTGTGGCAGCGGCTTATCTCGTGCCGTGTCGGCGGGGGTACCGCGTGCATTGGCGGCGGCTTACGTCGTGCTGTGGCGGCGGGCGCCCTTCGTGCCGTGGGGGCGGCTACTTCTCGCTGTCCCTGTGGCGGCGGGTGCACCTCGTGCCGTGCTGCCGAGGCCACTCGTGCCGTGCGCTGAGCCCACCCGTGCCGTGCCGTCGAGCCCACCCCCGTCCTGGCCGTCGGCGGTGCGACCGTCGCCTGGGGGCCGGGAACGGCTGTCGGGTGGCCGGATGTCGTTCGGGGGATAGATTGATCCCGTGCTCTCTCGTCTCACACGTTCCCAGGCCCTCGCCGTCTGCGCGGTGCCCGTCGCGGCTCTGATCGCCACGGCGGTGTTCGCGCCGCTGCCGTTCTCGGTGGCCCAGCCCGGGATGACGGCGAACGTGCTTGGGGAGAACAAGGGCACCCAGGTCATCACCATCTCCGGCGCGCCCATCCGCAGCACGAGCGGCCAGCTCCGTATGACGACCATCGAGGCCACCGGCCCGGACGCGAACGTCTCGCTGGGGGACGTGATCGACGGCTGGTTCGCCACCGACCGGGCGGTCATGCCGCGCGACGCGGTCTACCCGAGCGGCAACAGCGTCAAGGAGATCGAGCAGCACAACGCGGAGCAGATGCGGCAGTCCCAGGACGCGGCCACGCAGGCCGCCCTGAAGTACCTCGGCATCAGCGACAAGAAGGTCAAGGTCACGCTGAAGCTCGCCGACGTCGGCGGCCCCAGTGCGGGCCTGCTGTTCTCCCTCGGCATCGTCGACAAGCTCCACGGCAACGGAAACGGCGGAGACCTCACGGGCGGCCGCACCATCGCCGGTACGGGCACCATCAACGCCGACGGCACGGTCGGCGCGGTCGGCGGCGTGGCCCTCAAGACCCAGGCCGCCCGCCGGGACGGCGCCACCGTCTTCCTGGTCCCCGAGGCCGAGTGCGCCGACGCCAAGTCCGAACTCCCCAAGGGTCTGCGCCTGGTCCCGGTGACCACCCTCAAGAGCGCGGTCAACGCCCTGCTGGTCCTGGACAAGGGCCTGGACACGGTCCCGAGCTGCTAGTGCTGCGACCGGAAAGGTTCCGGCAACCTTTCCGGCCACAGCACTAGGCCCGGCCCTCCACCCCGTCCTACAGGGCGGGAGCCGTCCTCGGCGCGGCCAGACGCAGGCCGAGCTCCACGAGGGTCCAGCCCAGCCGGGTGCGCAGGGCGCCGGGCCCGTCGGTCCGGGCGGCCAGCCGGTACGCGTCGGCCTCGGCCCGGAACTCGGTGGCGCGGGTGCGGTGCAGTACGAGATGGGTCTCGGCATGCATGGGGCGGCCTCTCAGTCCGTGTGGGTGGGGAAGACGTGCGTGTGGACGCGCACCTGCTCGGTGTCCGCGGTGCCGTCCTCGGGGGCCAGGGCCCGGTAGCTTTCCACGAGTTCGTGCATCTTCTCGATGAGGTCGAGGGCGAGCGCCGGCGTGAGACGCAGTGTCCAGTCGCTCATGTCCGAGGCGCGACGCCAGGCCTCGGGCCAGTCGGTCCTGGTGCCGCCCCAGGTCGCCAGCTCCCGAGTGTGCTGGTTCGCGACCTCGTGCAGGAACAGGTCCGCGGCACCCCGCACTTCGGGGTCGGGGTCCTTCAGCAGCGCGTCGTCGAAGCTCACTCCCCCGTGGGCCGCGCGCCACCAGCGCTCCCGCCCCTTGCCGTGCTCGGGCGCGTCCTCGACGAACCCGTGCGCGGCGAGCTGGCGCAGGTGGTAACTGGTGGCTCCGCTGGACTCGCCGAGTTTCGCGGCCAGTTGGGAGGCGGTGGCCGGCCCGCCGTGCCGCAGCGTGGTCAGCAGGCGCATGCGCAGCGGATGGGCGAGGCCTCGCAGTGAGCGGGCGTCGAGAGGGCGGACCGGCCATTCCCTGGGCTCGTTCATGCGTACAAAGATAGCGTTGCAAAGAGTCCCTTGCAACGAGTTCTTTGTAACTCGCCCTAGGCCGGTCGCCCAGCCGCCGCCCCGGTCACTCCTCCTCCGCCGCCTGCTCCACCAGCGGGATGATCCGCAGCGGCACCGGGTTCTCCATGACGATCGCCGTCGACGCCCGGTCGATGCCCTCGAACCCCACCACGCGGTCGATCACGCGCTGGAGATCGGCGTTGGAGCGGGCGACCAGGCGGCACAGCATGTCGCCGGTGCCGGTCGTGGTGTGCAGCTCCAGCACCTCCGGCACGGTCGCCAGATGGGCGCGTACGTCCGGGCCCTGCCCCTGCCGGATCTGGAGCGTCGCGAACGCCGTGACCGGATAGCCGAGCGCTGCCGGGTCCACCTCCGGGCCGAAACCGCGGATCACCCCGCGCGCCTGAAGGCGGTCAAGGCGCGCCTGGACCGTCCCTCGCGCCACCCCCAGCCGCCGTGACATCTCCAGCACGCCGATGCGCGGCTCGCGCGCCAGCAGCACGATGATGCGGCCGTCCAGATGATCGATCGCCACGCGTCCCGCCTCCCCAATGGTCATCCTGTACAGAAAGTCTGAAGGCCCGCCGCCTTCACCGAGCACATTGCCCAGTGAATGTGCGAACTATTGCGCACCTTGCGAGACCGGGTGACGCTTCCGCTATGACGCAGACCACACACCTCACTCCCGACGCGACCGCCCGGCAGGCCGACCCCTTCCCGGTCAAGGGAATGGACGCGGTCGTCTTCGCCGTGGGCAACGCCAAGCAGGCGGCGCACTACTACTCCACCGCCTTCGGCATGAAGCTGGTCGCCTACTCCGGACCGGAGAACGGCAGCCGCGAGACCGCGAGCTACGTCCTGGAGAGCGGCTCCGCCCGGTTCGTGTTCACCTCGGTGGTCAAGCCCGCCACCGACTGGGGCACCTTCCTCGCCCGGCACGTGGCCGAGCACGGCGACGGCGTCATCGACCTCGCCATCGAGGTCCCGGACGCGCGCGCCGCGTACACGTACGCCATCGAACACGGTGCCCGCTCGGTGACCGAGCCCTACGAGCTGAAGGACGAGCACGGCACGGTCGTCCTCGCCGCGATCGCCACCTACGGCCAGACCCGCCACACCCTGGTCGAGCGGACCGGCTACGAGGGTCCGTACCTGCCCGGCTACGTGGCCGCGAAGCCCATCGTCGAGTCGCCCGCCCAGCGCGTCTTCCAGGCCGTCGACCACTGCGTCGGCAACGTCGAACTCGGCCGTATGAACGAGTGGGTGGAGTTCTACAACAAGGTCATGGGCTTCACGAACATGAAGGAGTTCGTGGGCGACGACATCGCCACCGAGTACAGCGCGCTGATGTCGAAGGTCGTGGCCGACGGCACGCTCAAGGTCAAGTTCCCGATCAACGAGCCCGCCGTCGCCAAGAAGAAGTCCCAGATCGACGAGTACCTGGAGTTCTACGGCGGCGCCGGCGTCCAGCACATCGCGCTCAACACCAACGACATCGTGCAGACCGTACGCACGATGCGCGCCGCCGGTGTCGAGTTCCTGGACACGCCCGACTCCTACTACGACACCCTCGGCCAGTGGGTCGGCGACACCCGCGTGCCCCTGGAGACCCTGCGCGAGCTGAAGATCCTCGCCGACCGCGACGAGGACGGCTACCTGCTGCAGATCTTCACCAAGCCGGTCCAGGACCGCCCGACCGTCTTCTTCGAGCTCATCGAACGGCACGGCTCGATGGGCTTCGGCAAGGGCAACTTCAAGGCCCTGTTCGAGGCGATCGAGCGCGAGCAGGAGCGCCGCGGGAACCTCTGAACCCGTCTGCCGCCCACGGGCCCCGCGTCCACGGGCACCCCGCCCGCCGCGACACCCGCGCGGCGGGCGGGCCGCCGTCGCACCGCTCACCGGACCGGGGCGTCAGGGCGGCGACCGTCACCCGGCAGGCCGAGGGGCGGGTCCGGCGGGGTTCACACGGTTGGCCCCGGGTGCGACGCTGTGATCGTGAGCCGCATTGAAGCCGCACCCGACGAAGCCCAGGGCAACCTCACCGATCGGCTCCTCACGGGCCTGCCGGCCGAGGCTGTCCTCATCGATCCCGATGTCACAGCCTCCTACGCCAACGACATGGCCAGCTTCTGCCCGTCCGGCGCCCCGGCCGTCGTCGTCCTGCCGCGCACGGTGGAACAGGTCCAGCACGTCATGCGCACCGCCACCGAACTACGTGTCCCGGTCGTACCGCAGGGCGCCCGCACCGGCCTGTCCGGCGCGGCCAACGCCTCCGACGGCTGCATCGTGCTGTCCCTGACCAAGATGGACCGCATCCTGGAGATCAGCCCGGTCGACCGGGTCGCGGTCGTCGAGCCGGGCGTCGTGAACGCCGCGCTCTCCCGCGCGGTCAACGAGCACGGCCTGTACTACCCGCCGGACCCCTCCAGTTGGGAGATGTGCACCATCGGCGGCAACATCGGCACCGCCTCCGGCGGTCTGTGCTGCGTGAAGTACGGGGTCACCGCCGAGTACGTGCTCGGCCTGGACGTCGTGCTGGCCGACGGGCGGCTGATGTCCACCGGCCGCCGCACGGCCAAGGGCGTCGCCGGGTACGACCTGACGCGCCTGTTCGTCGGGTCCGAGGGCTCGCTCGGCATCGTCGTGCGGGCCGTTCTGGCGCTCAGGCCGCAGCCGCCGCAACAACTCGTGCTGGCCGCCGAGTTCGACTCCGCGGCCACCGCCTGCGACGCCGTGTGCCGGATCATGGCGGGCGGACATGTGCCCTCCCTGCTCGAACTCATGGACCGTACGACGGTGAAGGCCGTCAACGACCTCGCCCGCATGGGCCTGCCGGAGACCACCGAGGCGCTGCTGCTGGCCGCGTTCGACACGCCGGACCCGGCCGCCGACCTCGCCGCGGTCGGCGCGCTGTGCGAAGCGGCCGGCGCCACCCAGGTGGTCCCCGCCGACGACGCCGCCGAGTCCGAGATGCTGTTGCAGGCACGGCGGCTGTCGCTCACCGCGCTGGAGGCGGTCAAGGGCACGACGATGATCGACGACGTGTGCGTGCCCCGCTCCCGGCTCGGCGAGATGCTCGACGGCATCGAACGCATCGCCGAGAAGTACCAACTCACCATCGGGGTCTGCGCGCACGCGGGCGACGGCAACACCCATCCGACCGTCTGCTTCGACGCGCAGGACCCCGACGAGTCGCGGCGCGCCCGCGAGTCCTTCGACGAGATCATGGCCCTCGGCCTCGAACTCGGCGGCACCATCACCGGCGAGCACGGCGTGGGCGTGCTGAAGAAGGAGTGGCTGGCGCGCGAGATCGGCCCGGTGGGGGTCGAGATGCAGCGGGCGATCAAGCAGGCCTTCGACCCGCTGGGCATCCTCAACCCCGGCAAGCTGTTCTGACGCCCCCGCGCTCACTGGGCGAGCAGTCCGGCCAACTCGTCGTCGATGCCGAGCTGCTCGCCCTCGCTGCCCGGCGGCACCAGGCGCAGCGTGCGCTCCAGCCAGGCCGACACCAGCGCGGCGGACGCCTCCAGCAGGGCCTCGCCGGCGGGCGCGCTCAGCGCCAGCAGGACCACGCTGCGGCCGAACGCCTTCGACGGCCACACCCGCACGTCCCCTTCCCCGCACGGCCGGAACACCCCCTCCACGAGCAGTTCCCGGGCGAACGTCCAGTGCACGGGGTGCTCGGAGTCGACGTGGAAGACGACGTGCACGGCGTACGGGTCGTCGGTGCGGTAGGAGAGCCGTGCCGGGACGGGGATGCCGCACTCGGGCGACAGGATCAGTCTCAGCTCCAGTTCGCGCTCCACCACCACGATGTGCCGCATGGTTCTCTCCCCTCTCCCACGGGCCCCTCGGTGGGCCCGTGGGAAGGGAGAGGGCGGTGGACGCCGGGCATTACGCGGGTTGTCCGAACTTTTTCGATCCGGATCTCGCGCGATCGTGAAGTATGTGTACGAGGTTGCCCGGAAAGGAGTGGGTCCGGCCGGACCGGCGGTGTCGGCTGCCCCGGTCTGATAGATGTGGAGGCCCTCAAGACGACCTCCGAGCAGATACGGGACGACGGACATGAGCGCCCCAACCCCGGCACCCGGTGACGACAGGCCCCGCGAAGGCTACTACCCGGACCCGTCCATCCCTGGCTACGTCCGGTACTGGAACGGAGCCGCCTGGGTGCCGGGCACCAGCCGCCCGGCACCGACCGACGGCGAGCCGCTCGGACCGCCGCCCGGCGTGCACACCGCGGCGGTCCCGGCGGTGGAGGAGACGGGACCGCACTTCTTCGACGAGGACCCCGTCGCCGACCCGAATCCCGCCGCGGCACCGCAGGGCGGCCGGCCCGAACCGGCGTCGGCGTGGGGCGCCGACCGCAACCGGCAGTCCGGCTTCGGCGGCGAGCAGGACCGCCGCGTCTCCTGGGGCGCCCCGGCCGCGGCCGACCCGAGGGTGGCCCACACGGCGGACCCCGCACCGGCCGACGCGGATCAGGCCCGGGACGGGGGCCGCTCCGACGGCACGTTCGTCTTCCGCCGCCCCACGACGGGTGGCGCTCCCGGGACCCCGGGTGACGCCGTCCCCGGCGTTCCGGGACCGGGCACGCCCGTCGACGAGGGCACGATGACCTTCCGCGCGGTGCCTCCCTCGACTCCGGGGGCAGGCGTGCCGGGCCTTCCCGGGCAGGGCTCGCCCGCCTCCGAGGCCGCGTCCGGCTCCGGCGGGCCGGGCCTGTCCGGTGGCGCCGGCTCCCCGGGCGGCGCCGGGGCGGCCGGGGCCCCCGCCGCCGGAGGGCCCGCCGCGAGAGGTGCCGGCGGTCCCGGTTTCGGGGCCGGAAAGGCCGCCGCCGCGCGGGCGGCAGTCGCGCAGGCGCCGGGCCAGGCCGGATCCCGGGCCGGTGGTGCCGCCGCACAGGCTTCCGCCCCGGCCGCGCCCCCGATGTCCTCCCCGTCGGCCCCGCCCCCTCAGCCGGGTGGACCGCAGGGCCCCGGCGCGCCCACCGCGACGCCGCTGACCAGTGGTGCCGGTGGTGGGCAGTCCTCCTGGGCGCAGCAGGTGCACCGGCTCGCCGGGTCGGGTGAGCAGCAGCCCGTAACGCCCTGGAAGCCGCCGGTCGAGGACCCGTTCCAGGCGGCGGCGCGGCGGCAGGCGGCGGCCCGGCCCGCCGGCCTCGGCAAGCGGCTGGCCGCCCGGATCGTCGACTCGGTCGTCCTCGGGTGCGTCACCGCCGTGGCCGCCGTACCGCTCGGCACCAAGGCGATTGACCACGTCAACGGCAAGATCGAAGAGGCCCGGCTCTCGGGCCGCACGGTGACGGTCTGGCTCCTGGACGGCACCACGGGGACGTACCTCGGCGTCGTCCTCGCCGTCCTGCTGCTCTTCGGCGTGGTCTACGAGGTGCTGCCCACCGCCAAGTGGGGCCGCACCCTGGGCAAGAAGCTGTGCGGCCTGGAGGTGCGGGACATCGAGGGCCACGAGCCCCCGTCGTTCGGCCCGGCCCTGCGCCGCTGGCTCGTCTGGGGTGTCCCGGGGCTCCTCGGCATCGGTCTGGTGGGCATGGCGTGGTGCCTGTTCGACCGGCCGTGGCGCCAGTGCTGGCACGACAAGGCGGCGCACACCTTCGTGGCGGGCTGACGAGGCCGGCGGGGCGGCTCCGTACCCGCGCCGGTCTCATCCGTGCCGGTCTCATCCGTACGGCCGCGCACCGGATGCGAGGCGGGCGGGCTCGCGATCCACTCGGCGCATGAGTACCGAACCGCCCCCCGGCTCCGGACCGCGGCCCCCTTCCCCCGGGGGACGGCGACCACCCCACGGCGAGGGTCCGTGGGGCGGGAACGCGCGGAGCGACGACGGGCAGGGCGGCGGCGGGCAGGGCAGCGGCGCGTGGGGCGGCGGCCAGGAAGGCGGACGGTCCGGCGGCTCCCCGTACTCCGACGACCCGTCAGCAGGCATGCCCCCGCCCCCCGGAGAGCAGCCTCCGCCGCCCGGAGAGCAACCACCGCCCGGCGGCGGGCCCCCGGGCGGTGGGCCGTACGGCGGTGGTCCGCAGGGCGGCGGAGGGCCTTACGGTCCGCAGGGCGGCGGCTACGGCGGTGGCGGCCCCTACGGCGGAGCCGGGCAGGGCGGCGGTCCCTACGGCGGTGACCCGCTCGCCGGCATGCCCCCGCTCGCCGACAGCGGCAAACGCACCCTCGCCCGGATCGTCGACCTGGTCCTGGTCGGCATCGTCGTCACCCTGATCACCTGGGGCCTGCGGGTCAACGAGTACGCGGTCAACGCCGAGAACGTGCAGGTCGGCAAGTCCGTGGCGCAGTCGGTGGTCGGCGTGGTGCTCTACGTGGCCTACGACACCTTCATGATCTCCAAATACGGGCAGACCCTGGGCAAGAAGTGGCTGGGCATGCGGGTGGCCAACCTCGACGACGGCTCCACCCCGTCCGTCCCGACCGCGCTGGCACGCGCGGCGGTGCTCTGGGTGCCCTTCTGGTTCTGCTGCGCCTGCCTGTGGCTGGCGATCAGCGGCGGCTGGAGCTTCTTCGACCGCCCCTACAAGCAGGGCCTGCACGACAAGGTGGCCAAGACGGTGGTGGTCAGCACCGGTTGACCCCGGCCCGGGGCGGCGAGGAGGCCGGCGAAAGCCGGAGGAGGTCAGGAGGCCGTCGGCCCCCGTACGGGCTCGACTCCGGCCGTGACGGGCTCCCGGTGCGTCCGCGCCCGCACCCGCGTCTGGGCCCGTGCCTGCCGGGCGCCGGCCTGCTCGGCCGTGTGCGCCTTCGGCATCGGGACCGTCATGGCGACCAGGAGCCCCAGCGCGAGGGCCGCGAGGGCGATGACCACGATCCCCAGGCCCGAAGTCGTCCGGGACAGCAGCAGCATGGCGAGCGTCGAGAAGATCACGGTGCAGGAACCGTAGGCGAGCTGTGCGGCAGTGGGACGAGGCATGGCAATCGGTCCTCGGAAGTGGCGGTCTCCCTCCGTGCCTCTCGCTGCGGGGGAGGGTGCGGACAGGGATCTGTAGGTGTGACACGGTGTCGGCCTGGCATTCCACCGGTTTCCCGGCGGTCCGCCGATCGACTCTATTCGCCTGTTTGCCCGAGTGGAACCGTTGGTAAGCACGACCTAACCCGTGGTGCCGGTGCACGGGGGGCGCACGGAGTCATGCGGTCCACGGAGTGGACCGGCGCACGCGCCCGTCGGGGCCGTTCGGCCCTGGTACACCCGTGTCCGTAAACCGAACACCCGCTCCGCATAGTGCACTTGACGGGTTCAAGTCAAGGTCTGTTTTTTCTTGCGAACGTCTAGTCGAATGACGTCACTTGACTACACGCGTTCATCGTGCGCGGACCTTTCCATGGCCCATGACCCCCCTTCCGCGCGCACGGACGCGGCAGGGGAGGACCACAAGTGACCAGTAGACGCTGGACGTTCAGAACGACCGCGATCGGTGTCGCGCTCGCGGCGGCCACCGCCACGTTCTCGACGTTCGCCATGGCGGAGGCCGCGACGACGGCCGACTCCGCTTCCGTGACCCGGCACGACCCGCAGCCGGTGGAGCAGCACTCGCACGACCTGGACGGCCCGCTGAGCAAGACCCAGAAGGCCCAGCGCCAGGAGGCCCTGAGCCAGGTCATCGCCGGCAAGACCAAGGTCCAGGACCGCCAGGGCTCCAAGGTCGTGGAGCTCAAGGGCAAGAAGGGCGACACCAAGTACGTCGAGCTGGGCCGGGAGAAGACCGACAAGATCTTCACCATCCTGGTCGAGTTCGGCGACAAGACGGACCCGAAGTACGGCGGCACCCCCGGCCCGCTGCACAACGAGATCGCCGCGCCGGACCGCAAGAAGGACAACTCCACGGCCTGGCAGAAGGACTACAACCAGCAGCACTTCCAGGACCTGTACTTCGGCACCGGCAAGAACACCGAGTCGGTGAAGAAGTACTACGAGACCCAGTCCTCGGGCCGCTACTCGGTCGACGGCGAGGTCTCCGACTGGGTCAAGGTGCCCTGGAACGAAGCCCGTTACGGCAACAACGCGTGCGGCTCCACCAACTGCCCGAGCGTGTGGAACATCGTCAGCGACGGAGTGAACGCCTGGGTCGCCCAGCAGAAGGCGGCCGGCCGGACCGACGCCCAGATCAAGGCGGACCTGGCCCAGTACGACCAGTGGGACCGCTACGACTACAACGGCAACGGCAACTTCAACGAGCCCGACGGCTACATCGACCACTTCCAGATCGTGCACGCCGGTGAGGACGAGTCCGCCGGCGGCGGCGCCCAGGGCACCGACGCGATCTGGGCGCACCGCTGGTACGCCTTCGGCACCGACGCCGGCGCCACCGGCCCCGAGTACAACAAGCTCGGCGGCGCGCAGATCGGCGACACCGGCATCTGGGTCGGCGACTACACCATCCAGCCGGAGAACGGCGGCCTCGGCGTCTACGCCCACGAGTACGGCCACGACCTCGGCCTGCCGGACGAGTACGACACCGCCGGCGGCGAGAACTCCACCGGCTTCTGGACGCTGATGTCCTCCGGTTCCTGGCTCGGCCGCGGCAAGGAAGCCATCGGCGACCTGCCCGGCGACATGAACGCCTGGGACAAGCTCCAGCTCGGCTGGCTCAACTACGACACCGCCAAGGCCGGTGTGAGCTCCGCGCACAAGCTGGGCCTGTCCGAGTACAACACCAAGCACCGGCAGGCCGTGGTGGTCTCCCTGCCCGACAAGGCGGTCACCACGACGATCGTCGCCCCGGCCCAGGGTGCCATGCAGTGGTGGAGCGGCAGCGCCAACAACCTGAAGAACACCCTGACCCGGTCCGTGGACCTCACTGGCAAGAAGTCGGCCGCCCTCACCCTTGACGGCTGGTACGACATCGAGGCCAACTACGACTTCCTCTACACCGAGGTCTCCACCGACGGCGGCGCCAACTACACCGCCCTGGACGGCACGGTGAACGGGCAGCCGATCCCGCGCGACGGCAGCGGCAACCCGGCCCTGCACGGCTCGGTCGACGGCTGGAAGAAGCTGTCGTACTCCCTGGACGCCTACGCGGGCCAGAAGATCCAGCTCCGCTTCCGCTACCAGACCGACGGTGGGGTGGCGCTGAAGGGCTTCACCGCCGACCGGATCACGCTGACCGCTGACGGCTCGGTGGTCTTCGCGGACGACGCCGAGAGCGCGGACCCGGCGTGGACGGCGAACGGCTTCTCCCGCATCGGCGCGTCCTTCACCAAGGACTACAAGCAGTACTACATCGCCGAGAACCGTCAGTACGTGTCGTACGACACCACGCTGGAGACCGGCCCGTACAACTTCGGCTTCGCCGACCGTCCGGACTGGGTCGAGCACTTCCCGTACCAGAACGGCCTGTTGATCTGGAAGTGGGACACCTCCCAGGCCGACAACAACACCAGCAAGCACCCGGGCACCGGCCGGATCCTCCCGGTCGACTCGCACCCCGACGCGCTGCGGTGGTCCGACGGCACGCTGATGCGCAACCGCATCCAGACCTACGACTCGACGTTCAGCCTGTACGGCACGGACGGCATCACGCTGCACAAGGCGGGCGTCGCGACCAAGATCAAGTCGTCGAAGGGGGTGTCGGTCTTCAACGACCGCGCCAACACCTACTACGACCCGGCGAACCCGGCCGGCGGTGTCAAGATCACTGACACCAACACCAAGATCAAGATCACCAAGGAGGCCGAGGACGGCTCCACGATCGAGATCGAGATCGGCAGCGCGCTGAAGTAATCATCGTTTACGCAGGTCAAGCGCACATCGGCGGCAACCCCCTGGCGGGTTGTCGCCGATCGTGTTTAGGTGCGTCCTGTGACCCGCTTATTGACACCGACCGGAACGGGGGAGTGACCGCATGGCCGCAGGAGGTTTCTGCAAGCTGCCGAACGGCACCGTGGTGGTGGCGCTGAACCTGCCCAGCCCCACCCTCGACGGCACCGGCGGCGTGCGCGTCCTCGTCCACGCGCACAACCGCGCCCGGGCCCTGACCCGGCTGCGCAACCTGGGCCTGCGCGCGGTCTACCTGCGGGGCAACGCGGCCCCGCCGACCCCGGACGAGGTCACCGCGGTCCTGCACCACCCCGACGGCCTGATATGGCGCACGTCACCGGGTGACACCGTGGGCGCCCCGGAGCTGTGGCACCCGATCAGAGCCCTGCTGCGCAGACCAGCCGCACACCGGCAGGCGTCGTGACAGTCACCGGCAGGCGCCGCGACAGCCCGTCCCGGACAGGGCCCGGACGGGACCTGGAGAGGCGCGGTCGGGCGCGGACCGGCTCGGACCGGCTCCCACACGTCCGGGCCCGCGAGCCCGGCGTGATCCAAACGAGAAGCACTAGGCGACGACCGGCTTGCCCAGGAGTTCCACGCCTGCCTGCCGCAGCTCCTCCAGTGCCCGTTCGGTGGTCGCCTGGGCCACCCCGGCGGTGAGGTCCAGCAGCACCTGGGTGCGGAAGCCCTCCCGCACGGCGTCCAGCGCGGTGGCGCGCACGCAGTGGTCCGTGGCGATCCCGACCACGTCCACCTCGTCGATGTGCCGGGCCCTGAGCCAGTCGGCCAGCGGCTCGCCGTTCTCGTCGGTGCCCTCGAAGCCGCTGTAGGCCGCCGAGTAGGCGCCCTTGTCGAAGACCGCGTCGACGGCTCCGGAGGCGACGACGGGGGCGAAGTTCGGGTGGAAGCCCACGCCCTCCGTGCCCGCGACGCAGTGCGCGGGCCAGGAACGGACGAAGTCGGGGTTGTCGGCGAAATGGCCCCCGGGCGCGATGTGGTGGTCCCGGGTCGCCACCACGTGCCGGTAGCCCGCGGGAGCCTGCCCGATGAGCTCGGTGATCGCGGCGGCGACGTCGGCGCCCCCGGCCACCGCGAGGCTGCCCCCCTCGCAGAAGTCGTTCTGAACATCGACGACGATCAAGGCGCGGCGCATGGTCGGTGTCCTTCGGTTGTCGGATCGGCGGGCGGAGGGGGCGCGGTTCCGGTCGTGAGGCCACGGTCCCGGCGGCTCCGCCACTCGGACGGGAGGGGACTTTCGGGGGCGTACCGAAGCGGGGGCACGCGCTTTAGCTACCCGAGCCTGTGTGGACGTACTCCGTCGGAAGGACGGGTTCCCCTCGGGAGAGCTGGGTCGCCGACAGCGGCAGGTTGGCGCGAGCGGCCGCGTGCCGGTCCCGGGCGGCGTCCAGCGGCTCGCGGGCGACCACCTCGCCACCCTTGACCAGCTCCACCAGGAGCTGCCGTCCGGCCAGCCGGTCCGGCACCGGACCGGTGCCCACGACCTCCGCCTCCGCGACCCCGTGCGCGTCCAGTCGGCGCGCCGCCCACTTGCGGCCGCCGATGGAGGTCTTGCCGCCGGTGGACTTCTTCGCCACCGGCACCAGCGGCGCCCCGGCGTCGCCGGTCTCGGCGCGCGCGACCAGCTTGTAGACCATGGACGCCGTCGGGTGGCCGGAGCCGGTGACCAGCTGGGTGCCGACGCCGTAGGCGTCCACGGGCGCCGCCGCCAGCGAGGCGATGGCGTACTCGTCCAGGTCCGAGGTGACGATGATCTTCGTGTCCCGGGCGCCCAGCTCGTCGAGCTGCTGGCGTACCCGGTGCGCGACCAGCAGCAGGTCGCCGGAGTCGATGCGCACCGAGCCCAGCTCGGGCCCGGCGATCTCGACGGCCGTACGGACCGCCTCGGTCACGTCGTAGGTGTCCACCAGCAGCGTGGTGCCCCGGCCGAGCGAATCCACCTGCGCCTGGAAGGCGTCCCGCTCGCTGTCGTGCAGCAGGGTGAAGGCGTGGGCGGAGGTACCCACCGTCGGGATGTTGTAGCGGAAGCCGGCGGCCAGGTCGGACGTGGAGGTGAAGCCGCCGAGGTAGGCGGCCCGGGAGGCGGCGACCGCGGCCAGCTCGTGGGTGCGGCGGGCGCCCATCTCGATCAGCGGCCGGCCGCCGGCGGCCGAGGCCATCCGGGATGCTGCGGCCGCGATCGCCGAGTCGTGGTTGAGGATCGACAGGATCACGGTCTCCAGCAGGACGCACTCGCCGAAGGACCCCTCCACCCGCATGATCGGCGAGCCCGGGAAGTACACCTCGCCCTCGGGGTAGCCCCAGACGTCCCCGCCGAACCGGTAGTCGGCGAGCCATTCCAGGGTCGGCTCGTCCACCACCCGGCGCTCGCGCAGGAAGCCGAGGACGCCCGCGTCGAAGCGGAAGTTCTCCACCGCGTCCAGCACTCGCCCGGTGCCGCCCACGACCCCGTAGCGGCGCCCGTCGGGCAGTCGTCGGGTGAAGACCTCGAAGACGCTGCGCCGCCCGGCTGTCCCGGCCTTCAGAGCGGCCTGGAGCATCGTCAGCTCGTAGTGATCGGTGAACAGAGCCGTCGAGGGAACGTCCACCGGCAGCCCAAGGTCCGCAACGCCCACCGAAGCTCTCCTAGACATGTCGTGCGGGTGCCCCCGGCGCCGGCCGGGGGTCCGGGGACCGCCCCCGGATGATGCCTGGCGAAGAATCGTACTCCCATTTCGTCAGACTGACGATTTTGCCCTCCGTTTATGCGAGTACCCCCTCGGGGTGGCAGCATGGGCCGTGTGACGGCAGCCGCACCCATCGAGATCGAGAAGACCGAGTCGGCGGAGGAGGTCTTTGCCGTACCCGAACCCGACATGCCCTGGGTGACGATCGTCCACAACGACCCCGTCAATCTCATGAGCTATGTGACGTACGTCTTCCAGACGTACTTCGGCTACTCCAAGGACAAGGCCACCAAGCTCATGCTCGACGTCCACCACAAAGGCCGGGCGATCGTCTCCAGCGGGACCCGTGAGGAGATGGAACGGGACGTTCAGGCCATGCACGGCTATGGTCTGTGGGCCACCCTCCAGCAGGACCGGAAGTAGCGAACTCCCTCCATGCCAGGAACCTTCGAACCGCTCCCCGGCGGCGGCGCGTCCGTCGCCCTCGACGACGTCGAGATCTCCATCATCCGCTCGCTGGCCGTGCAGCTCCTCGAGCTCATCGGTCCCGGCCCGGCCGAGGACACCCCCGCCGACCCGCTCGCCGAGCTGTTCGCCGAGGGCCCGAGCGAACCGCCGTCCGACCCGGTCCTCAAGCGGCTCTTCCCGGACGCCTACAGCGACCCCGAGCAGACTCCCGGCAACCCGCACGAGGCCGCCGAGCAGCGCGCCCACTCCGCCGAGTTCCGCCGCTACACCGAGAACGACCTGCGGGCCGGCAAGCGCGAGAACGCCCTCGCGGTGATCAACGCGCTCAACGCGCTCACCGCGGATGAAGGCGGCCTCGCGGTGCTGGAGCTGACGCCGGCCGAGTCCCGGCGGTGGCTCGGCGCACTCAACGACCTGCGCCTCGCCATCGGCTCCCGGCTGGAGATCGCCGACGAGGACGACACGGACGACTTCTACCGCCTGCCGGACGAGGATCCGCGCAAGCCGATGGTGATGGCCTACCTCTGGCTGGGCGGGCTCCAGGAGACCCTCGTCTCCACTCTCATGCCGTAGCTCCGCGCCTCATGCCGTAGTCCCGCGCCTCTCACGCTGTGGTCCCGTGCCGCGCATGCCGTGGTTCCATGTCGTGAACCACCCGGCTCATGCCGTGATCCACCCGGTATATCCGGATTCCGCGTTCGCTCAGGGGACGCTCAAATCCGGATAACGATCGCGTCACTGCGACGGCCGGGTATGGGTGCGCTCTGCGCGCTTTGTCCGCTTCTTCCCGTGGGATGCATCACACAGCTCCCCGTCGATCAGTGTTGCGGCCGTGATAAATCTTCACGACCGCCCGGCGGACACCACCCATGTCCGGCCGGGTGCGCCACCGAGCCGGCAACAGCCGGCCAGGCACAGCGGATCCGGGGAGACCCGGGCACGCACTCCATCAATCCGGGGGGATCGAAACCCGATCCGGGGCCGACCGAGGGCCCGGGGTCGGCATGGAGAAAGGCGCACACCACATGACCTCACCGCAGGTCACGGAAGCCCCCGAAGAGGGGTACGAGCGAGGACTCGGCAGCCGCCAGGTCCAGATGATCGCCATCGGCGGCGCCATCGGCGTCGGCCTCTTCCTGGGTGCAGGGGCGAACATCGCCAAGGCCGGACCCAGCCTCATCGTCATGTACGCCCTCGCGGGCCTGATCATCTTCTTCATCATGCGGGCACTGGGCGAGCTCCTGCTCTACCGCCCCGTCTCGGGCTCCTTCGCGGAGTACTCCCGCGAGTTCCTCGGCCCGTTCTTCGGCTTCTTCACCGGCTGGACGTACTGGCTGATGTGGGTGGTGACCGGAATGGCCGAGCTGACGGCCGCCGCGATCTACGTCCACTACTGGTTCCCCGCCGTCCCGCAGTGGGTGACCGCGCTGGTGTTCCTGGTGGTCCTGTTCGTGGCCAACCTGATCTCCGTGAAGGTCTTCGGCGAGATCGAGTTCTGGTTCTCGATGGTCAAGGTCACCGCCCTCATCGGCATGATCGTGATCGGTCTCGGCGTCCTCACCTTCGGCTTCAGCGCCGCCGGTGACACCGCCGCCGTCAGCAACCTCTGGGAGTTCGACGGCTTCTTCCCCAAGGGCGTCGGCTCCTCCCTGATGACCCTCCAGGGCGTGATGTTCGCCTACCTCGCCGTCGAACTGGTCGGCGTCACCGCGGGCGAGTCCGAGGACCCGGAGAAGACCCTCCCCAAGGCGATCAACACCCTGCCCTGGCGGATCGCCCTGTTCTACGTCGGCGCCCTCACCGTCATCCTGTGCGTGGTGAAGTGGACCGAGTTCGCCCCGGGCGTCAGCCCCTTCGTGAAGGCTTTCGCGGTCATCGGCATCCCGGCCGGCGCGGGCATCGTGAACTTCGTGGTGCTCACCGCGGCCCTGTCCTCCTGCAACTCCGGCATGTACTCCACCGGCCGCATGCTGCGCACCCTCGCGGACAACGGCGAGGCCCCCCGGTTCTTCAGCCGCCTGTCGAGCTCCAAGACCCCGGCGCTGGGCATCACCGTCTCCGTCGCCTTCATGGGCATCGGCGTCGTGCTGAACTACATCGTCCCGGAGAAGGCCTTCGGCTACGTCACCTCCGTCGCCACCGCGGCCGGCATCTGGACCTGGCTGATGATCCTGATCAGCCACGTCCTGTACCGCCGGGGCGTCGAGTCGGGCCGGCTGCGCGCCTCCTCCTTCCCGGCCCCCGGCGGCTCCAAGTGCTCCTACGTCGCCATCGCGTTCCTGCTCTTCGTCACCGGCCTGATCGCGTACGACGCCGACTCCCGCGTCTGTCTGTACGTGATGGCCGGGTGGGCCGCCGCCCTGGCCGTCGGCTGGGCGGTCCTCAAGAACCGCAACCCGCAGGTCGCCGACCGCCACGAGCCGCAGCTCGAGAAGGTCGGCTGACCCGCGGCGCTCCAGGACCGGACGTCGCGGCGGGAGCGGGCCCCCCAACCCGCTCCCGCGGCCGCTCAGGACGTCCGCGATGTGGGCCGTTCCGTACCGAACTCCGGTACGGAACGGCCCGCCTGTCTATGCTGGCCGCCATGCTGACCCTTACCCAGGCCCTCTACGACCAGATCGTCGCCCACGCCCGCAAGGACCACCCCGACGAGGCGTGCGGCGTCGTGGCCGGGCCCGCGGGCTCCGGCCGGCCCGAGCGGTTCATCCCCATGGTGAACGCGGCCCGCTCGCCCACCTTCTACGAGTTCGGCTCGCAGGACCTGCTCAAGCTCTACCGGGAGATGGACGACCGGGACGAGGAGCCGCTGATCGTCTACCACTCGCACACCGCGACCGAGGCCTATCCCTCCCGCACCGACATCGGCTACGCCAACGAGCCCGGCGCGCACTACGTCCTGGTCTCCACCGCCGACACCGACGGGCTCGGCGAGTTCCAGTTCCGCTCGTTCCGCATCGTCGAGGGCGAGGTCACGGAGGAGGAGGTCAAGGTGGTGGAGGCGTACTGATCGGGGAACGTCTCGTGACGTGGATGGAAAGTGTCCGCGTGGCGAGATCACACTCCGGGTCCGGGACCGGGAATCGATACGATGACCGCATGGTTTTCCACGACGTGAGCGAGAAGACGCCGGGCATGCTGCTCGTGGCGCGGCTGCACGTCGACCTGTGCAGGCTGAACAGCGCCATCTGTTGACGTTCCGCGCCGCCGCACGGCCGTGAGGGCCGCGGCGCTCCCCAGTGCCGAAAACCTGGGGGCACCCCTACGGTGCGCCCGGCCGCGTCCGAGCCGGGGGATCCATCCCGACGACATCCTTACCGACAGGAGCCCGAAACCATGGCCATCGAGGTCCGCATCCCCACCATCCTCCGCCAGTACACCGACGGCCAGAAGGCCGTGGACGGCAACGGGGAGACCCTCGCCGAGCTCTTCGCCGACCTCGAGACCCGGCACCCCGGCATCCAGGCCCGGATCGTCGACGAGGCGAACGGCGAGCAGCTGCGCCGCTTCGTCAACGTCTACCTGAACGACGAGGACGTGCGCTTCCTGGACGGTATCTCCACCAAGCTCGCCGACGGCGACAACGTGACGATCCTGCCGGCCGTCGCCGGCGGCATGCGCTGATCGGTCGCTGATCAGCGATGCGTTACGACTCCCCACTGGCCGCGGTGGGCAACACCCCCCTGGTGTGCCTGCCGCGGCTGTCGCCGTCGGCCGACGTCCGCATCTGGGCGAAGCTGGAGGACCGCAACCCGACCGGCTCGATCAAGGACCGCCCCGCCCTGCACATGATCGAGCAGGCGGAGAAGGACGGCCGGCTCACCCCGGGCTGCACGATCCTCGAACCCACCTCCGGCAACACCGGCATCTCGCTGGCCATGGCGGCCAAGCTCAAGGGCTACCGCATGGTGTGCGTGATGCCCGAGAACACCTCGCAGGAGCGCCGGGACCTGCTCGGCATGTGGGGAGCGGAGATCATCCCCTCCCCGGCCGCGGGCGGTTCCAACACCGCCGTGCGCGTCGCCAAGGAGCTGGCCGCCGAGCACCCGGACTGGGTGATGCTCTACCAGTACGGCAACCCGGACAACGCCGGTGCCCACTACGCCACCACCGGCCCCGAGATCCTCGCCGACCTGCCCTCGATCACGCACTTCGTCGCGGGCCTCGGCACCACGGGCACGCTCATGGGCGTCGGCCGCTACCTGCGCGAGCACAAGCCGGACGTGAAGATCGTCGCCGCCGAGCCGCGGTACGACGACCTGGTGTACGGCCTGCGCAACCTCGACGAGGGCTTCGTCCCCGAGCTCTACGACGCCTCCGTCCTCACCACCCGCTACTCGGTCGGCTCGGCCGACGCGGTCACCCGCACCCGTGAACTCCTCCAGCAGGAGGGCATCTTCGCGGGCGTCTCCACCGGCGCCGCGCTGCACGCGGCGATCGGCGTCGGGAAGAAGGCGCTGACGGCGGGCGAGAGCGCCGACATCGTGTTCATCGTCGCTGACGGTGGCTGGAAGTACCTTTCCACCGGCGTCTACACCGCGGCCACCACCGAGGAGGCCATCGAGGCCCTCCAGGGCCAGCTCTGGGCGTAGAGCCCGGCGCTCACCGGCGGTCCGTCCGCATCTGCATGCGCGATCTGCATGCGCGGGGCCCCGGCCGTCGTATCGGCCGGGGCTCCGGCGTGCGTGGGGGACGGGATCCTGATGTGCTGGAGAAACGTCATACCGGCAGAAGGACAGGGCACGGCACCCGGGCACAGCAGAAAGGCGGCCGCCCCATGCGCCGTTCGACGCTTCACGGCACCACCGTCACCGCCGCGGCGGTGACCCTGCTCCTCGTCGGCTGCGGCGCACAGCACGACGGTGCGGGCTCCGGCAAGGACGGCACCCCCACCCGGCCGACGACCGCGCCCGCTTCCCCGTCCGGGTCCGCCTCGCCGTCCAGGCCCGCCTCTCCCACTGGGACCGCCTCCGGCTGCACGGACCGCGCCGAACTCACCGCCGCCGACTCCGGGCGCACCCTCTGCCTGACCGTCGGCGGGCAGGTGCGGCTCACTCTGGACGGCACCAAGGACCGCCCCTGGACACCGGTCAGGTCCAGCGGCACCGCCCTGCGGGCCGCCAACGCCGGCATCGTGATCCTGCCGGGCGACGCCGTCGCCGCCTTCGACGCCGTCACGCCCGGAACGGCCCGGCTGACCTCCGCCCGCCCGCTGTGCGCGGCGGGCCCCGGCCGGATCGCGTGCCAGGGCATCCAACAGTGGACGGTCACCGTGCGGGTGACAGGGCCATGAGCCCGACGGGCCACGGCACACGGACGCGACAGCGCGGCGCGCCGAGCCGCGCCCGCTCTGTTCAGCCGGGCCGTGCCCGTCCCGTTCAGCTGGGCAGTGCCTGTCCCGTTCAGTCGGGACGCGTTTATCCCGTTTGGCTGGGCTGCGTCCGCTCTGCTCGGTCGGGTCGCGCCTGTCCCGTTCGGCTGGACCGCGTCTGCCCCGTTCGGTCGGGCCGTGTTCGTTCCGCTCGGCTGGGCCGCGCCCGTCCCGTTCATCTGGGCTGCGTCCGCTCTGCTCGGTCGGGTCGCGCCTGTCCCGTTCGGCTGGACCGCGTCTGCCCCGTTCGGTCGGGCCGTGTTCGTTCCGCTCGGCTGGGCCGCGCCCGTCCCGTTCATCTGGGCCGCGCCGGCTCCGATCAGCCGGGCCGCGTTCGTCCCGCCCGGCCGGGCCGCACCCGCTCCGTTCGGTCGGGCCGCGCCCGTTCCGTTCGGTCGGGCCGTGTCGGCCTCGTTCAGCCCGCCAGGTATCGGACCTGGTCCCAGAGGACCGGGTCCACGACCCCCACCCGGCGGCGGAAGTCCCATACCGGCACCTCCCGGACCTCGTCGGTCTCCAGGAAGCTGGTCCGGCCCTGCGCGTCCCCGACCGAGCCTGGTGGCAGCGGGATCACTCCGGACCGCTCGTCGTGGTACCTGCTGGTGATCTCCGCGACCTTGGCGCGCTTGCCGTGCACCGCCAGGACCAGACAGGGCCGGTCCTTCGCCCCCGGCCCGTCGCCGTGGGGCACGCTGGCCCACCAGATCTCCGCGGGCTGCGGACGCGCCACGGCACGGCGGCCGGCCAGACGGCCGGCACGCGACCTTCTCGGGGGCCTGCGGCCCCGTCCCCAGCCGTCGACGAGCGTGGCGACGAGCGCGAGCAGCACCACCGCCGCGAGCGCCAGCCACCAGGACGTGTCCACAACCATGACGTTACCGGCGTGCGACCCTCGGTGCGCGCCCTTCAACGCTCCTCGTGCGCTCCAGGTCCAGCCGAACCGGTGACACCACAGGTGAGTTCGCCCACAACAGCCCTTACCGGAGGAGCGACCGGACGCATCCCGCCTTACGCTCGACGGACCGCACGACCCCCGTCACCTTCCTCTCCGAAGTTTTCCCGCCAGCGGAGGTTTCTGCTTCATGAAGCTCACCGTCGTCGGCTGCTCGGGGTCGTTCCCGTCCGCGGAATCGGCCTGCTCGAGCTACCTCGTCGAGGCCGACGGCTTCCGGCTGCTTCTCGACCTGGGCAACGGCGCCCTGGGCGAGCTGCAGCGCCACTGCGGTCTCTACGACCTCGACGCCATTTTCCTGAGTCATCTGCACGCCGACCACTGCATCGACATGCTCGGCTACTTCGTCGCGCGCTACTACCGGTACGACGGAGGCCGTTGCGACCCCATCCCGGTGTACGGGCCCGAGGGCACCGAGCACCGGCTGACCACCGCCTACGCCGACACCCCCACGGCCTCCTCGATGAGCGAGGTCTTCGACTTCCACACGGTCAAGCCCGGCACCTTCGAGATCGGCCCCTTCACCGTGCACACCGAGCGGATGGCCCACCCCGTGGAGGCCTACGCCATCCGCGTCGAGCACGGCGGGCGGGCGCTGACGTACTCCGGGGACACCGGAGTGAGCGAGGCGCTGGAAGAACTCGCCCGGGACAGCGACCTCTTCCTGTGCGAGGCCGCCTTCACGGACGGCAAGGAGAACATCCCCGATCTGCACCTCAACGGCCGCGAGGCAGGTGAGGCCGCCGCGCGCGCCGGAGTCCGCCGCCTGGTCCTCACCCACATCCCCCCGTGGACCGACCCGCAGATCAACCTCGCCGACGCCCGCGCGGCCTACGCGGGCCCGGTGGAGCTCGCGGCGCCCGGAGCGTCGTACGACATCTAGTGCTGTGGCCGGAAAGGTTTGCCGGAAAGCTCGCGGCGTTCGGTGCGGTGCATCGAGGGGCGGAGCGTCGCCCTCGTACTGGATGTACTCGGGTGATGCGACAACGCGGCGAGGTGCCGTGCCGGGCGTCGCGAGCCGGTGAACCTTTCCGGTCGCAGCACTAGGTCCAGGGCAGCAGGCCCAGGACAGCAGGTCCAGGAGACGAAAGGCCCCCGGAGTCACGGAACTCCGGGGGCTCTCTCACGTCGTGGCCGGGCTTACGCCTTCGTGAGGTCCTCGGTCTCCTCCTCGGGTTCGCGGCCCGGGGTGGGGAGGTTGAACTTGGTGATGGCGAAGCGGAACACGGTGTAGTAGATCGCCGCGAACACCAGGCCGATCGGGATGATCAGCCATGGCTTGGTCGCCAGGTTCCAGTTGAGGGCGTAGTCGATGAAGCCGGCGGAGAAGGTGAAGCCGGCGTGCACGCCGAGCGCCCAGGTTATCGCCATGGACAGGGCGGTCAGCACCGCGTGGATCACGTACAGCACGGGGGCGATGAACATGAACGTGAACTCGATCGGCTCGGTCACACCGGTCACGAAGGAGGTCAGTGCGAGCGACACCATCATGCCCAGGACGGCCTTGCGGCGCTCCGGCCGGGCCGAGTGCGCGATGGCCAGGGCGGCGGCCGGCAGACCGAACATCATGATCGGGAAGAAGCCCGACATGAACTGGCCGGCGTGCGGGTCACCCGCGAAGAAACGGTTCAGGTCGCCGTGGACGACCTGGCCGGCGGAGTTGGTGAAGTCGCCGATCTGGAACCACGAGACGGTGTTGACGAACTGGTGCATGCCGACCGGGATCAGCGCACGGTTGACCAGACCGAACAGGCCCGCGCCTGCGGCGCCCAACCCGGTGATCCACTTGCCGAGGTCGGTGATCACGTCACCGATGGGCTGCCAGCCCACCACGACCAGAACGCCCAGCGCAGTACCGACGAAAGCCATGATGATCGGGACCAGGCGGCGGCCGTTGAAGAAGCCCAGCCAGTCGACGAGCCTGGTGCGGTGGAACCGCTGCCAGATCACGGCGGAGAGCAGACCGAGGATGATGCCGCCCAGCACGCCTGGGTTCTGGTAAGACGCCGCGGTGATCTCGGAGCCGTGCTTCCACACGCCGCCGAGACCGGTTGAGACGAACTCGGCGCCCTTCGGCACACCGTCCTCGATCGGGAACTGGTGGATCACCGTGTAATAGGTGAGGAACCCGACCACCGCGGCGAGCGCGGTCGAGCCGTCGGCCTTCTTGGCGAAGCCGATGGCGACGCCGATGCAGAACAGCAGCGGCAGGCCGAGCGAGGCATCCAGCAGCGCGCCACCGGCGCCGGCGAACACCTTGGCGACCTGGTCCCAGCCGAGTCCGTCCGCGCCGAACACGTCCGGCTGTCCCAGACGCAGCAGGATGCCGGCCGCCGGCAGTACGGCGATCGGGAGCTGCAGGCTGCGGCCGACCTTCTGCAGGCCCTGGAACAGGCCGGATCCCCATTTCTTCGCCGGGGCCGCCGTCTCGGTGGCGGTGCTCATACATCCTCCATCGGGTGGTGGTCTACACCACTCAGTGGTGTAGACCTGTTGTAACACGATGAAGGGGGCGTAAGGAACCCGTGATTCCCACGACCGAGCCACTACGCACCGTGTGGATTCGACCTCAGGGTCAGTGATGTGCGGCAGGGAGTGCTGGGCATCGCCTCGTTTGGTCCCCGCGCCTACGCTGGTGTAGACCAGTCGGCGGACGGTTCCGCTGCCGTGAGCGCACCATTCTGCACCCATGGCACGGCCGCTCGCAAAGACGGGCCAACTGTGGGTTACTGCGACAAAGCGGATCGGATCAGGGAGAAGGAACATGGCCACCAAGGCTGAGAAGATCGTCGCCGGGCTGGGCGGCATCCAGAACATCGACGAGATCGAGGGCTGCATCACCCGGCTCCGCACCGAAGTGCACGACGCCTCCCTGGTCGACGAGACCGCCCTCAAGGCCGCCGGCGCGCACGGCGTCGTCAAGATGGGCACCGCCATCCAGGTCGTCATCGGCACCGACGCCGACCCGATCGCCGCGGAGATCGAAGACATGATGTGAACCCGGCGGTCCGCCGCGGTTCACCGTCAAGGGGCTCTTCCCGATGCGGGAGGAGCCCCTTGTCCATGGGGGACTACGCTCGACGCCATGTCTCGTATCGACGGCCGCACCCCCGAACAACTCCGCCCGGTCACCATCGAACGCGGGTGGAGCAAGCACGCCGAGGGCTCCGTCCTCGTCTCCTTCGGCGACACCAAGGTCTTCTGCACCGCCTCCGTCACCGAAGGCGTCCCGCGCTGGCGCAAGGGCAGCGGCGAGGGCTGGGTCACCGCCGAGTACTCCATGCTGCCCCGCGCCACCAACACCCGCGGCGACCGCGAATCGGTCAAGGGCAGGATCGGCGGCCGCACCCATGAGATCTCCCGCCTCATCGGCCGCTCCCTGCGCTCGGTCGTCGACTACAAGGCACTCGGCGAGAACACCATCGTCCTGGACTGCGACGTCCTCCAGGCCGACGGCGGCACCCGGACCGCGGCCATCACGGGTGCCTACGTGGCCCTGGCCGACGCCGTCACCTGGGCCCGCGGCAAGAAGCTGATCAAGGCCGGCCGCCAGCCGCTCACCGGCACCGTCAGCGCCGTCTCGGTCGGCATCGTCGGCGGTGTGCCGCTGCTCGACCTCTGCTACGAGGAGGACGTCCGCGCCGAGACCGACATGAACGTCGTCTGCACCGGCGACGGCCGCTTCGTCGAGGTCCAGGGCACCGCGGAGGCCGAACCCTTCGCCCGCGAGGAACTCAACAGCCTCCTCGACCTCGCCGTGGCAGGTTGCGCCGAACTCACGGCGATCCAGCGCACGGCACTCGAGACGGCCCTGGCGAAGTAGAGGAGCAGCCCCGCATGACCCGCTTGATCCTCGCCACCCGCAACTCCGGCAAGATCGTCGAGCTCAGGGCGATCCTGGCCGACGCCGGCCTGCCCCACGAACTCGTCGGCACCGACGCCTACCCGGACGTCCCCGACGTCAAGGAGACCGGCGTCACCTTCGCCGAGAACGCCCTGCTGAAGGCCCACGCCCTGGCCCAGGCCACCGGCCTCCCCGCGGTCGCGGACGACTCCGGCCTCTGCGTCGACGTCCTCGGCGGCGCCCCCGGCATCTTCTCGGCCCGCTGGGCCGGCCGCCACGGCGACGACAAGGCCAACCTCGACCTGCTCCTGGCCCAGCTCTCGGACATCGCCGACGACCACCGCGCCGCCCACTTCGCCTGCGCCGCGGCCCTCGCCCTGCCGGACGGCACGGAGCGCGTGGTGGAGGGGCAACTGCGCGGCACCCTGCGCCACGAGCCCGCGGGCACCAACGGCTTCGGCTACGACCCGATCCTCCAGCCCGACGGGGACATCCGCACCTGCGCTGAACTGACCCCCGAGGAGAAGAACGCGATCAGCCACCGCGGCAAGGCGTTTCGCGCCCTGGTACCGGTGGTGCGGGAACTGCTGGGCTGAGCACACAGAAACGGCCTGCGCATCGATCCTTCGATTCGCAGGCCGTTCATGTGCGGCGGAAGGGATTCGAACCCTCAAGCCCGATCAAGGGCCACAGATCCTAAGTCTGCTGCGTCGCCATTGCGCCACCGCCGCTAGCCGTCTGCCATCGTACCGGGAGCCGCCCGTCGCCTTCTGCCTCCCCTGCACCAGGTGTTGGTGATCGCATGACAGTTGGGGCACAGCAGGCGCAGGTTTTCCCTCCGATCGTCACTCCAGTCTCCATCGATGTGGTCGACCTCCAGCGTCATGGGCTTCCCGAGCCACTCGGGGCCGACCCCACAACCTGCGCAGCGTTCCGGTACTCCGATGTCCCGGAGGGCACGACGTAACAGCGCGATGTCTGTCCGACGCTTCCCTTCGTGGCGCACCAGGATGTCCTCGGGGCCTCTGGCGTTGTGGCTCCGCTTGCCACGCCGGTGCCCCTGCCCGAGGAAGTGGGCGGTTGAGATGCCCTCTTCGGCGATCCACTGGCGCAGCAGCGCACGCTGCCAGTGGTTGTCGGGACGTTCCAAGCGTTGCAGCGCCTCTGTGAGGGATGCCGACTCAGCGATCACCCCACGCAGTTCGTCGTGTGTGGGCTGGGGATGCCTGCCGCAGGGGCTGAAGTGCGATACGTCAATGCCGAAGTCGGTGAATCGCTTCATGAGATACCGCCGGAGGTTGGCGTATGGCCGCGTGCCGAGGAAGCCGATGACCTCGTCGATGTCGGAGCACTCTGCGGCGGCTTCCTCCAGCCGCTCACGGGTGTATTGCAGACCGCTGCTCATCGGTCACGCCTGTCACGGACCGTGCCGCGTCCCCGGTAAGTATCTGTTGTGGAATGACAGTTGGGGCAGAGAAAGCGCAAGTTGCCGATGCGGTTGTCGCGCCAATTGCCGTTGATGTGGTCGACCTCCAGCGGCAGTGATTGCCCCCGCCACACCGCCTCGATGCCGCACAGGACGCAGCGCTCTTCCAGGCCATGAGCGAGCAGCGCTCGCTTGAGGCGATCGCTCGGGACTCGCCGGGCTTGAGTGTCCCGCAGTTCGACGAGCACGGCTCCTGGTGTCCGACGGGGCCTGGCGTCGCCACCTCGCGTCGGCACCTGAAAGTGCGAGGTGTCGAGACCGTACGCCTTGACACGTCGGCTGATGTGCGTGTGCTGCCCTCCGACGATCTCCAACCCGAGATAGCGCAGTACCTCGCACATGTTCGTCGACGCCGAGACTGCTGCTTGGAGTACTTCCCTGGTCCACCGCACACCCTCCCGCTCGAAGTGCGACGTATCCACGCCCAGCTTCTTCATCCGTTCCCGGATGTAGTGCCGCGTCGCAGTCCTCGGATCCACCCCCAGCCTCTCCAGCGCCTCCGACAGCGTCTGCGCCCCGCGAGCCGCCTCCTCCAGTCGCTCCTTGGTGTACGCGCTGGCCCCCATGGGTTCCCTCCGTTCTCGGCCGCATGTTCATGGTCCACACGGAGTAACGAACCGCTTATCGGACAGTCACGTACGGAATGCGGAACGGCCCGCACCGGGCACCGGTGCGGGCCGTACAAGTGGAGGGAGCAGCCCTCAGATCCCCAAGTCCTTGATGATCTTGGCCACGTGGCCCGTCGCCTTCACGTTGTAGAGGGCTCGTTCGACCTTGCCCTCCTCGTCGACGACGATCGTGGAGCGGATGACGCCGACGACGGTCTTGCCGTAGAGCTTCTTCTCGCCGAAGGCGCCGTAGGACTCCAGGACCTTCTTGTCCGGGTCGCCGAGCAGCGTGACCTTGAGCGACTCCTTGTCGCGGAACTTCGCCAGCTTCTCCGGCTTGTCGGGGGAGACGCCGATCACGTCGTACCCCGCGGCCGCCAGCAGGTCCAGGTTGTCGGTGAAGTCGCAGGCCTGCTTGGTGCAGCCGGGGGTGAGGGCGGCCGGGTAGAAGTAGACGATGACCTTCCGGCCCTTGTGGTCGGCCAGCGACACCTCCTTGCCGTCGGCGTCGGGGAGGGCGAAGGCGGGGGCCACGTCCCCGGGCTGGAGTCGCTCGGTCATCGAAGCTCGTCTCCTCGTGCGTGCGGATACCGTGTCGCTCCGAGGGTAACCGGGGGTGCCGACAGCGCGGTCGGAGCGGGAACTGACAGACTGTCCCGAACAGGCATCAGTTGACTTCGGAGGCGGCACGGTGGCGGACACCGCGGACACCAGAACCCCGGCTGAGATCGAGGCGGACATCAAACGCCGCCGTGAGGTGCTGGCCGAGACGCTCGACGAGATCGGGGTGCGCGTGCACCCGAAGACCATCGTCGGGGACGCCAAGGCCAAGGTCGCCTCCCATGTCGACCACACGCTCGGACGGGCCTACGTGCAGGTCAACCGGGTGGTGAGCGATGTGCGGGCGCAGTTCGTGGACGAGGAGGGCGCCCCGCGCCTGGAGCGGGTCGTACCGGTCGCGCTCGTCGCCGTCGGCCTGGTCGGACTGCTCGCTCTGGGCGCTCGTCGGCGCCGTCGCTGAGCGGCACGACGCCCCACCGCGTGCAGAGGTGCCGAAGGCAGGTAGGTTCGAGTCGTGAGCGCCAACAGACATGAGCACAGCAGCCACCACGACAAGCTGCCCATCCGGATGCTGCACGACCGGGTGCTCGTCCGGCAGGACACGAGCGAGGGCGAGCGGCGTTCGGGCGGTGGCATCCTGATTCCCGCGACAGCGGCGGTGGGACGCCGGCTGGCCTGGGCCGAGGTCGTCGCGGTGGGGCAGAACGTGCGGACCGTCGAGCCGGGGGACCGGGTGTTGTTCGATCCGGAGGACCGTGCCGAGGTCGAGGTGCGCGGGGTCGCGTACGTGCTCATGCGCGAGCGTGATCTGCACGCGGTGGCCGCGGACCGGTTCGAGGGTTCGGAGGACTCCACCGGCCTGTATCTGTAGCGGTACGGGACGTCCTGGGACGTCCTCAACGACGCTGCACGACGGCTTCGCAGACCGACCGCCGAGGGGCTTGGTGACCATGGTCACCAGCCCCTTTTGTCGTTCCTTTGCTAGCCTCGGGTCCAACCCGACGAGACGCGCCGTACCGGGACGAACGCAAAGACGACGCACCCCCGTTCATGTCCTTACGTCGTCCCGGAGGTGCCCGTCATGGCCTGGGTCCTGCTCATTCTCGCCGGTCTGCTGGAGGTGGGCTGGTCGATCGGAATGAAGTTCACCGACGGCTTCACCCGCCCCCTGCCCAGCGTGCTCACCGGCGCCGGGATCGTGACCAGCATGGTCCTGCTGTCGTACGCCGCCCGCTCCCTGCCCATCGGCACCGCCTACGGCGTGTGGGTGGGCATCGGGGCGGCCGGTGCGGCGGTGATCGGCATGGCGGTGCTGGGGGAGCCGACGACCGCCGCCCGGATCTTCTTCGTGTGTCTGCTGCTGGTGGCCGTGGTGGGGCTCAAGGTCACGTCCGGTCACTGAACATGCCCTGCAGGCCGGTGTTCGTGCCGCCGTCGCCGGGGGTACCGGCCCCGGCGTTCCCGCCCGGGGTGCCGGGACTGCCTCCGCCGGGCTCGCCTCCCGCGCCGCCCGGCGGGGTGCCCCCGACGTCCCCGGTGCCCGGGTCGGTGGGACCGCCCGGCGGGGTGCCGGGGTCGGTCCCGCCGGTGGTGGGGTCGCCGCCGGTGTCGGGCGTGGCGCCGTCGCCCTGGCCCTGCCCCTGGTCCTGGCCCTGGTCCTGCCTCGGGTCCTGGCCGCCGGGGTCGGCCGTGCCGCCGCCGTCCTGACCGCCGTCGCCCGGGGTCTCGTCGGGCACCGAGGGCGGCGGCTGGACCTGGTCGGCGCCCGGCTGGAGCTGGAGGTCGAAGTCGGTGACCGGGGTGTTCTTCAGTGCCTCCCCGGTGTACTGCGCCCAGATCTGGGCGGGCGGCCCGCCGCCGTTGACACGGACCAGCCCCATGGCGCCGTAGAGCGGCTTGTGATGGGCGGTGACCGGGTCCTGGCCCATGACCGAGACGACGGTGGCGAGTTCGGGCGTGTAGCCGGCGAACAAGGCCGCGGTGTCCTCCTCGGCGGTTCCGGTCTTGCCGGCGGCGGGCCGGCCGGCGGCCTGGGCGGCGGTGGCGGTGCCGTTCTGCACGACGCTGCGCAGTATCGCGGAGGTGGTGTCGGCGGCCTCGCGGGTGATCGCCTGGGTCTCGGTGCGCTGGGGCAGCTCGACGGTGTCGGTGCCGTCCTTGGTGATCTTCTTGATCATCGTGTACGGGGCGTGCTTGCCGTGGTTGGCGAGTGTGGCGTAGGCGTCGGCCATGTCGACGACGCTGGCGGTGGCCACTCCGAGCGCGATGGACGGGGTGGGGATCAGGGACGGGGTGTCGGCCGACAGGCCGAGGGCGACGGCGGTGTCCTTGACCTTGTCGGAGCCGACGTCGACGGCCATCTGCGCGTACACCGCGTTGACGGACTTGTCCGTGGCCTCGCTGACGGTGATGTCGCCGTAGGACCGCTGGTCCTCGTTCTCGGGGTCGTAGGAGCCGCTCCAGCCCTGGACGGGGCGCTTGTTGGTGCCGTCGTAGTAGGTGTTCGGGGTGATCGGGCGGCCGTCCTGGGTCGCGGAGCCGTTCTGGACGGCGGAGGTGAACACGAACGGCTTGAAGGTGGAGCCCACCTGGAAGTCCCGGCGGGTGGCGTTGTTCGTGTACTGCTTGACGTAGTCGATGCCGCCGTACATGGCGACGAGCTCGCCGGTCTTCGGGTCGATGGAGGCGGCGCCGGCCCGCACGTAGGTGTCGACCTTGCGGTTCTTCCGGTCGAGCTTGCTCATCACCTGGTCGTCCACGGCCTTGACCAGAGCGTCCTGCTTGCTCTTCTCCAGGGTCGTGGTGATCTGGTAGCCGCCCGCGGAGAGCTGGTCCTCGTCCAGGATCTTGTTTTGGGCCAGGTAGTCCTTCACCGCGCGGACGATGTAACCGCGCTGCCCGGACATGCCCGTGGGGGCGGTGGCCTCCTTCGGCATCGGGAACTTCATCCCGGCCCGCTGCGAGGCGCTCAGCCAGCCCTTCTTGACCATGCCGTTCAGGACGTAGTTCCAGCGGGCCAGGGCGGCGGACTTGTTCTCCGGGTGGGCGACGACGTCGAACTCGCTGGGCGCGTTGACCAGCGCGGCCAGATAGGCGGCGCGGGCCGGGTCGAGGTCCTGGGCCTTGACGCCGTAGTACGCCTGGGCGGCGGCCTGGATGCCGTAGGCGTTGCGGCCGAAGTAGCTGGTGTTGAGGTAGCCCTCGAGGATGTCGTCCTTGGACGCGGTGCGATCCAGCTTGATCGCGATGAAGAACTCCTTCACCTTGCGGGTGACGGTCTGCTCCTGGCCCAGGTAGTAGTTCTTCACGTACTGCTGGGTGATCGTCGAACCGGACTGCTTGCCCTTGCCGAGGGCGGTGTTCCAGCCGGCGCGCAGCATCGCCTTGGGGTCGACGGCGGACTCGGTGTAGAAGTCGCGGTCCTCGGCGGCGAGCACGGCGTGCTGGGCGTCCTTGGAGACCTGGGCGAGCGTGACGTTCTCCCGGTTGATCTCGCCGTCCCGGGCGATCTCGGAGCCGTCGGCGTACAGGTAGATGTTGGCCTGCTTGACGGCCATGGCGTTGGCGGGCGGGATCTTCACCAGCGAGTAGCCGATGAAGAACGCGCCGATGACCAGCAGCATGGCGGTGAGGAAGCCGCCGAGCACCATCCGCCAGGTCGGTACGGCGCGGCGCCAGCCGGTGCGCCGGGGCCGTCCGGCCTTTCCGCCGTCGCCCGTCTCGCCCTCCGCCCCGCTCCCTGTCCCGCTCTCCGCTTCGCCCCCGCTCTCGGGTGCCGCCGGTGGCTGGTGGTCGGCCACGCCCTGGTTCGGCTGCTGCGGCTCGTCACTCATGTCGTGCTCGGACTCCTGTTTCCCGTCGTACGTCCCCGTACGTGTCACGGCCGTACGTCCCCGTACGCCGTCATGCGCCTTCGGCGCCCCCCAGATGAAGACTCTCGCGGCAACCGTTCCGTTCCCGGTCCCGGGGCACTTGTCGGGGCCGGAAAACGCGTGGCATGTCACGCCCGGCACGCATTAAGCTCCCGCGCTTTCGGTGTCGTGGCCTGGGAGGCGGTGCACGTGGGCGCAGGACGGTTGTACGCGGCCGTCGCGGCGGGGGGATTCAGACGGTACGCGACGTATCGGGCGGCGACGGCGGCCGGGGTGTTCACCAATACGGCATTCGGGCTGATCCTGGTGTACACGTACCTCGCCCTGTGGGACGTCCGGCCGCACCTGGGCGGTTACGACCAGGCGCAGGCCGTGACGTACGTGTGGCTGGGGCAGGCGTTCCTGGCGGCCCTCGCGATCGGCGGGGGCGGCGTCGAGGACGAGCTGATGGAACGCATCCGAACGGGTGACATCGCCGTCGACCTTTACCGGCCGGCCGACCTCCAGCTGTGGTGGCTGTCGGCCGACGCGGGCCGGGCGATGTTCCAGCTGCTGGGCCGCGGGGTGCTGCCCTTCGTGTTCGGGGCGCTGCTCTTCCCGGTGGCCCTGCCGTCGGACCCGCTGACCTGGGCGGCGTTCCTCGGGGCGGTGCCGCTGGCGCTGCTGGTGGGCTTCGGCATCCGCTTCCTGGTGGCGCTGAGCGCGTTCTGGCTGCTGGACGGCGCGGGCGTGGTGCAGATGGCCTGGCTGGCCGGGTACTTCTGCTCGGGGATGCTGCTGCCGCTGAACGTCTTCCCGGGCGCGCTGGGCGAGGTGGTCCGGGTGCTGCCCTGGTCCTCGCTGCTCCAGGCCCCCGCCGACATCCTGCTGGGGCACGCGGACCCGCTCGGCACCTACGTCTTCCAGGGCGCGTGGGCGGTGGCGCTGCTGGCGGCGGGGCGGCTGGTGCAGTCGGCGGCGACGCGGCGAGTGGTGGTGCAGGGTGGCTGAGCCCATCGGGGACCCGGCCGGCAACCGGCTGGTGGAAGGGCTGCGCGCCTACCGCCTGATCGCCGCGATGTGGATCCGCTCCACGATGGCGTACCGCGCCTCCTTCGTCATGACCACGGCCGGGAGCTTCGTCGCGACCGGACTGGACTTCGTGGCGATCCTGCTGATGTTCTCCCGCGTCGACGCGCTCGGCGGCTACGCGCTGCCCGAGATCGCCTTCCTGTACGGGCTGTCCGCCACCGCCTTCGGGCTCGCCGACCTGGTGATCGGCTCCATGGACCGGCTGGGGCGGCGGGTGCGCGACGGCACCCTCGACACGCTGCTGGTCCGGCCGGCGCCGGTGCTCGCGCAGGTGGCCGCCGACCGGTTCGCGCTGCGCCGGATGGGCCGGGTGACGCAGGGGGCGCTGGTGCTGGGCTGGGCGATGTCACGGCTCGACGTCGACTGGACGCCGCTGAAGCTGCTGCTGATGCCGGTGATGCTGGTCAGCGGCTGCGGGATCTTCTGCGCGGTGTTCGTGGCCGGGGCGGCCTTCCAGTTCGTGGCGCAGGACGCCTCGGAGGTGCAGAACGCGTTCACCTACGGCGGCACCACGCTGCTCCAGTACCCGCCGACGGTGTTCGCCAAGGAGCTGGTGCGCGGGGTGACGTTCGTGCTGCCGCTGGCCTTCGTCAACTGGCTGCCCGCGCTGTACGTGCTGGGGCGGCCGTATCCGCTCGACCTGCCCCGGTGGACCGCGTTCGCGCCGCCGCTGGTCGCGGTGGCGTGCTGCGCGCTGGCGGGGGCGGCCTGGCGAGTGGGGCTGCGGTCGTATCGGAGTACCGGGAACTGACGGGAACTTCAAGGGGCGAAGGGGAGAAGGGACGTACAGGGCGTATGGCGACGGCGGTGGACGGTGTGGAGGGCAGGGACGGCGTGGACAGTGGGGACGGCGCGGGCGGTGGTCTCATCGAACTCGACCGGGTCGAGAAGGTCTTCGACGTGCGGAAGAAGACGGGGTTCCTGAGGCGCGAGCGGCGGCAGGTGCGGGCGGTCGACTCGATCTCCTTCAGCGTGGCGCGCGGGGAGATGGTCGGCTACATCGGCCCGAACGGCGCGGGCAAGTCGACGACGATCAAGATGCTCACCGGCATCCTGACGCCCAGCGGCGGCCGGCTGCGGGTCGCCGGCATCGACCCCTCCCGCGAGCGGACCCGGCTCGCCCGGCGCATCGGGGTGGTGTTCGGGCAGCGTACGACCCTGTGGTGGGACCTGCCGCTGATCGACTCCTACCGGCTGATGCACCGCATGTACCGGATCCCCGACGGCCGTTACCGCGAGAACCTCGACCGCTGCGTCGAACTCCTCGAACTCGGCGAGCTGTTGGACGTGCCCGTACGACAACTCTCGCTGGGCCAGCGGATGCGCGGCGACATCGCGGCGGCCCTGCTGCACGACCCGGAGGTCCTCTACCTGGACGAGCCGACCATCGGCCTGGACGTCATCAGCAAGGCCAGGGTCCGCGAGTTCCTGCGCGACCTGAACGCCGAACGCGGTACGACGGTGCTGCTGACCACGCACGACCTTCAGGACATCGAGCAGCTGTGCTCGCGGGTGATGGTCATCGACCACGGGCGCCTGATGTACGACGGCCCCCTCACCGGCCTGCACGAGGCGGGCGAGAGCGAACGCACCCTGGTGGTCGACCTGGAGCGCGAGCTGCCACCGATCGAGCTGCCGTCCGCGCGCGTGGTGCGGGTCGAGGGGCCCCGGCAGTGGCTGGCCTTCCCGGCGGCCGAGTCGGCGGCGCCCCTGGTGGCGCGGATCGCGGCGGAGTACCCGCTGGTGGACCTGTCGGTGCGGGAGCCCGACATCGAGGCGGTCATCGCGAGGATGTACGCCGAGAAAGCGGTCTCGTAGGCTGCTGCCATGACGGAGGACCTGCCGGAGCTTCGCGCTTCCGACGCCGATCGTGAACGAGTCGTCGAACATCTGCGGGACGCCCTCGCCGAGGGGCGGCTCGACATGACCGAGTTCGAGGAGCGGCTGGAGGCGGCGTACCAGGCGCGCACGTACGGCGAACTCGCGCCGCTCACCCGGGACCTGCCCGTGCCCGGGGTGGTCGCCCCGGCGGTGAACATGGTCAAGCAGCCTGTGCAGGACGGAAGTTGGGCGTCGCGGGTGGTCGGCGGCGAGGGGTCCTCGTCGTGGGCCGTCGCCATCATGGGCGGGTTCGAGCGCAAGGGGCGATGGACCGTGCCCAAGCGGTTCGACTGCTTCACCTTCTGGGGCGGCGGCGGCATCGACCTGCGCGACGCCAACTTCGCCGACCACGAGGTCGTGATCAACTGCGTGGCGATCATGGGCGGCGTGGATGTGATCGTGCCGCCCGGCGTCGAGGTGGTGGTGCGCGGCATCGGCATCATGGGCGGCTTCGACCACCGCGAGGACGGCGCGCACAGCGAGCCGGGCGCCCCGCGCGTGATCGTGACCGGTCTGGCCTTCTGGGGCGGCGTGGGGGTCAGGCGGAAGCCCACCGAAGCGGAACGGCGCCGCCTGAAGGAGCAGCGCCGCCAGGAGAAGCTGGAGCGCAAGGCGGAACGCCGCAGGCTCGAGTAGCCGCGGCACCCCCTGCCACGGCGCGGCCTACAGCTGTGCCTGCTCCGCCTTCTTCAGCAGCATCAGCTCGAACACCTCGGCCATCTCCCGGTACCCCAGGTCACTGGGATGCAGATGGTCCCCGGAGTCGTACTCGCCCCGCAGCCGCCGGGGAGCGTAGGGGTCCCGCAGCGCCTTGTCGAAGTCGACCACCGCGTCGAACACCCGCCCGCTGCGGATCTCCGCGTTGACCTGCTGCCGTACCGCGTCCCGCGCGGGCGTGTACCCGCGGTGCCCCTCGAACGGCATCAGCGTCGCCCCGACGACCTTCAGCCCGCGCGCGTGCGCCCGCGTCACCAGCGTGCGCAGCCCGCCGACGATCTGCTGCGGGTCGGCGAGCCGCGGATTGCGCAGGATGTCGTTGACGCCGAGCTCGATGACGACGACCTTGGCACCGGTCCGCTCCAGCACGTCCCGCTCGAACCGGCTCAGCCCGCTGGGGTTGTCCGCGGGCCGCCCGAGCCGGTCGGCCAGCACCTGGTTGCCGCTGATGCCCTCGTTGACGACGCTGTAGCGCGGCACGTCCCGGTCCTCCTCGACCGCCGCCCACAGCCGGCCGGACAGGACGTCGGTCCAGCGGCGGTCGGCGCCGACGGTCGAGGTGACGCCATCGGTGATCGAGTCGCCGAGGACCACGACCGTCCCCTCGGCCTCGTCGCTCAGCACGTCCAGCGCGGTCAGATAGCGCCAGACCGTCGTCCGCTCCGTGTACGGCGCTCCGGTCACGTCCTCGGTGCGGTCGCCCTGGGCGACGTAGGAGACCTGGCGGGCGTACGGGTGGTAGGTGACCGGGCCCGACGGAGTGGGGGAGTAGGTGGTGACCAGGACGTCGCCGCCCCGCGGTACGGCGATGCGCACGGAGTCGCTCATCACCTGCCCGCCGGCCGGTACGACGACCGAGGGGGCGCCGGCGAAGGTGAGCCGCCGCATGGTGCGCGTGGCGGCGGCCGCGGTGGCGTCACCGGCGGCGACGGCGATCGAGGCGTGGGTGACGTTCAGCGGCGTCTGACCGTAGAGATTGGACAGCGTGATCCGGGCACTCGTCCCGGCGACGCTCGTGTGCACGACGTTGCGCACCGAGCGGCCCGCCATGCCGTTGAACGCCGTGCCGGGTTCGGCGGCGGCCGGGGAGGTGGCCCAGGTGGCGACCCAGGTGCCGGAGGAGGCCGGGGCGGCGGAATGGCCCGAAGCACGGCCGGTGGCCGGCGCGTCGGCCAGGCGGCCGGTGCCGGAGGCGATCCCGGCGTAGATGGCGGCGGAAACGACGACGATCAGCGCGACGATCGCGGTCAGCAGGCCGTAACCGTGGCGGCTGGTCATGGGGGTGTCTCCTCGGGCGACGCCGGCCGGAGCCCCGGCACTCCGATCCGATGGGCACATGGTGGGTCATGAGCCCGGGGAGAATTGGCTGGATCCTGCCGAACCCCCCTCGGGACAGACGCCGGGAACTCTTGTTCCGTTCCGGGAGTCGGTCAGGAAGGGACAATTGTGCGCGGGATCACCGAACGGGTGGAGTGGATGGAACAGACGACACAGGCCGGCCGGGGAACGGCGGACGCCGTCTCCCAGCGCGCGATGACCGTGTTCAGCCCCGCCGACGAGGAGCGGCGCCGCGGGGTGCGCCGCATGAAGCTGACCGCCACCGGGATGCTGCTGTTCGTCGCCGTGGTGTACGTGCTCGCCAAGTGGGGGGAGCACGCGGGCGCCGGTACCTGGACGGCGTACGTCGCCGCGGCCGCCGAGGCCGGCATGGTCGGCGCGCTCGCCGACTGGTTCGCGGTCACCGCCCTCTTCCGCCACCCCCTCGGCCTGCCCATCCCGCACACCGCGATCATCCCGACCAAGAAGGACCAGCTCGGCATCTCGCTGGGCGAGTTCGTCGGCGAGAACTTCCTCTCCGAGGACGTCGTACGGCAGCGGCTGCGCGCCGTCGGCATCGGCAGCCGCCTCGGCGCCTGGCTCGCCCAGCCGGAGCACGCGGACCGGGTGACCGCGGAACTGGCCACCGCGCTGCGCGGCGCCCTGACGGTGCTGCGCGACTCCGACGTCCAGGCCGTCGTCGGCGAGGCGATCACCCGCAGAGCCAACACGCAGGAGATCGCGCCCGGCATCGGCAAGCTGCTGGAGAAGGTCGTCGCAGACGGCGGCCACAAGCGGGTCGTCGACCTGGTCGTCTCCCGCGCGCACGACTGGCTGGTGCTGCACAGCGACTCCGTGATGGACGCCGTGCAGGGCGGCGCGCCCGGCTGGACGCCGAGGTTCGTCGACAGGAAGGTCGGCGAGCGGGTCTACAAGGAGCTGCTGCGCTTCATCACCGAGATGCGGGACATGCCCTCGCACCCGGCGCGCGGCGCGCTCGACCGCTTCCTCACCGACTTCGCCTCCGACCTCCAGTCCGACACCGACACGCGCGCGCGTATCGAGCGGCTCAAGGGCGAGGTGCTGCGCCGCGGCGAGGTCCAGGACCTGATCGCCTCCGCCTGGACGGCCGTACGGTCCATGATCGTGGCGGCGGCCGAGGACGAGCGCAGCGAGCTGCGTCTGCGGGTCCGCGCCTCGCTGCTGTCCCTGGGCGCCCGGATGGCCGAGGACTCCAAGGCGCAGGGCAAGGTCGACTCCTGGGTCGAGGGCGCGGCGGTCTACGTGGTGACGACCTACCGCAAGGAGATCACCTCCCTGATCACCGACACCGTCGCCGGCTGGGACGCCGAGCACACCACCCGCAAGATCGAGGCCCACATCGGCCGAGACCTCCAGTTCATCCGCATCAACGGCACAGTGGTGGGCTCCCTGGCGGGAGTGGTGATCTACGCGGTGACGCGGGCGATGGGGGCGTAGGGCCCGGCCGGCGGCCGGGACGGGGACCCGGGCCCTGTCGTCGCTTCCCCCTGTCGCGCGGAGCCTGGGCCGGTCGGCCGTATCCCGAGCGTGATCCACGCGGTTCGGGGGAACCCGCATGACGTTCCGCTCGTCGTGGAGGGCGCCCATGGCCACCGCCGAGGCCGAGACCGGCCGTACCGTGACCACCGACATCCCCGCCCGCCTGGACCGCCTTCCGTGGTCGCGCTGGCACTGGACGATCGTCGTCGGTCTCGGCACCGTGTGGATCCTCGACGGTCTGGAGGTCACGGTCGTCGGCAACATCGCCAGCCGCCTGTCCGAGCCCGGCAGCGGCCTGTCGATCAGCTCCGCACAGGTCACGGGCACCGCGGCCGCCCTCTATGTGGCGGGCGCCTGCGTCGGCGCCCTCTTCTGGGGCCGCCTGACCGACCGCTACGGCCGCAAGAAGCTCTTCATGATCACCCTCGCGGTGTATCTGGCGGCCACCGCCCTGACCGCGGTCTCCTTCGAGGCCTGGTGGTTCTTCCTCTTCCGTTTCCTGACCGGCTTCGGCATCGGCGGCGAGTACGCGGCCATCAACTCCGCGATCGACGAACTGATCCCCGCCGCCTACCGCGGGCGCGTCGACCTGATCATCAACGGCAGCTTCTGGGTGGGCGCCGTCGGCGGCTCCCTGCTGTCGATCCTCGCCCTGAACACCGGCATCCTGGCCGCCGACCTGGGCTGGCGGCTGACGTTCGCGCTCGGCGCGGTCCTCTCCCTGGTGATCCTCCTCGTCCGCAGGCACGTCCCGGAGAGCCCGCGCTGGCTGCTGATCCACGGCAGGGACCGGGAGGCGGAGGAGGTGGTGACCGATATCGAACGCCGGATCGAATCCGAGCGGGACGAGCCGCTGCCCGAGCCACACGGCCGGATCACCATCCACCAGCGCCGCAGCGTGAGCTTCGTCGAGATCGCCCGCACGGTCTTCGCCGACTACCGCAGGCGCGCCGTCCTCGGCTTCTCCCTCTTCATCGGCCAGGCCTTCCTCTACAACGCCATCACCTTCGGCTTCGGCGCGATCCTGACCAAGTTCTTCCACGTCCCCTCGGACCACACCGGCTACTACTTCGCCGTCATCGCGGCGGGCAACTTCCTGGGCCCGCTGCTGCTGGGCCGCCTCTTCGACACGGTCGGCCGCCGGGTGATGATCTCCTCCACCTACCTGCTGTCCGGCCTGCTCCTGTTCGGCACGGCCTGGCTGTTCGGCCGCGGCACGCTGAGCGCCGGCACGCTGACGGCCTGCTGGTGCGTGGTGCTGTTCTTCGCCTCGGCCGGCGCCTCCAGCGCCTACCTGACGGTCTCCGAGATCTTCCCGATGGAGACCCGGGCGATGTCCATCGCCTTCTTCTACGCCCTCGGCACCGCGGCCGGCGGTATCAGCGGCCCGCTCCTCTTCGCCGACCTCACCAGCACCGGCAGGGTCGGCGACACGGTCCTCGCCTTCCGGATCGGCGCCGCCCTGATGTGCGCGGCGGGCCTGGTCGCCGCCTTCCTCGCGGTCAAGGCCGAACGCCGCTCCCTGGAGGACATCGCCACACCGCTGACGGCGGTGAAGACACCGGAGACGGAGGCGTTGCCCTAGCCGTGCGGCTGCCGCGGATCAGCCGCACGGGTGGCTGCCGTGGATCAGCCGCCGAGGGTCAGTCGCCGTAGAAGTACCGCGTGCCCTTCTCGATGAAGTGGGACGCGTAGACCCGGCCGAGGACGGGCTTGCCGCGGTACATGCCCACATAGCGCTGCCCGCTGTCGACCACCACCGGCCGCGCCATGCAGGCGAACTTGTTGCGCTGCTGCTCCTCCGCCCACCGCACGGCGGCCGGGTCGACGTTCTCGCTGACCAGGACCGGGAAGGCGGCGACCCCGGTCTGGAGGCCCACGGGCAGTCCGCCCTTGGTGGCCTTGGCGTACTTCAGCACTCCGTAGGTGAAGTCCCTGATGGCGCCCACCGTGACCTCGGGGACCGCCGCGGCCACCGTGAACAGATGCAGATTCGTGGCCATCCAGCGCATCCGGAAGTCGGAACGGCGTCCCACGAGCACGGGCATCCCGTGCCAGTCCTCCCACCGGGTGCCGCACCCGTCGGCCCGCAGCCGGCCCTCCAGGGCGGCGAGGTAGGCTCCCGCCTCCGACTGCTGCTGCCCGAACCCCTGTTCATACATGAGCGGGATCCTATGCCCGCCGTGACGCCGCCCGTCAGGCTCCCGTCGTGGAGCCCGGCCTGACGATCATCAGCACCGTCACGGCGGCCCACAGCAGGTTGAACTGGCCGGTGAACATGGCGAGCCGAACGGTGGCCCTGGGGGCGAGGGTGGGGGCGGTAGCGGTGGTGACGGCGATGGCGGTCGCGGCGGCGTCACTACCCCCACTGTCAGTGCTCTCTGTCACCTGCCGTTCCTCCAGGGCCTCGGCTATGGCGGTCTGCCGGGGCAGCACCAGTGCGACGAGGACGACGGCGGCGAGCGCGGTGAGGACGATCGACACGATCAGCCAGGTGTCGCCGAGCACGCCCATGTTCTTGGCCGTGGCGAACCGAACACCGGGACGGCGACCCCGACGACGGCGTAGACCCGGCAGATGCGCAGCAGCAGCCGCACGGTCTCCACCGCCCGCGGGTCCTCGGGCGCGGCCAGCGCCCGGCGCGCGGCGGGCGGGAACATGCTGGCGGCGACGGTGACGGGCCCGATGGCGACGATCGCGGCCAGGACGTGCACGGCGAGAAGGAACTTGTTCACGCCCCGACGCTAGACACCGGGCCGATCTTGAAGAAGTGGCGAGAGTGACAGGGATCAACGGATTCCCGCCACCACCCCCGGGGCGGACGATCGGCGGCCCTGCCCACCCCTCCGGGACCGGGGCCTAGCGGGCGTCCCGCCGGTCGGAGACGGCCCAGGAGGCGAGGGCGACCGCGCCCGCGACGGTGAACACGGACGGCCAGGCGCCCACCTTCTTGGCCAGCGGATGAGACGCGGCGAAGGCGGCGACGTAGGCGGCGGTGAGCGCCCCTGTCGCCTTCCCGCCGGCCCGCTGCCGCCACTGCCACGCCGACGCGGCCCCGGCGACCGCCAGCACGGCCCCGCCCAACTCCCGCTTCCCGGTCCACCGGGCCGCACCGTACCCACCGACGAGCCCACTCGCGGCGACCACTGCCGCAGGAACCCTGACCATCGCTGCCTCCCGCACTCGTAGGACAAACCAGGCTAACCCGCACGTCAGGCGGCGGGCCGACGGGGCCTGCCGTCCTCGTCAAGCAGTGAGACGCAAGTCACATCGATTGCCCCGACGGGTCCGTCACACATCGCGGACCGGGTCCGTCGTAGGTATGAAAGCGAAACCAAGCGAAGCAGTACGAAGCAGAACGAACCACTACAAGGAGCCCAGGATGGAAGCCCGTCTCAACCTCTTCGGCAACGCCCTCGCCGCCAAGTTCCTCCGCCAGATCAACGCCGCGGGCAAGACCGTGTCGGACTCGCCTCTCCCGGCCTCGACCCAGGAACTGGTGAAGATCCGCGCCAGCCAGATCAACGGCTGCGGCTTCTGCCTGGACATGCACACCAAGGACGCCGCCCACGCCGGCGAGACCGCCGTACGGCTCAACATGGTCGCCGCCTGGCGCGAGGCCAAGGTCTTCACCGAGGCCGAGCGCGCCGCCCTGGAACTGGCGGAGCAGGGCACCCGCCTCGCCGACGCCGCGGGCGGTGTCACCGACGAGGCCTGGGCCAACGCCGCCAAGCACTACGACGAGGACCAACTGGCGGCCCTGGTCACCCTCATCGCCATGATCAACGCCTACAACCGCCTGAACGTCATCGTCCAGCAGCCCGCGGGCGACTACGAACCCGGCATGTTCGGCTGACCCGGGGCCTGGCACCCCGTCGACCGCAACGGCCCGCTCGTCGACCTCAACGGCCCGCCCGAGGACCCGTCGAGCCGGCCTGAGATCCTTTCCCCATGACCACACCACCAGACGGACTGCCCCGTTACCGGGTCCTGACCGGCCCGGACGACGCCTCGTTCTGCCGGCGCGTGAGCGAGGCGCTCGACCTCGGTTACCGACTTCATGAAGGCCCTGCCCTCACCTTCGACGGCGAGAACGTCGTCGTCGCCCAGGCGGTGGTCTGGCCGACGGAGTCAGAGGGGCGGGCGTAGGGCCGTGCGGCCGGTTCCGGGGCCGGTCAGACGACCACCCCGGCTCTCTTGTACGAACGCAGCAACAGCGCCGCCTCCGTCCCCGTCACTCCGTCCAGCTCCGCGAACACCCGCGTGATGAAGTCGTGCACGTCCTGGGCCGAGCGGTGGCTGGAGTAACCGAGAACGTTCGCCCGGCCGGTGGTGATGACC
This sequence comes from Streptomyces sp. NPDC004721, assembly GCF_053601495.1. Classification (NCBI taxonomy): domain Bacteria; kingdom Bacillati; phylum Actinomycetota; class Actinomycetes; order Kitasatosporales; family Streptomycetaceae; genus Streptomyces; species Streptomyces sp. NPDC004721. The sequence continues at coordinate 144,570 of NZ_JBSGBZ010000002.1, forward strand.
AGGTGCCGTACGTCGGATTCACGGGCCAGGCGGCGTACGGCCGTGTCCAGCGCCCGGTGTTCGACGGAGAGCCGGAAGCGGGCCTCGACGGGGAAGCCGAGCACACCGGGCTCGGTGTGCAGGCGCAGGTGCAGCACGTGCGAGTCCATGAGCCGGGCGAGCCTGCGCCGGGCCGTGGTCTCGCTCACGCACAGCTCGCGGGCGAGCCGGGCCATGGGGATGCGCGCGTCCCGCTCGAGCAGAGCCACCAGATGGCGGTCGAGTTCGTCGATGACCAGCGGCTCGGGCAGGGCGCCGCCCTCGGCGACGCGACGGCGCGACGGCGTGGGCTCCTGGCGGTACGGGTCCCAGTCGTTGGCGGTCAGCAGGAGTCGTAGGACCACCGCCGTGTGCACGTCGGTGACACCGGGAATGCCGGCGATCGATCCGTCCACCGTGGTCAGGAGCTGCTCGGGGCCTGGCACGAGGACCTCGGCCAGCACCTCGGGCGAGCCGGTGGCCACGTCCACGGAGCGTGTGTCCGGCCGGCGCGCGAGCGCGAGCGCCACCGCGTGCAACTTCCCTGGCGCGCAGCGCACCGCCAGCTCCACGACCAGTCCCTCGCCCAGGTACTCGGGCACCAGGAACGCCGTGAACCGCACCAGGCCTGAGCCGATGAGCCGGTCCAGCCGGCGCGCGACGGTGCGCTCGTGCACCTCGAGGCGGCCCGCCACATCCGCCCAGGCGGCCCTGGGGTCGCGGGCCAGCAGCCGGAGGATGGCGTGGTCCAGCGCGTCCAGGGCCGACGGCACCGCTTCACCGGGCTTGCCTGAATCCGCCAACGATCACCTCTCAAATGCTCGTTTCCACTGAATATTCGGGGAGCCATTGCCGAGACTAAGCCGTTCGGGCGACCTTGAGTGGCACTTTCCGCCAGCCACTCTCCGTGAACAGGTGCGGCTTCCATGAACGACACCCCGATCCTCGCCCCTTCGCCCGCGAGACCCGCCCTCCGCCCGACCCCGGTCGCCGCGGTGATCGTCTCCCTGGTCCTGGTGGAGCTGTCCAGCGGCATCACCCAGGGCTTTCTGGGCCCGCTGCTGAAGGGGCTCACCACCACCCTGCACGTGAGCGTCGCCGAGCTGAACTGGATCAGCATCGCGAACCTGCTCTCCAGCGTCGCCTTCACGCCCATCCTGTCCCGGCTGGGCGATCTGCACGGTCACCGTCGCGTGCTGCGCTGGAACCTGGGCATCGTGCTGATGGGCTCGGTCCTGGTGGGGCTGAGCCGATCGTTCGGGCTGCTGCTCGCGGGGCAGGTGCTCCAAGGCGCGTTCGCCGGGTTCTTCCCGCTGCTCGTCGGCATCCTGCGCAACCGGCGCACCGCCGCCGAGAGCCGGCGCGGCATCAGCTTCATGGTGGCGGCGCTGGTCGGCGGGCTCGCACTGGGCACGGTGAGCAGCGGCCTCATTGCCGAGTACGTGGCGGCCCCGACCGCCGCGCTGTGGGTGCCCGCCGCCGCGGTGGGTCTCGCCCTGGCGGTGACCTGGCCGCTGCTGCCGGAGACCGAGGAACGGCCGGGCGGCTCCGCGGACTGGCTCGGCGCCGGGCTGCTGTGCGTGGGGCTCGTCGCCATCACGCTGGGGCTCGGGCAGGGCGGCGCGCCCGGCTGGGAGTGGACCTCGGCGAGGACGCTGTGCTGTCTGGCCGGCGGTGTGCTGGTGACGGCGGTGTGGGTGCTGGTCGAACGGCGGACCGCGGCGCCCGTCATGGACGTGCGCCTGTTCCGGCGGCGCAACGTCGTCGTGGTCGCGGTCGTCACCCTGACCTTCAGCTCCTGCATGCTCGGCCTGCTGGTCGCCAACCCGGTGTTCCTGAGCACCTCGCGCGCCGAGGCGGGCTACGGGCTCGGGCTCACGCCGCTGGCCACCGCGTTCGCGCTGCTGCCGAACATGCTGGCGCTCGTGCTCGGCGCCCTGGTCGCGCCCGCCGTCGCCGCACGGCTCTCCGACCGGCGGACCCTGTTCGCGGGGTCACTGCTGATGGCTGCCGGAAACCTCGCCGTGTACGTCTCCCACAGCAGCCTCGTGCCCTACCTGACCTGCACCGCCGTCGTCGGTCTCGGCAGCGGGCTGCTCCAGCACTCCACCCGGACCCTCGCCGTCGAGGCCGTCCCGCACGACCAGACCTCGGTGGGCTCCGGCATCAACGAACTCCTCATCAACGTCGGCGGCTCGCTCGGCGCCGCCGTGGTGCTCTCCGTCTTCGCCGCCGAGACCGCGGCGGACAGGTCGCTGCCCGCCGTCACCGCCTACACCCACGCCTGGGCGATCTGCGCCGCCGTGTCCCTGGCGGGCGCGTTCGTCTCCCTGCTCTACAGCCGCCCCGCGAAGGAGGCCCAGTGACCAGCGCCCAGATGAAGGAACGCTGCCGCGACACCGTCACCCGCGAGCAGGACCAGGTCCTCGCGCTCAGCCACAGCCTGCACGCCGAACCGGAACTCGCCTACGAGGAGCACCGGTCCGCCAGGAAGATCGCCGACCTGGTCGAGGGCGCGGGCTTCGCGGTCGAACGAGGCGTGTGCGGCCTGCCGACCGCGTTCACCGCGACCGCCGGCTCCGGTGACCTGGTCATCGGGATCTGCGCCGAGTACGACGCGCTGCCCGGCATCGGTCACGCCTGCGGCCACAACGTCAACGGCGCCGCCGCCACCGCCGCCTCCCTCGCGCTCGCCTCCGTCGCCGACGACATCGGCGTCACCGTCAAACTCCTCGGCACACCCGCCGAGGAGTACGGCGGCGGCAAGGCCGACATGCTGCGCGAAGGGGCCTTCGACGACGTTGCGGCGGCGATGATGGCACACGCCGCGCCCACCGACGCCATCGGCATGACCTCGCTCGCCATCAGCAGCTGGAAGGTCGCGTACACCGGCCGTACGGCACACGCGGCGGCGATGCCGCACCGCGGGGTGAACGCCGCCGACGCGATGATGATCGCGCAGGTCGCGATCAGCGCCTACCGGCAGCAGATGACGCCCGGCGCGGTCGTCTCCGGCATCGTCACCTCCGGCGGCGAGGCACCCAACGTCATCCCCGGCCGTACCACGGCGGACTACGACTGCCGCGCCGAGACGATCGACGAACTGCGGGAGCTCCAGGCCCGGGTGCGCGCCTGTTTCGAGGCGGGGGCACTGGCGACGGGCGCCGAGCTGGCGCTCGAAACGGTCGGCAACGACTACGCCGATCTGCGGCAGGACCTGGACATGTGCGCGCTGTACCGCGAGGCGGCGGGCGACCTCGGCCGCACCGTGCCGCCGCGCGACCCCCGGCTGCGCGGCGGGTCGACGGACATGGGCAACGTCTCGCAGGCCGTGCCGTCCATCCACCCCATGATCGGCTACGACTGCGACGACGCGATCATGCACAACCCGGACTTCACGCGATACGGCACGACCGCGAGCGCCGACCTCGCCGTCCTGGACGGCGGGCTCGCCATGGCATGGACGGCGCTGGGCCTCGCGACCGACGAGGGGCAGCGGGCCCGGTTGCTGAAGCGGCTGGCCGAGCGCGGCCGTTGCTAGTTCCCCTGGGCCGCCCTGGCCCAGCGTCGGCTTTTCAGGTCTTCAGGTCTTCGGCTCTTCGGGTCTTCAGGCCTTCAGACGGGGATCGGGCTGCTTCGCGACGGGTGTCGGTGAGGGGACCTGTCGGTAGAAGATGTCGATGTCCACCTCTTCGCCGCCGACGGTCAGGGTGTCCCAGGCTCCGCTCGCGAGCAGGGTGCGGACGGTCTCGGGCTTCAGTTTCCGCAGGTGGTCGCGGAGGGTCGCGTCGTCCGGCATGCCAGGGACCCGCGGTGAGAGGCGGTCGCGGATCTCCCGCAGCCGGTCCATGAACGCGTCGATGTCCGCCTCGTTCGCCTTGTCCGCCGCGCCGTCCGAAGCCTCCGGAGAGGCCGCCTCGATGCTCTGCGCGATCGTGTCCTTGATCGCACAGGTGTCGCCGTGTTCGTCGGTGGTCACCATCGCGTTCCAGGCACGGCTCTTGTGCCGGTACTGGAGCATCGACATCGCCGCCTCGTGGCGGACGAAGTCGGCGTCGCGGAAGGCCTTCCCCCGCCAGGCGTTGCTGAGGGAGCGTGCGAGAGAAATGGCCGACGCGAGTCCGCTGTTGAGCCCACGCCCCGGCCAGAAGTGGATCGCGTTGGCGGCGTCCCCGAGCAGGAAGCCGTACGTTCCCGGGGTGTTGGACGTCGTGGAGTGGAGCCGGGCGGTGAAGCGCGGCCGCTGCACCATGTCCAGGCGGAACCCGGTGACGGCGCTCAGGTTCTTCTCGGTGACGCCGAAGAGGACCAGGCCCTCCAGCACGCGCTTCCACAGGGCCGACCCCTTGACCAGGGCGGGCAGGAACAGCGTGCCGTGGGTCGAGCAGCGGAAGTCGCCCTCGTCGTTGCGGCCCATGAGACAGGGCCGCGAGGCGACACACTGCTCGAACACATGCCGGACGGGGTCGACCCCGATCACCTCCTGGGCCTCGGCGTCGGTGAGGCGCATGTTCAGGAAGCCCTCGCCGCGCAGGGAGTTCAGAAGGAAGCGGTTCTGGGCCACCGTCAGCAGGACGGCCATGGGGTCCGGCAGCTCGGACTTCACCCGCAGCCCCAGCACGACGTCCTGGACGTGCTGCCCCTTCAGGGAGTAGATCGACGCGTCGGGGGCGCCGAACTTGTCGCTGAGGTGGTCCCGGGTCCGTGAGCGACCGCCCTCGCAGATGGCGAGCACGTGGTCCTTGACCACCGTCTCACGCTGCTCGGTCGCGTCGAAGCGGGTGGGAACGAGCCGGATCCGGTCGGATTTCTCGTTCGCCATCTCCAGGAGGACGTCCTCGACGTAGGCGATCCGGATGTTCCGCGGGCCGTAGCCCTGCACGGAGTCCGGCCCGGCCGGCCACATCTCGGTGTACGCATCGGCGCCGAACAAGCGCTCCTGGACCTTCTCGGGGAGGTTCAGGTACTGGCGGCTCTGGACGGTCACGACCTGCTGCCGCCGGACATTGCCCTGTGCCTCGTTCTTCCAGACGACCCGCGAGCCGTCCTGGGCCCAGCGGCCGTCGTAGACGGTGATGGCCACGCGCCGCCCCATCAGGTGCTCCAGCAGCAGGGCGAAGCTCAGCCCCACGGGACCGCCACCCGACACGGTGACGTTCAGGACCGGACCCGGCGCGGCGGCCGCGAGCGGGTTCGGGACATCCGTGATCGTCTCCATCGCCTCGGGGATCTCGAAGCAGAAGACCTCGTCGCCGATCGTGATCTCGTCCCCGGACGCGAGGATGTGGGACGTCACCTGCCTCCCGTTGACCAGCGTCCCGTTGCGGCTTCCCCGGTCGTACAGGACGTAGCGGTCAGCCTCCCGCAGTACCTCCGCGTGCAGACGCGAGGCCCGCCCGCTGGCGATCACGACACTGCTGTCACCGCTGCGGCCGAAGGTGACCGGAGCGGCGCCGACAGAGAACCGCCGCCCGGCCAGGGGCCCCACACGCCCGGTGATCGAAGCCGGCATGGCCACTCCCCCTTGGAACTGTCTGTACTGGCCCCGGCCGGCCGCGGTCATCACGCCTGCCGACTCAACCCGCTGTGCTGCTCCTCGGAACGTCCTACGGAGACGTCCGGCCCATCAACTCCGGGCGGACGCACGCCCTTTCCTCGGCATGCCCCACCCCGGAATTCGACAGCTCGACACAGCCAGCCATGGTCCCCCCACGCCCGTTGCCCCAGCCCCCAACAGGTGGGTTCCAGGTTCGCGCCACGATCGCCTCCGCGCAAGGCCGTAAGGCGGGAAGGTGCAGATCAGGTGTGGTGTGGCGGGAGGGGTGCGGGAGGACTCCGGGGATTGCCGGGGAGGAGGGGACGGTGGCCATGAGACAGTCGGGCACGGCCCATCGATCATGACCGAGGAGAAGGAACCATGAGAGCGCTGCCCGCCGTCGCCGGTCGAGACGGGTTCGATGCCCTGGTCATCAGAGTCGACTACGACGACGACCAGGCATGGCAGGACCTGGCGACAGCACTGATGAAGCCCTGGGGAGACGGGTCGTACGAGGCGCATGTCCACTTCGTCAACGATCCGGCCTGGGCAGGGGGCACGTCGACGAGGTCCTGACGGTGGTTCGCGCTGACGAGGACCTGTCCGTCGTGTTCCTCGCAGACCGAACGACCATGCAGGCCGGAAGCCACCCGCTGCTCGCGGTCACCACGCTGACGCGGGACGACTGCCTGGACGACAAGGACTGCGAGCAACTGACGGAGTTCGGCCGCGAGTTCCGCACCACCCCCGCAGGCGTCCACGACGTCTACGCCAACCTGAGCATCGGCAACCTGGGCTTCGAGGAGTACGCGGCGGCCGCCCACGACGACGCCGAGGGGATCTACCGTTCCTTCTGAAGAGTCACGACTACGCGCCTCGTTCCGGCTCCTTCGCATCCGGGTTACAGCCATGTTGGCGTCTCGGCCCATCGCCTCGTGAGGACCCCGTTCATGCCCGAAGGGCGAGGTGCGGAACTGGAGGTCTGGGCCACCCACTACTTGTGAAATGCCTGGTCACCTCAGGGCGCGGTGGCCCACATCCTCCGCTTGACGTGGGCATCGAGGCGTTGCTGTGATCAGGGAGGCAGGACTGTCTCTCAGGAAGCCGAAAAGCCGAACTCGTTGGTGACTTGCGGACATCGTGCACCAGCCACAAAGCTCGCCCATGCCCCCGCCGACAAGGTGAGATGGGGATGCTCGGGCTGCTTGGAGTCCCGCAGGAGCACGCCGGACGAGACGAAGGCGGCTTCTACACACTCGGTCCCACTGCCGCCGCTGTAGGAGGACTTGAACCAGTGCACTTCTGCCGACGTCACCATCAATGCTCCCTGCTAATCCGATCGATGAGCTCAGCAGAGGACTCGAGGTCGAGTGCCTGGGCGCTGAGATATTCGAACGCCAATCTATAGCGCTCCAGTTCCTGTGGCTTCTCCATGAAGAGACCGCCGCCGATGAGGTCTACGTACACCACGTCGAGTTCGGGAGCTTGCCCACGCAGGACAGCGAAGCTGCCGACGGCCGCTGCGTGTGCACCGCATGCGAACGGCAACACCTGGACGGTGATACGCGGTCGCTGGGACATAACCAGCAGGTGTTTCAGCTGCTGGCGCATGACCTCCCGGCCACCCACCTGGCGCCGGAGGGCTGCCTCGTCGATCACGCACCAGATGTGAGGTGGCTCTTCGCGATCCAACAACTCCTGCCGTTTCATGCGAATGTCGACCATGTGCTGCACCTCGCGCTCCGGGCACTGCACCTCCGAGGCCCGGTGTACGGCTTCGGCGTACGCACGGGTCTGAAGTAGGCCCGGGATATACATGCAGGCGTAGTGGTCCTCGCGTACGACCTCGTCTTCCAGGGTGAGCATGAGGTTCATGGACTCGGGGATGGGGTCGGCTAGAGACCGCCACCAACCCTGGATCTTGGCGCCTTTGGCCAACTCCACCAGCGCCGCACGTTCCTCGTCCGTGGCACCGTACTCACGGCAAAGGGCGTCAACGGCGGGCCACTTCACCGTCCCTTCCTTTGTCTCGTAGCGGCTGAGTGTCGCCTTCGAGATGCCTACGCGAGCGCCTGCCTCCTCCAGAGTCAGTCCCTTCAGCTCTCGGAGCCGACGTAGGTCGGCGCCCAGTTGGCGCCTACGGGTAGTTGGTCCGACTGCCATGCCCACGGCCCTTTCCTGTTGCTGCGACAGATCGTTGTTGGCCCTCAGGAGAGACGGCAAGGTGGCGTGCGCCGGGGCGCGTTGTGCGTTGCCGTGCTTCTCTTCGTGTGAGATGAGAGTTCCATTTCGTAACTCTCACTGCGACTCTTGGTTGTCATGTTGTCACTGAGCGCGCAGGGCGCCAACGACAGTGTGAGTGAAGAGGCGGAGTACGTCATGGAGTGCACCGGATGTATGCCGAGAAGGACGTGGGAGCTGCCGTTTCTGGCCGAGGCGGAAGAAGTTGCCGCTCTGCGGCGCATGCTGCGGCTCCACTTGGAGCTTTGGGGCTTGCACGAAGTCAGCGAAGCTGCCCAGCTGTGCGTCAGCGAGCTCGTCGCCAACGTCATTAAGCATGTAGGGCCCGCCACCCCGGCCACGCTCGCCGTCTTCATGAACGGCACCTACTTGCGCATCGAAGTCCACGATCCCGATCCCAGAGCCCTCCCAGTCCTGGCAGACGCGGACTCAAGCGCTGAGACCGGACGTGGTATCGCTCTCATTGACGCCATCACCGACCGTTGGGGCGTCGACCTCACAGCCGGGCGCAAGGCCACGTGGTGTGAGCTGTCTACGAGTCTCTCCGCGGACGACGGGCACACCACGGGGCCTCGTATGGCGCGAGCCGCGCATGTGCTCGGGCTCTACACCGAGGTGGCGAAGCTGCCGCAAAGCTCCCGGCTCACTCGGCTGGGGACGGCGGTGGCGGAGGAGACCGCGATCAACGTGATCGCCGATCTCCTTCACTGGCTCGGCGCTCACGGCCGGGAACCGGACGAAGTACTGGAGCGAGCCCAGGCCCACTTCCAGGCCGAGGCTGAGCTCGCTGACTGCTAGCACTGCTGTGGATCAGCTCGCCCGGGCCGAGTATGTCCACACGTCGGCCGGGAGGTCGTGCTTCAGGTGCCAGGTGATGGCCATCGGCTTGCTTCCGGTGTGGGTCTTGTAGGTCGCCGGGCCAAGGAGCATCCACGGCTGGGACTTGCCTATGTCGGTGTTCTTGTAGCGGCGTACGAACAGCAAGACGTGACTGCCGCGCTGGGCATGTTGCTGGTAGCGGATGCCGGTAGGAGAGTTCGTGGCCGTCGAGTTCTGCGATTCCCAGTGGAAGAGTTCCGGGCTCAGCGCGTAGTCCCTGTACCGGATGGTGGGGGAGAAATCCTTCTCGTTCTTCTCCAAGGTGATGAGCAAGGCGTCCGTCTGAAGGTCCGCGACCCACTGCACGCCCTGGGCGAAGGACCGTGGCATCTGACCGCCGAAGCGTGCCACGCCGAGTGCCGCGAGGATCTCGGACCGGTTGTAGGCGCTGTGGACCTTCAACGGGACGTGAGTGAGGGGGCCGGACAGAGACAGAGGGTAGTGGTCGGCTTGTTCGATGACGTAGGAGAGCAGTTGCCTGAGCTCGTCACGGAACGCCGGCTGAGAGCGGAGGGATTCCAGGCCTGCCTGGAAGCTGGTGAAGCCGCCCGCGTTGTCCCAGAGGTTGAAGAACAACATGCGGGCGTAGGACTGGTCACTGGGACTCAGGTCCTCGTACGGCGGGATGTCGTCCTCGAGGAGACGACCGTAGGCCTCGGCGCGCTCGGGGTCGTCAACGTGGAGAAACGCGTGGACGCGCTTGAGTAGAGCGGCCTCTCCTGCCGGGGCGGTTTCGTCGATCAGCCCGGCACGGCGCAATACCGTCGTCCACGAGTTGTCGCTCTTGTAGAGCTCCTTGATCTCCCGGCGGCTCTCCCGAAGATAGTCGGCGAGGCGTGGCGTGCTGTAGGCCTGGACCTCCTTCACCAACGTCTTGACTGTGGCGTTCACTTGGGCACGGATGTTGTCGAGGATGAGGTCCTTGGACTTGCCCTCCAGGATGATCTGGCAGCCGGACGGCAATTGCGGGAAGTCATGCTCGATGTGGTCGACGAGCCGGTTCCGCGAGAGGTTGGTGAGTGCCCGGAACTGCTCCTCGAAGCGGAACTCCGCCCGATGCTGTCCGATGAAGTCGAGAACCGTGAGTACCGGTTTCGTCTCGGTACGCCTCAGCCCCCGGCCCAGTTGCTGGAGGAAGATCGTGGCGCTGTTGGTGGGGCGGAGGAGGAGCAGCGTGTCGACGTCGGGGATGTCGAGTCCCTCGTTGAACAGGTCGACGGAGAAGATCACCTGGAGCTTGCGGTCGCCTAGATCGCGCAGTGCTTGAGCGCGCACAGCCGCGGGCGAGTCGCTGTCGAGCGCGACGGCCTGGAAGCCTGCCTTGCGGAAGAAGTCGGCCATGAAATGGGCGTGTGCCTTGCTCACGCAGAAGCCCAGCGCCCGCATGGTTCCGGGGTTGGAGACCTTGTCGCGGATCTGCTTCACCACGATCCGGGCGCGTGCGTCATTGCCCGTGAAAAGGTTGTCGAGCTCCTGATCGGTGTATGTGCCCTTCTGCCACCCCAGGTTTCTCAGATCCATGCCGTCCGGGATGCCGAAGTAGTGGAAGGGGCAGAGCAGATCGTTCTCCAGGGCCTCCCACAGGCGCATTTCGGCGGCGATGCGTCCCTCGAAGAACTCGTCCTGGACGTTACGCCCGTCCATCCGCTCGGGGGTCGCCGTCAGACCCAGCAGCTCCTTCGGCGCGAAGTGGTCGATCACCCGGCGGTACGTGGTCGCGGTGGCGTGGTGGAACTCGTCGATGACGATGACGTCGAAGTGATCGGAGGCCAGTTGCTCCAGCCGCCGCACATTGAGCGACTGGACGCTTGCGAAGACGTGGTTCCACTCACGCGGGTCCTGCCCAGCGTGCAGCAGCTCTCCGAACGAGGCGTCGTCGAGGACTTCCCGGTATGTGCGCAGGGACTGGTTGAGGATCTCCTTGCGGTGCGCCACGAACAGGAGCCTCGGTCGTTCGTTGTCCGACTTGCACATGCTGCGGTAGTCGAGGGCGGCCATCACAGTCTTCCCCGTGCCGGTGGCGGCTACCAGCAGGTTATCGTGACGCCCGCGGATCTCTCGCTCGACGCGGAGCCGCTCCAGCATGTCCCGCTGGTGTGGGAAGGCGCGTACCTGAAGGCCGGAAAGGTTGATCTTCAGGTCGGTGGTGGAGCTGGTGCCACCTGCCTGGGCCAGCGCTCCATCGAGGCGTTCACCGTGGAGATCCGGGTTGTACGTCTCGAAGGCCGTGTCGTTCCAGTACGCGTCGAACGTCGCCTCGAACTTGTCCAGTACGGAGGGGGTGGCGACGGACGACAGCCGTACGTTCCACTCCAGGCCGTCGAGCAGTGCGGCCCTGGACAGGTTCGAGCTGCCGACGTAGGCGGTGTCGAAGCCCGTCTTGCGCCGGAACAACCAGGCTTTGGCGTGCAGGCGGGTGGAGCGGATCTCGTAGTTGACCTTGACGGTCGCGCCGAAGTCCCGCACCAGCCGATCGAGTGCGTGACGGTCGGTGGCCCCCATGTACGTGGTCGTGATGACCCGAATCTCCACGCCGCGCTCCTTGGCGGCGCGAAGAGCGTCCTCCAGAACTCGGATGCCGTACCACTTCACGAACGCGCAGAGCAGGTCGATACGGTCCGCGGTCGCGAGCTCGGCCCGCAGTTCGGCACCCAGGCTGAGGTCCTCCGGCGAGTTGGTGAGCAACGAGGTCTCGGACAGCGGAGTGAGGGGGCGGATTGCGTAGGCGCCCGGCGCCTCCTGCTCGGCGAGGGCGAGCAACTGACGGGGGCCCTCCACGACCGTGTTTATGGGCTCGGTGTCGGTCTGGCCGGTGGTCCCGATGGCCAGAGATTCCAGGACCTTGTTGACGAAGGGGACCCGCTGATCGGAGGGGAGCTGGTTGAGCGTGCGGGCGACCACCTCACCGACGTGCCGGGCCAGAACGTGAGGCGAGGACTCCTTACTGACCTCGGCGTCGATGGCCTTCCACCCCATGGCCTCGAGCTGCCCCAGCTCATCGCGTACGTCCTGAGTGATCAGCTTCTCGTACACCCCAGCGATGGGCTGCTCCAGGTCCCGCGCCTTTGCCACCGTGTCCCCGATCAACGTTGATGGTTCTGTTCTAACAGGCCCTACTGACAGCGAGCCTTCGGTACCGCCGAACTCCCCGCAGGATGGGGCCCTTTCCGCTTACTTCACCTTGCCGGTGAAGATCGCGCTCTCTGATTCCATGTCGGGAGACACTTCGACCTGGAAGACCTTCTGTCCCTTGGGGAGCTCGCAGCCCCACGGCATGTTGATAGACCTTCTGGCGAGGAGTTTGGTGTCGGGGCCTCCGTCGAGGCTGTGATCGCTGTCGAAGATCGATTCGCTGCTGCGCCCATCTTCGCCATAGGAGCAGTTGACGGTGAGTCCGGTGGTGTCGAGGGTCTTCCTGCCCCCGTTCTTGATCTTGGCTGTGAACTGCACGTAGTTGGTGTTCTCGGGGGACGCGTACTCCCCGGACACAGACCGCTGGAACCCGGAGAGGCTGACGGCGACATTGTTCTCGTAGGTGGCGGTGTCGGTCAGGGCGTAGACGTCATCGCTGTCGTCCTCATCCGCGAACTCGTCCGTGGAATCCGTCGTGTCGTCGGCCGTCGCGGCGGTGTCGCTCGCGGTTTCGGTGACGGTGACGGTGGGAGCAGCTCTGGTGCCGCTGCTTCCAGTGGCGCCAGCCGTGACTGCGGCGGAGACGGCCGCGGCAACGACTGCTGCGGCCGCGGCGATGATGGCTGTCCGGTGCTTCTTTGTCTGCGGCTGCGGGACGGGCGGCATGGGTGGCCCGTAGCTCGGCATAGGTGGCGGCGCGGTCCTGTCGCTCATGGTCCCCCCCCAGGGAATTGCATGAGTGATGAATCTTCTCGTGACCGCGGAGACTTGTGGAGACCCTGTGATGGAATCGTGTCCATGGTGGGGGTGAGAATCCACTGCTCGGTGGGCGGATCGGGAGGCAACTGGCGGTGTGAGTACTCGAACTGGGCGCCATAGGCCGGGTGAGTGAACGTCCGCTGATGCCTTACGCTGCCCGAAGCGAAGACGTCTGGCATCAGCCAGCGGCACGGCAGGCGAGCGATCAGTGATGCGGACGGAACGACCTGGCTAGGCCGCCCGCCAGATCGTCATGTCGGCCATGACGAAGCTGATCCCGCTGTCCGGCAGTGCGGTGGACTTCACCTGGATCACGAGCAGCGCGATGTCTCCCGAGGGGTGCTTGATGCAGATCTCGCTGCCGTTCGCCGCCGCGGCCAGCGGGAGGCGGTGCCTGTGGGCGTCGGTGAGGGTGAGGCGGCACGAATCGAGAGTGGCCCCCGTCTTGTCGTACGACAAGGCGATCACGCTGGTGTCGCTCTCCAGCTCGCAGCCGGCCAACTTGCAGCCGAAGCGGATGTCCCCCTTGCGGTCCTTGCGCTCGACTGGGTCCTTGATGTTCAGGGAGTTCTTCTCGTCCAGCCACTGCTGGGGGTACGGGACGGCTTGCGGTGGCTTGGGTGTGGTGGAGGAGGGGGGCGACGCCTCTGGTGTCCGGCCACCGGCCTCGGAGGCTGGCGTGGCTCCGGATGAGGACGCCGAGGACCGCGCGGAGGCCTCCGGAGGGGACGTCGAGGAAGCGGACGCACCCCAGTCGCGGAGCCGGTTCGCCGCGTTGATGGCTGTCCAGGTCAGGCCGGCCAGCAGCAGCGCGCCCGCTGTCACGGAGGCGGTCGCGATCAGCGCGTTGCGATGCCTGCGGGTGCGTCGCGCGTCCGGGTCCGACGGCATTGGCGGCTGCGGCCACGTGACCTGCGGGACCGGAACCGCCGGCTGCGGCCAGCCGACCGAAGGCAGCGTGTAGCCATGGGTGGGGTTGGGGACCGGGGGCGGGACCGTCACCTCCGGTCCCGCTATCTCCCGCCAGACGGCCGGTCCGCCGCCCGCGTCGGCGTCCTTGCCCAGCCGTTGGCGGCACCATTCGACGATCTCCGCCGGGGTGGGGCGTTCGTCCGGATCGGCGGCCAGGCACCGGGCGATCAGCGGACGGAGTTGCTCGGGCAGGAGGGAGAGGTCGGGTTCGTCGTTCACGATCCGGTACAGCACGCTGACCGCGGGGCCGTCCCCGTACAGCGGCTCGCCCAGGGCCGCGAACGCCGCCGTCTGGCCGAGTGCGAAGACGTCGGTCGCCGCCGTGACCTCGCCCGCGGCCGCCTGCTCGGGAGCCATGAACGACGGTGTGCCGATGGCGGCGCCCGTGGTGGTGTGCGAGGTGACGTCCGAGGCCAGCGAGATGCCGAAGTCGATCACGCGCGGGCCGTCGGCGGCCAGCAGCACGTTCGACGGCTTCAGGTCCCGGTGCACGATGCCCGCGTCGTGGATGGCCTGCAGTGCCTCGGCCACCCCCGCCATCAGCCACAGCACCGCCGGAACCGGCAGCGGTCCGCGCCGGGCGACGGCCTCGGTGAGGGACGGGCCCGGTACGTACAGCGTGGCCAGCCAGGGCGGTACGCCGTCCGCGGCGGCGTCGATCAACTCGGCGGTGTACGCGCCCCGGACCCGTCGGGCGGCGGCTATCTCTCGACGGAACCGGCGGCGGAAGGCCGGGTCGTCGGCCAGTTCCGGACGGACCACCTTGATCGCCACCGGGCGGCCGCCCTGCGTGTGCGACAGGTAGACCCGGCCCATGCCACCCGCGCCCAGCCGGGCGACGAGGCGGTAACCGGCCACCGTGGGAGGGTCGTCCGGTTGCAGGGGCTGGAACACCTCAGTCGCGCCCGCATTGTTCATCGGCCGTCGTCCCCCCGATCCCCAGATCCGTCGATCCGATGAGTCGACCAACAAGCAGCACTTTAAGGCGTGTTGCGGAGGGCGTGATCAGGGGGCCCGAGGTGGCGGCCTCTCAGAGACGCGTGTGCCGGTCGATCTCAGCGAGCACCGTCTCCACGTGGGGGCGTACCCGCGTCTTCAACTCCTGGCTCCAGTGCTCGTCGCAGTACAGGCAGTTGAGATACAACTCCCTGGCGTGTTCCAGGACGGGGCGCTGGTCCAGGGGAAGCCGGGCGAGGGCCCAGTCGGCCGCCTGGTCCTTCGACCTGATCTCACCGGTGGCGAGCGTCGTCCAGATACGTGCCAGGGTCAGCACGACGTTGCGGGTGTCACCGTCAAGGTTGTCGAGCAGGCCGGGGATGCCCGCCACGCCGGCCCTGGCCAGGTCCCCGGACGGCACGCGGTCCAGGACCTCGGCCGGGGGCGGTCCGGTCAGTGGGTGGTTGCCGGCCAGCACCATCGTGAGGAGAAGCGCCAGGTCCGGCATCGGCTCCGGCCGAGGGGGCCCGCTCGCCTCGAACTCGTCGCGCAGCCACTCGCCGTAGAGGAAGTCGGCGGTCGGCGGGTACCGCCACGGGCGGACCTCCGACTGAACGGTGACCGTGAGCTCGACCGGACGGGCCTCGCCGGTGGAACCGGAACCGGAGATGCGCGACAGCCCGTGGAGAAGAGCCCGTCGTTCCCGGCCGTTCATGCTGCGCCGAGAGACGACCAGGACGTCCACGTCGCTGGCCGGTCTGAGACCGCCGAGCACGGAGGAGCCGTGAAGGTAGGTTCCGATGACGGTGCGCCCCAGCACGTCGTCGACCAGCCTTGCGATCTCCCGAATCTGGTCCATCGCAGCAGCATGCCCCCCGGCCCGTGCGGACGCACCCTCATTTCTGGGAGTTCGTGCTACGGCCTCAGTGTCCGAGAACGCTCCCCACCGCTGGTCACTGTCCGGTGGTACGCCTTGTTGGCGATGCGCCACCCGCCCTCGGCCTGGACCAGCAGGAAGACGTCGGTGAAGGTGTCCGGGCCGTGCCGGAGGGTCATGGACGCGGTGGCGACGGTGCCGTGGACGTCGATGGTGTCGATGTGGCGCATGCGGGTCGGTTCGTCCCTGGCCGGGCGGCCGTTGAAGAGCGCGCAGTACTCGTCCAGGCGCCATGACACGAACGCGCCGTCCCGGATGCCCTCGATGTGGGCGGTGGGCAGGAACGCGTCTCGGAAGTGGGTGGGATCGCCGGTGGCGTGGCCGCGGATGTAGGAGCGCAGGGGTTCGAGCACGGCATCGTCCACGGCGGGAACCGTGGCGGCTACGGCGATGTCGGCCTCCGGATCGGCAGAGGTGGCGGCCAGGTCGGCCGCGCTGCGCAGGGGGCTGTTCGACGCGGCGGCCAGCAGCGCCATGTCCTTGGCCAGCGCGCCGATCGTGAACTCGGCCGGGGCCGCGGTCGTGGTCGACCGGTCGGCGAGGAGCGTCCGCTTGCGGGTGACGAGCCCGCCGAGTTGGCCGAGTTCGAGGACGTCCAGTACCTGAGGACGGGGCAGGTCCAGGGCGTCGGCCTGCCGCAGTGAGTCGCGCAGCGCGAGGACGGCGCCGGCGAGGCTGCTGTTGGCGACCAGCTTGAGCGCCGCGGCGGTGGCCGCGTCGTCGACGGGCCGCACGGTGCCGAGCGCTCGCAGTACCGGTTCGACTCGGTCGAGCGCGTCCCGGTCGCCGGCGGCGAGGATCTGCAGGGTGCCCGCGGCTACGGCCGGTACGGAGCCGAGTACGGGCGCGTGGACGTAGGACGGGCCGAGGTGCCGGGCCAGGGTCGAGGCCTCGGCGGGGGCGATGGTGCTGGTGTTCAGCACGATCGTGTCCGGTCGCAGCGAGGGGCGGATGCGGTCGACGACCTGCCGACAGGCCCGGCCGTCGAACAGTGCCAGGACTGTGATGTCCGCCTTCACCACGGCGTCGTTCGGGTCGCGGGTCGTCTCGACGGCGCCCGCGACGTGACGACCGGACCGTGTCCAGCCGACGACGTCCCAGTCCTGGTCGGCGAGTCGGGTCGCGATCGCGGCGCCCATGCGGCCCAGGCCGAGCACGGCGACGGTGTGCGGTGTGGTCATGCGTCCGAGCGTGGGGCACCGGGAAGGTTGCGACAAGCGCAGATGTGGAAGGGCTGCTCTGCGGGATCCGCATATCGGTGGCATGCTTCCGGGCCATGGCGCTCACTTCATGGCGGACCTTCGTGACGGTGTGCCGGCTCGGGTCGTTGTCGGCGGCGGCCGACGAACTCGGCTACACGCAGTCGGCCGTCTCCCGGCAGATCGCCGGGCTGGAGCGCGAGCTCGGGGTGCCACTGGTGGAGCGGCATGCGCGTGGTGTGCGTCCGACGCCTGTCGGAGAGGTGTTCCGCCGTCACGCAGCGGCCGCGCTCACCGAGGCCGACCGGGCGGTTCGTGCCGTACGGGACCTGCGTGACGGTGCGCCGGCCCGGCCACTGGCCGTCGGTGCGACGCCGTCCCTGGCCGCCGGGATCGTGCCCGCGGCGATACGCCGTCTGCTCGACACGGACGGATCCGTCCGGTGGAGCCTGTCGCCCGGACTGAGCCTGGAGCTGTACGACCGTGTGGTCTCCGGTGACCTGGACGTCGCCGTGGTCACCGACGCGCCACCGGGGCTGCCCAACGACCCGCGTCTCGAACGACGGTTCCTGGGGACGGACGAGATGGTCGTCGTGCTTCCCGTCGACCACCCGCTGGCCGGGGGCGCCCCAGTGCGCATTCAGGCGCTGGCCGAGCAGACGTGGGCGGAGGACAACGAGGGCTCGGCGGCGCTGCTCCGCCAGCACGCCGCCCGCGCCGGAGTGACCGCCCGCATCGACCTCGCCGCGGCCGATCTGCCCGGCAAGTTGGCGCTGGTCGCTACCGGCCACGCCATCGCGCTGATACCGGGGGTGCTGGCCGGCGCGCTGCGGACCGATGTCACCGCGGTGGCCCTCGTGGATCCCCCGACCCGCGGCATCTACACGATCACTCCGCGCCGCGACCCGCACCCTTGTTCCGCGCCTCTGCTGGACCAGCTCGTGACAGCCTTCAACGCGGGTCGTCCCGCCCAAGCCGCGCACCGGCCGGCTGAGACGGATGCCCGCGACGGGGACTGAATCCGCTCGCTTCCGGCCTGCTCAGACGGATTCGGCGGGTGCGGCGGGTGCGGCGGGTGCGGCAGGCTTCGCCACCCCATGGCACTCCCCGTACGCCTGCCCCGACCCGCACCAGCACAGCGCCCCCCGCTGCGGGGGCCAGGTGACCGCGCGGCCCCGGGCCGCCAGGGTCGTCGCGTACTGGGGCAGCAGGGCCGGGTCGGACGGGGAGGCGGCCTCCGAGGCGGCGAAGGCCTCGTAGGAGGGGACCGTGCCCGTGACGATGCCCAGGTTGGGGGTGCCGGAGGAGGACAGTTCGCGCAGAGACGCCTCTATCGTCGCCAAGTGGGTCTCGTGGGAGGGGTATTCGGACGTGAGGCCGGCGTAGGCCGTGAGGAGTTCGGAGAGTTCTTCCGCCGGCCAGTGCAGGACCGCCACCGGGAAGGGGCGGGAGAGGGCCGCGCGGTAGGCGCCGAGTTCGGCGCGAAGCCGGGTGATCTCCGCTTGCAGTTCGGCCGGGTTCTCCGAGCCGAGGGACCAGACGCGTTTCGGGTCGTGGAGTTCGTCCAGGGGGACCGGGGAGGCGTGGAGGGTGTCGGCCAGCATGTCCCAGTCGTCGTGGACAGTGCCCAGCATGCGGCGGACGCGGTGACGGCCGAAGAGGAGGGGGTGGGTGGCGTGTGGGGGCTCCTGGGCTTCCGCGAGAAGCAGTTCCACGCCCTGGGTGAACGTCTCATGCGCTGCTTCGAGTTCGTCGTGGGCCTCCAGGGACTCCGCGACGATCACCCAGGGGGCCGGGTCGCGGGGCGCGGTGGCACGGACGCCCTCGATGATCGCTCTCGCCTCCGCCTCGTGGCCGTACTCCCAGAGGTTGGCGGCTTTCAGGGCCCGGACCAGGTGGGGGTTCTCCAGGTCGGCGGGGGAGGACAGCAGCCGGTCGTAGAGGGTCGTCGCGGCGGGGCGGTCGCCGGACAGTTCCCGGTGGGCCGCGGCCTGGAGGAGGAGGGCCTCGGCGTCCTCGGGGTACAGATCGGCGGTCCGCTCGAGGCGGTCCGCTTCGGTGGCGTGGTCGGCGTCTTCGGCGGGCGTGGCGGGGCGCATGGGGGACACCGTACTGCCGGAGGGTGACAAACGTGAGGTATCTGCAGGCCAGGGGATCCAGGGGATCCAGGGGACCTCGCCCCAGGGCCCAGCCCTCGTCCGTGCGCCCCGCACCCTCACCCCCGCTCCGGCGTCCTCACCCCCGCCCCGCCCCCGCACTCTCATCCCCGCTCCCGCGACACCCCCACGCTCACCGCGCCCACCAGCGCCAGCCCCGCCGACACCGCCATCGCGACGTCGGCGCCCCGTGCCAGGCTGCCCGTCGACGTCGCGAGGGCGATGGTCAGGGCGACGCCGGCGCAGGAGCCGATGTAGCGGAGGGTTTGCTGGGCGCCGGAGCCCATCGCCGCGCGGTCCGGCGGGACCGACTCCACCGACAGCAGGGGCAGCGCGGCGTTCAGCAGGCCGCTGCCCACGCCGCTCACCAGCAGGCCCGGCAGCATGCGGAGCCAGGAGCCGGAGCCGATCGCACCGAGCATCGTGAGGACGCCGGCCGCGTGGAGGACGAAGCCCAGGACCAGTTGCCGGCGCGGCGTCACCCGCCCCGCCAGGCGCTTGGCCTGGAGGGCCACCGTGAAGCCCGTGCCGGACCACAGCAGCAACAGCCAGGCGGTGGTCATCGGCGACATTGCCAGCGTCTGCTGGAGCAGGGCCGGCAGGAAGCTGAAGAGGCCGATCACTGCCAGGCCGGTGAACAGGCCGCCCGCCGAGGAGGCCAGGAAGCGGGGGCGGCGCAGCAGGGACAGGTCGATCATCGGTGTGCGGGTACGGCGCTCCAGCAGCGCGAAGACCCCGAGCAGCGTCACGGCCGCCGCGAGCAGCAGTCCCACGGGCGCCCGCAGCCAGCCGTCCCGGCCCAGGGTCAGCGCGGCCACCAGGGCCACCAGGGCCAGCCCGAAGGTCAGCGCGCCGAGGACGTCCGGCCGGCCGCCCCTCGGCGCGCGGGACTCCGAGAGGGCGCGGGTGCCGAGAGCGGCCGCGACCAGGGCGGTGGCGCCCAGGACGGCGTAGGCCGCCCGCCAGTTCGGCAGGGCGCCCGTGACCAGCGGGCCGACCGCTATGCCGCCGCTCACGAAGGCGCCCCAGACGCCGGTCGCGTGGAGCCGCCCGCGGGGGGTGGGAAAGGCGTGCACGAGCAGGCCCAGGCTGCTGGCCAGCAGGGCCGCGCTGGCCGCGCCCTGCGCGATACGGGCCAGCGTGAACTGCCAGGTCGTCGACGCCAGGGCGCCCAGCAGGGTGGTCAGGCCCAGGGTGAGGGTGCCGGCGAGGAAGACGCGGCGGCGCCCGTAGTCGTCGGCCAGGCTGCCGGCGATCAGGAGGAGGGCGGCCAGGCCCAGCGGGGTGCCGTTGAGCAGCCATGCCTGGGCGGAGAGGGGGGTGTGCAGGGCGGCTGCGGTGCCGGGGAGGGTGATGATCGGTGCCGTGTACGTCATCAGGGCCACGGTGGTGGCCGCGCTGGTCACGGCCAGGGTGGCCCGGGGGTGCGGGGGCCCGTCCCGGCGCCTGGGGCGTGGGGCGGCGGTGCGGGTGGTGACCGCTGCGGTGGAAGTCGTGGGGGAGTTCAGCCCGGTCATGGGCCCGTCCTTCCGGGGGCTGGGCGGAGAAGAGGCTCACGCAGGTTCGGTCATTGAACCGACCTGCTCGTGAACCGTAACACCCTCAGTTCGCTCATTGAACCAAGTCCTCGGAAAGTGGCTACAGTGGACGGCATGGCACTGGGCAAGGACTACGCGACGCAGGAGTGCTCGATCGCCCGCGCGCTGGAGATCATCGGGGAGCGCTGGACGCTGCTGGTCGTCCGCGACGCGCTGTACGGCGTCCGGCGCTACAACGACTTCCTGGTCCACCTCGGCATCCCCCGCGCGGTCCTCGCCGCCCGCCTCCAGACGCTGACGGCGGAGGGGATCCTGGAGAAGCGGCGGTACCAGGACTCGCCGCCCCGGTACGAGTACGTCGTCACCGAGCGCGGGATCGCGTTGTGGCCGACCCTGCGGGCGCTCGGCCTGTGGGGGCGCGAGCACTTCACCGAGGTCCGGCTGCGCTACTTCCGGCACGCGGAGTGCGGCACCGAACTCGGGCCGTACGGCGAGTGCCCCTCCTGCGCGACCGTCGTACCGGTCGAGGACGTCCTCATGGAACCGGGACCCGGACTCGACACGGACCCGGCGGATCCGGTCAGCCGGGCACTGCTCAAGCCGAGGCGGCTGCTGCAACCCCTCGAGATCGATCCTGTATAACGGCCTCTACGCCGCTATGGTGAGCCGGAGGCCGCCCGCCGCCCGCCGCCTGCCGTCCGTCGGCAACCGGCAGCCGGCACCAGAGCACCGCAACGCACGCGCACGGGGAGGGAGTCGACGTGATCCGCAGTCGCGTCGCCACGCGCCCCGCCGCCGTGCCGCTGCTCCTGTCCCTCCTCCTTCCCCTTCTGCTGCTTCCGGTCGTCCTGTTCGACGCCGGCGGTCTGTCCGGGACCGTGGCCATCGCGCTCGCCGCGACCGCGGCGGCCGGTTCCGCGCTCGTCGCCTGTGCGGTGCTCGCCTCCCGCTGCGCTCCCGCCGTGCCGCCCACCAGGGTGCGTACGGCCATCCGGGACCGGGACCGCCGTACGGCCTTCCTGCCGCAGCGTGATCCCGACGCCGCGGGCCGGCCGCGGCCCCGGGCACCCGGGCGCGCCCTTCCGGCGACCACCGTGTAGGGCACCGCACACCTCACCTCGTGACCTTGCGCGGGTCGTCATGCCGTCATCCCCGTACGCCATTCCCGTACGCCTGGCACGACGAGACCTCCGGAGGGCTCACCCATGTCCGTTTTCGCCGTCCTGGTCGAGCGGTTCGCCGACCTGCTCCAGCCGCTGTTCCACGCCTCCGCGGCCGCCGCCGCGATCGTCCTGTTCACCGCGCTCGTACGACTCCTCCTCCACCCCCTGTCCCGGGCCGCCGCGCGCGGGCAGAAGGCGCGGGCCGCGTTGCAGCCGCGGATCGGCGAGCTGCGGAAGAAGTACCGGAAGGACCCCGAGAAGCTGCAAAAAGCCGTGCTGGAGCTGCACGCCGAGGAGAAGGTGTCGCCGCTGTCGGGCTGCCTGCCCAGCCTGCTGCAGATGCCCGCCTTCTTCCTGCTGTACCACCTGTTCTCGACGCCGGCCGCGGACGGCGACGGGCTGCTCGGCCACCGGCTGCTTGCCGCGCCGCTCGGCGGGCGGTGGGCCGACGCCCTGGCCGGGGACGGCGTGTTCGGGGCGGCCGGGGCGGTGTATCTGGCGCTGTTCGCGGTGGTGGCCGTCATCGCCGCGTTCAACTTCCTGCGGACGAAGAAGTCCCTGGTCACGACCGATATGGCAGGGATGAGCGGCGGCGCCGCGGGCGCGGTCGGCAAGGCCATGCCGTACATGTCCTTCTTCACGCTGGTCACCGTGGCGGTGGTGCCGCTGGCCGCCGCGCTGTACGTGGTGACCAGCACGGCGTGGAGCGCGGTCGAGCGGGTCCTGCTATACCGGTGAGCGCGCGGGCGCGGCCGTCCTCCGCGGCGAACCTACGGTCCAGTACGTGAACGCGCTCTTGCGGAGTGGAGGTTGACCTTGGACGATCGACCAGTCCTCCGATGGTTGCGTCTGCCGCACCCAGGTCGCCTTCATCGGCCGGGCGCCCGCGATCGAGGGAGTTGACACATGAAGCTGCTGCGAGTCGGTACGGCGGGTGCGGAGCGGCCCGCGCTGCTGGACGCGGCCGGGGTCCTGCGGGACCTGTCGGGCATCGTCCCGGACATCGACGGCGCTCTGCTCGCCGACGACGCGGCACTCGGCCGGATCCGGGACGCCGCCGCCGCGGGGGAACTGCCCGCGCTGGACGGGGAAGGGTCGGACGCGGCCGCGTCGCGGATCGGGCCGCCGCTCGCGCGGATCGGCAAGATCGTGTGCATCGGGCTGAACTACCACGACCACGCACGCGAGACCGGCGCCGAGCCGCCCGCCGAGCCGGTGATCTTCCTCAAGGCGCCGGACACCGTGGTCGGGCCGGACGACACCGTGCTCGTGCCGCGCGGCGCCGCCAAGACCGACTGGGAGGTGGAGCTGGCAGTCGTCATCGGCCGTACGGCCCGCTATCTGGAGTCCCATGAGGAGGCGCTCGCGCACGTCGCCGGGTACGCGGTGGCGCACGACGTCTCCGAGCGGGAGTTCCAGATCGAGCGCGGCGGGACCTGGGACAAGGGCAAGAACTGCGAGACGTTCAACCCGCTCGGGCCCTGGCTGGTCACCGCCGACGAGGTCCCCGACCCGCAGGCGCTGCCGCTGCGCCTGTGGGTCAACGGCGAGCTGAAGCAGAACGGGTCGACTGCGGACCAGATCTTCCCCGTCGCCGAAGTCGTGCGCTACGCCAGCCAGTTCATGACCCTGTACCCCGGTGACGTCATCAACACCGGTACGCCGGCCGGGGTGGCCCTGGGCCGGCCCGAGCCGAAGCCGTACCTGCGGTCCGGGGACGTGGTCGAGCTGGAGATCGAGGGGCTGGGCCGGCAGCGGCAGGAGTTCAAGGACGCGTAGGCGCTCCGCCGGCGGGCCGGGAGGCCGCGGGCGGTTTCGAGTCCGCGGCGCCGTCGTGGCTCCCCGTGGCTGCGCGGGGGAGCCGCATAGTGCCACAGCCCCGCGCCCGCGCGGCGGAGCCGCTTTCTGTCACAGCCCCGCGCCTCTTGACCCGGTCCGCTCACGCCAGCAGGGAGGCCAGCCTGCGCCACTCCTCCCGCGGCAGGGCGTCGCGCGGGCCGTCGGCGACCACCTGGAGTGCCACGTGGTCGGCGCCCGCCGCGTGGAACGCCTCGATCCGCTCCCGGATCCGGGACTCCTCGCCCCAGGCGAACACCGCGTCGATCAGACGGTCGCTGCCGCCGCCGGCGACGTCGGAGTCGGTGAAGCCCAGGCGCAGGAAGTTGTCGGTGTAGTTCGGCAGCTCCAGATAGGGGGCGAGGTACCCGCGGGCCACGGTGCGGGCGCGGGCCGGGTCGGTCTCCAGGACGACCTTGAACTCCGGTGCCAGCAGCGTCGCCTTGCCCAGGATCTCGCGGGCCTGCGCGGTGTGGTCCGGCGTGACCAGGTACGGGATCGCGCCGGCCGCCCGGTCCCGGGCGAGCCGCAGCATTTTGGGGCCGAGGGCGGCCAGGACCCGGCGCCCGGCGGGCACGCCGCCCTCGCCGGACCGGTCGAGATCGTCGAGCCGGTCCAGGTAGCCGACCATCGTCGAGTACGGCTTCCGGTACCGCTGCACACGCGGACCGTGGCTCACTCCTAGGCCGAGCACGAAGCGGCCGGGGTGGGCGGACTCCAGCGCGGTGAACTCCGCCGCGGTCTCGGCGGCGTCCTGCTGCCAGACGCTCTGGATGCTGGTGGCGACGACGATCCGCCCGGTCGCCTCGATCAGCGGGGCGGCGTTGCGGGCGGTGCTGTTGCCGCCCAGCCAGACGGCTCCGTAGCCGAGTTCCTCCAACTCGGCGGAAGCCTCGGCGAGTTCGGTGCGCCGGGCCGCGTTCTCCGAGCGGAGTCCGATGCTCCAGATGCCGTACCGGCCGATGGTCTCCGGCAAGGGGCGCGCGGGGCCCGTGGTGTCGCTCATCGGTTCCGATCCCTCCGGACGGGGGTTGCTGTGCCTTGATCGTCACGCGTCCGGCACATCCCCACCGGAGGACGTCCCGGGACGGTCCCCGGCTTCCCCCGAGAGCACCAACCTCGATCTTGCGTGACCCTTCGAGTCCCCCGCCTGGCTGTTCGAACCGCTGTGCACGGTGGTTCTGGCCGGTGGCTCCCGGCTACGCGTTCAGGAACCGCTCCAGTGCCTCCACCACCATCCGGTGGTCCTCGAGTTGGGGCAGGCCGGAGACCGTCACCGTGCCGATCACGCCCGCGCCGTCGACGTGGAGCGGGAACGAGCCGCCGTGGGCCGCGTACAGGTCCGGGTCCAGGCGGGAGGAGGTCTCGAAGGTCGTGCCCTTGGCGCGGAAGCGGGCGCCGACCAGGTAGGAGGCGCAGCCGTAGCGCTCCACCACGCGGCGTTTGCGGGCGATCCAGGCGTCGTTGTCGGGGGTCGAGCCGGGCAGGGCCGCGTGGAAGAGCTGCTGGCCCGCGCGGTGGATGTCGACGGCGACCGGGGCCCGGCGCTCCCGTGCCAGTTCCACCAGCAGCGAGCCCAGCGCCCAGGCGTCGTCGTATGTGAAGCGGGGGAGCACCAGACGGCGTTCCTGCGCCTCCAGTTCCTCGATGCTCGGGGCGGTCTCGGGGGTCGGGCGCACGTCGTTCGTCACAGCCGCACCGCCACGCCGTCGCGGGCCGAGCGGCGGGCCGCCTCCAGGACGTCGAGGGCGTCGGCTGCCTCCCGGGCGGTCACCGGGTTCGGGGCGCCGTCGCGGAGGGCGGCGGTCACGGCCGCGTAGTACGCCGGGTAGTCGCCGGGCAGGGTCGGTACGGGGCGGCCGCCGCCGGTCAGCGGGGACTCGCCGGAGCCGATGCGGCCCCACAGGGCGTCGTCCTCGGCGCCCCAGCCCTCGGTGTCAGGGCGCGTGCCTTCCCGCAGCGCGGCCTCCTGCGGGTCCAGGCCGTACTTCACATAGCCCGCCTGGGAGCCCAGCACCCGGAAGCGGGGGCCGAGTTGGGCGGCCGTCGCGGAGACGTGGAGGTGGGAGCGGACGCCGTTGGCGTGGGTGAGCGCGATGAAGGTGTCGTCGTCCGCCTCGGCGCCGGCGCGGCGCACCACCGCCTCGGCGTACACCTGGGTGGCCGGGCCGAACAGGACCAGGGCCTGGTCGACCACGTGGCTGCCGAGGTCGTACAGCAGGCCTCCGATCTCCGCGGGGTCGCCGGACTCGCGCCAGCCGCCCTTCGGCTGCGGACGCCAGCGCTCGAAACGGGACTCGAAGCGCCATACGTCGCCCAGTTCGCCCTCGGCGATCAGCCGGCGCAGGGTGAGGAAGTCGTTGTCCCAGCGGCGGTTCTGGAAGACGGACAGGAGCAGTCCGCGCTCGTCGGCCAGGGCGGCGAGGTCACGGGCCTCGGCCGCCGTTCCGGCGATCGGCTTGTCCACGACCACCGGCAGGCCCGCCTTCAGGGCGGCCGTGGCGAGCGGGACGTGCGTCTTGTTCGGGGAGGCGAGGACGACCAGGTCCAGCTCGCCGGCGAGGGCGAACAGCTCGTCGGGGCCGGCGGCGAGGCGGACGTCCGGGAACTCCGCACGGGCCTGTTCCTGCCGCTGCGGGTTCGAGGTGACGACCGTGTCCAGGGTCAGGCCCTCTGTCGTGGCGATCAGCGGGGCGTGGAAGACGGAGCCGGCGAGGCCGTAGCCGACGAGGCCGACGCGCAGGGGGGTGCCAGTCATGGCCTCTACTTTCGCAACGCTGTTGCCGAAGTGCAAGCGCGGGGGAGAATGGCGGGGTGAACAGTGGGAAGGGCGGAGCGGACGCGGTGACGGTCTCGGGAGTGACGGGCAGGGGGACGGCGGGCGCGAACCTTCTGGCCCTGCGCAGCCACAACACCGCGCTGGTGCTCGACCTGCTGCGCGGGGCGGGCGCGGCGGGGAGCAGCCGGCTGGAACTCGCCGAGCGGACCGGGCTGACCCCGCAGGCGGTCAGCAAGATCACGGCGCGGCTGCGCCGGCAGGGCCTCGCGGCGGAGGCGGGACGGCGGGCGTCCACGGGGGGCAAGCCCCGCATGGTGCTGCGACTGGTGCCGGAGGCGGGACACGCGGTCGGAGTCCACGTCGACCGGGACGAACTCCGTGTGGTCGTCGTCGACCTGAACGGCACCGCGACCGGCGAACGCCGCCGCCCACTGGACCTCGGCGCGGGCGCGGAATCCGTCGTGGCGACGGTGGCCCACGAGGTGGAGAGCCTGGTGGGGGAGGTGCTGGGGGGTGGTGCGGCCCGTGTCGGAGTACCCCAGACCGGGGTGGCTCGGGCTGCCGCGTGGGCTGGGGCGGCCGATGCTGAGGGGTCGGAGGTTGGCGGGGCTCAGGCGGGGGCCGTGGGGGCCGGGGTGTCGCAGGCCGAGGTGCGCGAGGCTGGAGGGGGCCAGACCGGCGCCGCGCAGGGCGGGCCCAAGGCCGGGGAGTCCGAGGCGGAAGTGGACCGGGCCGGGGCGTCGCAAGCCGGAGTGACCCAGGACGGAGGGGCCGAGAGCGGAGGGGCCGGGACCGGAGGAGTCCGGATCGACGCTGGTCGGGCCGGAGTGACCCAGGCGGAGGCGGCGCGCGCCGAAGGGACCCGGCCCCGGCTTTCCGGTGTTCCGTCGCTCGTCGGGGTCGGGGTGGCCTTGCCCGGGCCGCTTGATCATCGGTGGGGGGTGCTGCATCGGGTGACCGGGTTTCCGGAGTGGGACGGGTTCCCGTTGCGGGACGCGCTCGCGCGGCGGCTCGGGGTGCCTGTCGTGGTCGACAAGGACACGAACGCGGCGGCGCTGGGGCTCGCGGTCGCGGGCGAGGGCCGTTCGTTCGCGTACCTCCACCTCGGTACCGGTCTCGGGGCCGGGCTGATGATCGGCGGGAGCGTGCACCGGGGGGCGCGGACCGGGGCGGGGGAGTTCGGGCACCAGGTGATCCAGTTGGACGGGCCGTTGTGCGGGTGCGGGGACCGGGGATGTGTCGAGGCGCTGTGCCTGGCGGCCGTGGACCGGGGAGAGGTCGCGGAGGCGGCGCGGGTGCTGGGGGCCGGGGCCGCGAACCTCGTGGGCCTGCTGGACATCGAGTTGGTGCTGCTCGGCGGTCGTACGGTCGCGGCGGCGCCCGAGGTGTTCGTGGCGGGCGTGGCCGAGGTGCTCGCGGCGCGGGCCCGGCGGGAGGGGGCGCCGGGTGACGTGGTGCCGGTCCGGATCGCGCCGGGAGGGGAGCGGGGGGTCGCGGAGGGCGCGGCGCAGTTGCTGCTCGCGCCGATGTTCGGGCGGGGGGACGGTTGAGGGGTGCCCGGCGTCGTGGTGCCGCACCCGTCAGGTGATCATCTCCGATGTCGTGGCCGGCGAGGTCGCCGCGACGGCCGCTGTGGTGCAGCGGCACGACAACGACGAGGACCGGGTCGGCCGGTCCGACGACCGCCCGTTTCGCATCGACACGGACCCCGAAGCCGCCGACACCGCCCCGCGCCCCCGAGGCCGCCCGGCGGCCGCCATGCCCTCGACGGTCGCCTCTTCCCGTGCCGGCGAACTCTGAGCACCGCGGGTCCCGCGCCGCTCACCGCGGGTCCCGCGCCGCTCACCGCGGAGGCCTTGTCCGCCGTCGTGGAGGACAGCTCGATCAGCGGGCGCGCCAGGCCGCCGAGCGCCGCGTCCAGCACCTGCCGGGTGCCGGAGCCCTGCGCAGGGCCCGCACGGGCCCGGTCGCCCCGCGAGGAGTGGGTACGGTCGCCGTCGCGCTGCTCGCCCTCGGCGGGACGCTGACCCGAAGGCGCCGCTGAGGCCGGCGGGTGGATCTGCGACGATCTTCGCGTGGACTACCCCAACGACCAGGCTCCCGGCGCCCCGGTGCGCTCCGGCATCCCGGAGCACGGCCGGATCCCCAAGTACTACGCGGTGAAGGCGAGGATCGACGACCTCATCGGCGAACTGGGGGAGGACCGGCCGATCCCGACCGAGCGCGACCTGTCCGAGGAGTACGGGGTCGCCCGCGAGACCGTGCGGCAGGCGGTGCGCGAGCTGATCCTGGAGGGCAAGCTGCGGCGCCGGGGCCGCGGCACGGTCGTCGCGGGCCCCAAGCTGGAGCAGCCGCTGTCCCTGGTCAGCTACACCGAAGGCGTACGGCGGCAGGGCCGCACCCCCGGACGCTCCCTCGTCACCCTGGACCGCTTCCCCTGCCCGGACCCCCTCGCCGCCGAGACGGGACTCACCCGCGGCGAACCCGTCTGGCACCTGGAGCGCGTGCTCCTCGCGGACGACGAGCGGGTCGGCCTGGAGAGCACCTACGTGGCGGTGGCCCGGGTACCGCACCTGGACACCGGCTTCGACCCCGACTCCTCCTTCTACGCCTACCTCCAAGGGCTGGGCATCGCCTTCGGCGACGCCGACGAGCGCATCGAGACGGTGCTCGCCACCCCGCGTGAGGCCCTGCTCATCGGCACCCCGCCCGCGGTGCCCATGCTGCTGATCCACCGCGTCTCACGGGATACGGACGGGCGCCCGCTGGAGCGGGTGCGGAGCCTGTACCGAGGGGACCGGTTCTCCTTCACCACCCATCTGCGCGGCTGACGACACCACCCACCCGCGCATGACGAAAAGGGCGCCAAACAGGCGCCTTTTTTATCACGAGAAGATAACGGGTCTAGCCCAAACTTGACGGCTCGTTCAACCTCCCGTTGTCGGCAGGACCCTTTCGGTTCCCTGTCCGGGAGGAACGTGGTCGTCGTGAGAGTGACAGTCGTAGGAGCCGGCGTGGTGGGCACCATGCACGCCTGGCAAGCAGTGGAACGCGGCCACGAGGTCGTACAGATCGAGCGAGAGGCCGAGGCCCGCGGCGCCTCGCTGCGCAACTTCGGGCAGATATGGGTCAGCGGCCGCGCGGTCGGTGAGGAACTCGACACCGCCCTGCGCGCCCGGGAGCTGTGGGAGGAGATCGGCGGCCGCGTGCCCGCGCTGGGCTTCCGCGCCAACGGCTCCCTGACTCCCGTGCGCGGCGACCTCGAACGTGCCGTCGCCGAGGCCGCCGTGGCCCGCCCGGACGCCGCCGTCCGCGGTCGCAAGCTGCTGACCCCGGCCGAGGCCCGCGCCCTCAACCCCGCCCTGCGCGGCGAGTTCGACGCGGCCCTGTACTGCGAGCGCGACGCGGCCGTCGAGCCGCGCACCGCCCAGCTGGCCCTGCGCGCCGAACTGCTCAAGCACCCGAACTACACCTTCCTGCCCGGGCGCGAGGTCCGGGAGGTCGTCGGCGAGGGCGCCGTCCGCGACGACCACGGCGACGTCCACACCGGTGACGTGGTGGTGCTGTGCACGGGAGCCTGGCTCGGCGGACTCGTACGGGAACTCGCCGGCCCCGGCCTGCCGGTCCGCCGCGTCCGGCTGCAGATGATGCAGACCGACCCGCTGGGTGAGCCGCTGCCGACCTCGGTCGCGGACGCCGACAGCTTCCGGTACTACCCGGCCTACGCGTCCGAGGCCCTGGACGAGCTCAACGCGAGCCGGCCGCAGGCCGAGATCGCCGCCGCCCACCGGATGCAGCTGCTCATGGTGCAGCGCGCCGACGGCGGACTCACGATCGGCGACACCCACGAGTACGAGCACCCCTTCGCCTTCGACACCGTCGAGGACCCGTACGACCACCTCACCCGTGTCGTCGAATCCCTCCTCGGCCGTCCGCTGCCGAAGGTCCGGCGCCGCTGGGCCGGCGTGTACGCGCAGTGCACCGACCCCGGCCGGGTCGTGCACCGGCAGCAGGTCCGCGACGGGGTGTGGCTGGTCACCGGGCCCGGCGGGCGCGGCATGACCTGCTCACCCGCGATCGCCGAGCAAACCGCGAACGAACTGGGCTGGTGAGGAACCGATGAACGAGATGACGACCACCGAAATCCGCCTCGTCGTGCTGGACATGGCCGGCACGACCGTCGCCGACGGCGGCCTGGTCGAGCGTGCCTTCGCCACGGCCGCCGCCGAACTGGGCGTCGAGGCCGGCTCCGCCGACCACGACGACAAGCTCGCCTACGTCCGCGCCACCATGGGCGAGTCCAAGATCTCCGTCTTCCGGCACCTGTTCGGCGCCGAGGACCTGGCCCAGCGGGCCAACGCCGCCTTCGAGAAGGCGTACGGCGGCCTCGTCGACGGCGGCCTCGTCGCCCCGGTCCCCGGCGCCCGCGAGGCCATCGAGGAACTGCGGGCCGACGGCCGCACGGTCGTGCTGACCACCGGCTTCGCACGCGTCACCCAGGACGCGATCCTCGACGCCCTCGGCTGGCGCGACCTCGTGCCGCTCACCCTCTGCCCGGCCGATGCCGGCGGGCGCGGGCGGCCCTACCCCGACATGGTGCTGGAGGCGTTCATCCGCACCAAGGCGGCCGACGGCGTGCACCAGGTGGCCGTCGCCGGCGACACCTCCTACGACGTGCTCAGCGGCGTACGCGCCGGGGCGGGCGTCGTCGCCGGAGTGCTGACCGGGGCGCACGGCGCGCAGGACCTCCACGACGCCGGCGCCACCCATGTCCTCGGCTCCGTGGCCGACCTGCCCGCCGTGCTCAGGGAAGCCGGCTGATGGGCATCCGCTTCGACTCCGTCACCGTCGCCTACGACGGCACGGTCGTCCTGGACGCCCTCGACCTCACCGTCGAGCCCGGCGAGGTCATGGCGCTGCTCGGGCCGTCCGGATCCGGCAAGACCACCGCGCTGCGGGCGGTCGCCGGGTTCGTGCGGCCCGCCTCCGGGCGGGTGTACCTCGGCGGACGCGATGTGACGGACCTGCCGCCGCACCGGCGGGGCATCGGGATGGTCGTCCAGAGCTACGCCCTGTTCCCGCACCTGCGGGTCGAGGACAACGTGGCCTTCGGCCTCCGGGCGCGCCGGCTCGCCCGCGGCGAGGTCCGCGACCGGGTCCGCGAGGCGCTGGAGATGGTCGGTATGGCGGACTACGCGCGCCGCCACCCCCGGGAGCTGTCCGGGGGCCAGCAGCAGCGCGTCGCCATCGCGCGGGCGCTCGCCATCCGGCCGGGCGTCCTGCTGCTCGACGAGCCGCTGTCCGCGCTGGATGCCCGGCTGCGCTCCGGAATGCTGGCCGAACTGGCCCGGCTGCACCGGGAGTTGCCGGAGGTGTCGATCCTCTACGTCACCCACGACCAGAACGAGGCGCTGACCCTGGCCGACCGGATCGCGGTCATGGACCGGGCGCGGTTGCAGGCCTGTGGCACACCGCGGGAGCTGTACCGGGCGCCGGCGAACGAGTTCACGGCGTCCTTCGTCGGCAGCGCCAACCTGCTGCCGGTGACGGTGGGGGAGCGCGGAGTGCTCTTCGCCGGGCACGAGGTGGCCGCGGCGACGGCGGGTGCGGCGCGCGGCTCCCAGGCCACCCTCTGCGTACGGCCGCACCTGGTGGGGCTCGGCGACGGGCCCAACGCGCTGACCGGCACCGTCTGCGAGGTCCAGTGGCGCGGAGCCACGCACCGGCTCTACGTCGACGTCGCCGGCCACCGCGTCATGGCGGACCTCGCCGAACTGAGGGAACCGCCGGCCCTCGGCGACCGGGTGACCGTGCACTTCTCCCCCGAGGACGCGGTGCTGCTGCCGCCCGGACCCCCGCACGACCAGGCGCGCGCCAGGGGCGGTTCCCGTAGGAGTCAGGCGCCCGCCGCGAACGCACCGGGCCAGGACCAGGCTCAGCCCCCGGCGCCCGCCGTGAACGGTGCCCGGCATGACTAAGCGCCTGCTGTGGGCGGCGCCGCCCGTCGCCGTGCTCGCCCTCGTCTTCCTCTACCCCCTCGCCCTCGTCCTGAGGCAGTCCGTCCAGCCGGACACCGGCGGCGCCTCCTTCCAGCCGTACGCCGACGTCTTCGCCTCCGCCGCGTTCGGCGAGGCCCTGTGGACCACCGTGTGGCTGGCGCTCGCCGCCACCGCCGGGTGCCTCGTGCTCGGCTTCCTGCTCGCCCTCGTCATCGCCTTCGTGCCGTTCCCCGGCGCGAAGGCGGTCGCCCGGTTCGTCGACGTCTTCCTGTCCTTCCCCTCCTTCCTGATCACCCTCGCCCTGCTCTTCGTCTACGGCACGGTCGGCATGGCCAACGGGCTCTGGCAGGACGTCACCGGGGCGGCGAGCGGACCCTTCCAGTTCCTGACCACGCCGTGGGGCGTGCTGCTGGCCGAGATCACGTACTTCACCCCGTTCGTGATGCGGCCGCTGCTCGCCGCCTTCTCCCAGCTGGACACCGCGCAGCTGGAGGCGGCCAGTTCGCTCGGGGCCCGCGCACCCCGGATCGTCCGCAGCGTGATCCTGCCCGAGGCGCTGCCCGCGCTGGCGTCCGGCGGCAGCCTCGTCCTGGTGCTGTGCCTCAACGAGTTCGGGATCGTGCTGTTCACCGGGGCGAAAGGAGTCACGACCCTGCCCATGCTCGTCTACAGCAAGGCCATCCTGGAGTCCGACTACCCGGGCGCGTGCGTGGTCGCCGTCGTCAACGTCCTGATCTCCGTGGGCCTCTACGGCCTCTACCGGGTGGTGAGCCGCCGTGCTGGTGCATAGCCGCAAGGGCAGGTGGGCCGCCGCCGTGCTGTTCTTCGTCCTCTTCCTGCCCCTGTTCGCGCTGCCGCTGCTGGTGATCCTGGCGGCCTCCTTCGCCACGAACTGGTCGAGCGTGCTGCCCTCCGGCCTCACCACGGGCCACTACGAGGCGGTCGCACACGGCGAGGCGTTGCAGGCGCTCACCACCAGCCTGCTCACCGCGCTGGCCGCGAGCCTGCTCGCGCTCACCGTCGGCACCTGGGCCGCGCTCGCGGCCGCCGGACTCAAGCGGCGCCACCGCGCCGTGCTGGACGCCCTGTTCGTGCTGCCCGTCGCCGTCCCCTCCGTGGTGGTGGGCCTGGCGGTCCTGGTCGCGTTCTCCCAGCCGCCGGTGCTGCTCAACGGCACCCGGTGGATCGTCGTCATCGCGCACACCGTGCTGGTCACGGCCTTCGCGTACCAGTCGGTCTCCGCCGCCCTGCGCCGCCTGGACCCGGCCTACGAGCAGGCCGCCGCCTCCCTCGGCGCCGGGCCCGCCCGGGTGCTGTGGCGGGTGCGGCTGCCGCTGCTGCTGCCCTCCCTCACCGCTGCGGCCGGCCTCTGCTTCGCCCTGTCCATGGGGGAGCTGAGCGCCACGATGATGCTCTACCCGCCGGACTGGACCCCGCTGCCCGTCCTGATCTACGCGGCCACCGACCGCGGCTCCCTGTTCGCCGGCTCCGCCCTCGCCGTCGTCCTCATGGCGGCGACCCTGCTGGTCCTGCTCGCCGTCTCCCGGGTCCGCACCAGGGCCGCCCACCGCTAGGCCGGGGGACCGGCCGCTCCCCGGCCGTCATCCCGACCGCGCCCGCCCACCCCCCGCACCTCCCCTCCCGCCCCCCGAACCCTCCCTCCCACCCTCCCGGGCTCGTCCCACCCAGCAAGGAGTTCACCTCGCCATGCGCAAGAACACGCTCAAGATCGCCACCGCCGTCTGCCTTCTCGCCGCCCCGCTCACCGCCTGCGGCGGCAACTCCTCCGCCGCCGACGCCAAGGTCGTCACCGTCTACAGCGCCGACGGACTCAAGGGCGAGAACGGAGACGGCTGGTACGACCGCGTCTTCCAGGACTTCGAGAAGGAGACCGGCATCAAGGTCAAGTACGTCGAGGGCGGCTCCGGCGAGATGGTCCAGCGGGCCGTCCGCGAGAAGGGCAACCCGCAGGCCGACGTACTGGTCACCCTGCCGCCGTTCATCCAGCAGGCGGACAGCAAGGGCCTGCTCGAGAAGTACACGCCGCAGGGTGCCGACCAGGTCGGCACCGAGGACAAGGCCACCGACGGCACCTGGACCTCCGTGGTCAACAACTACTTCGGCTTCATCTACAACAAGAAGGAGCTGAAGCAGGCCCCCACCACCTGGGAGCAGCTCCTCGACGGCAAGTACAAGAACAAGCTCCAGTACTCCACGCCGGGTGTCGCCGGCGACGGCACCGCCGTGCTCGTCAAGGCCATGCACGACTTCGGCGGCAAGGACGCGGCGCTCGCGTACCTGAAGAAGCTCCAGGCCAACAACGTCGGACCGTCCGCCTCCACGGGCAAGCTCGCGCCCAAGGTCGACAAGGGCGAACTGGTCGTCGCCAACGGCGACGTCCAGATGAACTTCGCCCAGTCCAAGACCATGCCCAACCTCGGCATCTGGTTCCCGGCCACGAAGGGCGGGAAGCCGACCACCTTCGCCCTGCCCTACGCCGCCGGACTGGTCAGCCACGCCCCGCACGACGCGAACGGCAAGAAGCTCCTCGACTTCATGCTCGACAAGCAGGCGCAGCAGGAGGTCAGCGAGATCGGCGGCGGCTTCAGCGCCCGCCAGGACGTCAAGGCCGACGACGCCAACGCGATGGACCTGAAGAAGCTGATGGAGGGCGTGGAGGTGTTCACACCGGACTGGAACGACATCGACAAGAACCTCACGACGTACGTCGAGGCGTGGAAGCAGGCCACCGGCAGCTGAACCGACCTCCGGCAAGATCCGACCTCCGGCAAGATCCGGCCACTGGCTAGGCTGGACTCACGCAAACACGCGTACGGCAGGAGGCCGAAGCACATGGCAGACCGCAAGCCCATCGAGTCGTGGCTCACCGACATGGACGGTGTCCTGATCCACGAGGGTGTTCCGATCCCCGGTGCCGACGCCTTCCTGAAGAAGCTGCGTGAGTCCGGCCGGCCGTTCCTGGTGCTGACCAACAACTCCATCTATACCCAGCGCGACCTGCACGCCCGCTTGCAGCGCATGGGCCTGGACGTGCCGATGGAGAACATCTGGACGTCCGCCCTGGCCACCGCCCAGTTCCTGGACGACCAGCGGCCCGGCGGCAGCGCCTACGTCATCGGCGAGGCCGGCCTGACCACCGCGCTGCACGACATCGGCTACATCCTGACCGACCACGACCCCGACTTCGTGATCCTGGGGGAGACCCGGACGTACTCGTTCGAGGCCATGACGAAGGCCGTGCGGCTGATCAACGACGGCGCCCGGTTCATCGCCACCAACCCGGACAACGTGGGCCCCTCCGCCGAGGGCGCCCTGCCCGCGACCGGCTCGGTCGCCGCCCTGATCACCGCGGCGACCGGCCGGAAGCCGTACTTCATCGGCAAGCCCAACCCGCTGATGATGCGCGCCGGGCTGAACGCGATCGGGGCCCACTCGGAGACCTCCGCCATGATCGGCGACCGTATGGACACCGACGTGCTCGCGGGCCTGGAGGCCGGGATGCGGACGTTCCTGGTCCTCACCGGTGTCACGCAGGCGAAGGACATCGACCGCTACCCGTTCCGGCCGTCCCACGTCGTCGACTCGATCGCGGACCTCGTCGAGCGGATCTGAGAACTCCGTCCCGCCCTCACCCCTTCTCACCCATTCGGCGCAGCGCGGTTTCGCAGCGGATGCGGCCGTGGCCCGTCGGGAGTCTCCTGATAGCGGAGGTTTCACGATGGGTCCATTGCGCCTCACACTCTGCACGGGACTCCTGGCGGCCGCCGCGCTCGTCCCGGCGGCCGACGGGGTGGACGGTCCGGGTGGTCCGGGCGGTCCGGTTCTGCCCGGTGCCCCGGCGGCTCCGGGCACCCTCGCCGTCGTACCGCCGTCGAAGCCACACACCGCCTCGGCTTCCCCGAGCCCGCCACGCACGCCACCCAGTCGACCCACGCCGTTCGTTCCGGCCGCCCGGACCCCCGGGGCCACCACCGCCTCCGCACCGGCCGCTCCGTCCGCGCCCGGCACGGCGCACGCGGTGACCGGGCTGGTGCTCGCGGGTGCCGCCGGGGCGGCCGTCCTCCTCCTTCCCCGGGCGCGCGGTACGACCCGCGCCGGGGACGGCCGGCGCGGCCGCCGCGGCCGCGGATCGCACTGAGGGCGGGATCGGCATGTCCGACCACGACGGCACCCGCTCCCGCTGCACCGGCCGCCTCCTGGCCGGCCTGGCCTGGGTGGTGCTGCTGCTCGGGCTGTGGCTCTGGGGACGCGATCTCACCGACGTACGGGAGTCCCTGGCGCCGTCGGCCACCGGGGACATGGCCGCGGCCGGCCGGCCCTCCGCGGGCCGGCTGCCCGCGGCGGCCGGCCCGCTGGCCGACGCCCCGCCACGGCGCCTGGACATCCCCGGCCTGGGAGTGCGGGCGCCGGTGGTGGCCCGTGGCCTGGACGCGCGGGGCGCGGTCGAACCGCCGCCGGCGGACCAGTCCGGCACGGTCGGCTGGTACGGCGCCGGGGTGAAACCGGGGGCGTCCGGGACCGCGCTGCTGGTGGGCGACCTCGGCGCCGGGAGTCGGCCCGGGGCGTTCGACCGGATCGGTTCGCTGCGGCCCGGCGAGGTGGTCCGGGTGGTCCGGGACGACGGCAGCGTCGCCGACTTCACCGTCGACGACGTCAAGGTCCTGACCGGCGACCGGCTCGACGTCCGGCAGGCGTCCGGGGAACCGAAGCCGGGACGCGCCGAGCTGCGGCTGATCGGCTGCGGCGGCACCGTCGACGGAGCGAGCCGCGGCTGCGCCGCGAGCGTGGTCGTGTCGGCGTACCTCACGGGCACCGGCCAATGAGGCCACCGGCCCGTGAGGCCACGGCCATCACAGCCACGCCTGCCATCCGGCCCCGCCGATGAACCGCTCCCCGACTAACCGCTCCCCATGGGGCTTTGAGGCCTCGGGCGGCCTGTGACCTGTGACAGCATGGGACCCGGCCGAGCGCACCAAGGGGGAAGGCATGTACGGCATGAGGGGGGCCCTCTCGCGTGCCCGTGCGGCGGGGGTCCGGGCGTCCGCGGCGGTGCTGGGGGCGGCACTGCTGGCCACCGGGTGCACCTCCGGGGGCGGCGACAAGGACGACGGCGCCGGGATCACCCAACAGCCCAAGGAAGCCGACCCGTTCTGGGTCAACCCGGACAGCAGGGCGGCCCGTCAGGTCGCCGCCTACCTCAAGGCCGGGAAGAAGGCCGACGCCGAGCAGATCCGGAAGATCGCCGGGCAGCCGACCGGCGAGTGGATCGGCCCGGAGAACCCCGAGCAGCAGGCCCGCGGCTTCACCGAGGCCGCCGACAAGGCGGGCCGCACCGCGCTGCTCGTCCTCTACAACATCCCGCACCGCGACTGCGGCCAGTACTCGCAGGGCGGCGCCGCCGACGGGGACGCCTACCGCTCCTGGGTGGACGGCGTGGCCCGGGGCATCGGCGACCGCCCGGCCACGGTGGTCCTGGAACCGGACGCCCTGCTGCACCTGGTGGACGGCTGCACCCCGGAGGAGTTCCGCGAGGAGCGCTACGACCTGCTCAAGGGCGCGGTCGAACGGCTCAAGTCCCTGAAGAGCACCAAGGTGTACGTGGACGCGGGCAACGCGGGCTGGGGCCACCCCGACCAGATCTTCGAGCCGCTGCGCCGCGCGGGCGTGGACCGGGCCGACGGCTTCGCGGTCAACGTCTCCAACTTCTACTCCACCCGGGAATCCCTCGCCTACGGCAAGCAGTTGTCCGCCAAGCTGGACGGCAAGCACTTCGTCGTCGACACCAGCCGCAACGGCAACGGCCCCTACGACGTCGGGGATCCGGGCGAGCGCTGGTGCAACCCGCCCGGCCGGGCACTGGGCGAGGCCCCCACGACGAGGACCGCCGACCCGCTGGCCGACGCCTACCTGTGGGTCAAGCGGCCCGGTGAGTCCGACGGCACCTGCAAGGGCGGCCCGAAGGCGGGGGACTGGTGGGCCGACTACGCGCTGAAGCTGGCGAGGGCCAGCAAGTAGAGCATCCGGAACACGACGTGGGGCGCCCCCCTGGAGGGAGGGCGCCCCTGAGTGCATGCGGCTACGGGACCTCGGCTGCTCCCGGGCCCCGGCCCGCTACGGGACCTTCACCCACTGCGCCTCGCTCGGCGTTCCCTGGTCGTCGTCGACGAACAGCATGTACCACCCCGACTGCACCAGGTTCCGGCCCTTCGGCACCGTCACCGTGATCTTGTCGCCGGACGTGGTGAAGTCCAGCGCGATCGAGCGCTGGTCGACGTCCGTGACATGTGTGGAGGCACTCGGGCGGATCAGCCGGACCTTCTTGATCGTGCCGGCGTGCTGCGAGGCGAACGTGCCGGAAGCGCCCCGGGCGATGGTCCGCGGGCCGCCCGACAGGGAGGGCCGCGCGTCCCGGTACAGATACGGCGGCGTGTAGATCTCGACGCGCTGCTCGAACGTGCCGGGCTTGGTGTTGGCCTTGTCGCCGTAGAGCGAGTCGGAACCGAAGAACATCACCCGGCCGTCCGGCAGCAGGATCGAGCCGGCGTGGTAGTTGCGGCCCACCAGCGGGTCGGCGACCCGCTTGAAGGTGTTGGTCCCCGGGTCGTAGAGCCGGGCCTGGAGGATGTTGGAGTCGCCGCGGCCCCGGTAGTCCTCGGAGCCGCCCGAGACCAGGATGGAGTCGTCGGGCAGGACCGAGGACTGCGGGTAGCGGGTGCCCTTCTCCAGCGTCGGACCGTCCGTGAAGCGCGGGTTCTTCGCCTTCAGGTCGATGATGCGGGTCTTCCTGCTGGCCAGTTGGGACTCGCCGACCCCGCCGCCGCCGATCACCATGAACCGCTCGTCCTGCGCGGGCGGCAGCAGCACCGTGCCGGAGGTCTCCATCATCTGCGCGTCGCTCAGGCCGGGCACCTCGGTGAACTTGTTGCTGTCCACGTCCCAGACGCCCGGGTCGCGGCCCACGTCGGCCGGCCCGTAGCCCGCGTTGGAGCCGGAGTAGAACAGCTTGCCGTTCTGCAGCAGGAACAGCGCCGGGTAGGTCGGGAACTGACGGACCTTCGGCGTGTACGTCCACTTCTTGGTCTTGGGGTCGAAGACCTCGTTCTTGCCCGGGA
Organism: Streptomyces sp. NPDC004721; assembly: GCF_053601495.1. Lineage (NCBI taxonomy): Bacteria > Bacillati > Actinomycetota > Actinomycetes > Kitasatosporales > Streptomycetaceae > Streptomyces > Streptomyces sp. NPDC004721. Next base: position 183,783 of record NZ_JBSGBZ010000002.1, read on the forward strand.
CCAGCTGGCCGATGTCGTCGAGGCCGGAGACACTGAGGATCCTCCCGTCGCTCAGGGTGGCGAGCGTCGGGTACCAGCGGGCCTCGTTCATCGGGTCGACCTTGATGTACTTCTCGGCGACCGGGTCGAACTCGTAGGCGTCCCGGATCCCCTGGAAGTCCTTCTTGTCCAGGGCGAGCTTCTCCGCGATGCCGTAGGTGTTGCGGGTGTCGTCGCCGGACAGGCCCTGGATCCGGTAGTTGTCCTGGGTGCCCGTCTCGTACCGGGCGCCGCTCTTCTGCGCCTCGACGTAGATGCGGCCCAGACCCGGGCTGTTGCCCAGGAACCTGCCGGCCTGGTCGAACTTCTTCTTGGCGCGCGGCACCAGCACCGGGTCCTTGGAGACGAACGTCTTGCCGTTCTCCCCGCCGGTGAACCTCGTGCCCGCGGGCAGCGTGATCGGCTTGTCCGGGTTCTCGTTGTGGACGATCATCAGGCCGCCGGCCTTGGTGACGTCGCCCTGGAGCTTCTCGTACCGCTTGGTGCCGCCGGCGATCAGGATCTTGCCGTCGGCGAGCTGGGTGTGGCCCGTGCAGAACAGGTCCTCGGGCGTGGGCACCTTCTTGACGGTGCCCTTGACCGGGTCCCAGATACGGGTGTCGAACTGCCGGGCATCGAAGTTCTGCTTGTTGTTGCCCGAGCCGGCCACCATCAGCACTTTGCCCGTGTGCAGCAGCACGGCGTGGATGGTGTTCTGCCGGTACTCCTTGGGGAACTCGACGATCTCCCAGTGGCCGTTCTCGGCCTTGTACTCGGGTTTGTTGATCTTGTACTGGTGGTAGCGCTCCGTGCCGAAGCGGTAGAGCCACGGCCCGTTCATTCCGGCCAGAGCGACTACCACCACCGCGCCGATCCCGAGCCGTCGGGCGCGCCGGAGGCCGGCCTGGTCCTTCATTCCTTACGTCCCCCCAGTCCACCGAGGGCGATCTGCATGGTGTGCTCGCCCGTCGTTCCGTCCGTTCCGGCCCCACTCGGCCCCTGCTGCGCGGCGCTGCCCGGCGCGTGTCCCGGCGGTACCTCCGCCACCGGGACCGGCATCCCCTGCGCCGGTGTGTGCGCCCGGTGCGGGTGCGCCGGGACCGCGTCCCACGGCTCCGGCGCGGCGGCCCCGGACGCCTGCCGGCGCCGCTCCTGCCGCAGCGTCCACCGCCAGGCGAAGATCGGCGCGGCGGTGACGAGCATGGCGAACGTGGCCCAGGTGATCATCGCCGGGTGGGAGTGCCCGAGAGCGAAGCCCGCGACGAGCGAGCCGCCGAAGACCAGGATGAAGAACCAGTGGATGCGGAACGTCCCGAACAGCGTGTCGGGGCTCGCCGACTCGCCCTTCGGGGTCACCACGAACTTGCTCTTGCGCCGCAGCACGGCGTCCATCAGCGAGCGCGCGTAGACCGGCGCGGACAGCGCCGACATCACCATGCCGGCCACCCCGCCGGAGCCCTCCGGCTCGTGCGGCGAGACGTTGTGCCGGCGGTTCCAGACGTACAGGCTGATCTGGAGCGCCGAGGCGTTGCCGTACAGCATCAGCCACACGGTCGGGTCGATGTTCACGCCCGAGGCGCCGAGGCCCAGGAACAACGCGCAGCTCAGGGCCGCCAGGATCCAGTTGAGGGCGGACATCGGATAGAAGATGATCATCATCGTGTAGTTGAAGAGCTTGGCCGGCGGCAGGGTGCCGAAGCCCTTCCAGTACTGCTTGAGGATCGTCTCGTAGGTGCCTCGCGACCAGCGCAGCTGCTGGGTGAAGAAGTCCGTCCAGGCGTTCGGGCCCTCGCCGACCGCGAGCACGTCGGGGGTGTAGACCGACTTCCACTTGCGGCCGGTCGCCGGGTTCTTGGCGCGGTGCATCTCGAAGCCGGTGGCCATGTCCTCGGTGATCGAGTCGTACAGGCCGCCGATCTGCTTGAGCGCCTTGATTCGCACGGCGTTCGAGGTGCCGACGAACATCGGCGTGCCGTAGCGGTTGCCGGCCCGCTGGATCAGCGCGTGGAAGAGGAACTGCTGCGACTCGGCCGCCTTGGTGACGAACGTGTCGTAGTTGCCGTAGACCTGAGGGCCGATCACGAAGCCGACGTCGGGGTCGCGGAAGTACCCCAGCATCCGCTCCAGGTAGTTGGGCAGCGGGACATGGTCGGTGTCGACGGAGGCGAAGAAGTCGTAGTCGTCGCCGTGCGCCTGGAGCCAGGCGTTGTAGTTGCCGTGCTTGGTCTTGGCGCGGTGCGGACCCTTGGCCTGGTTCCAGCGCGCGACGCCCTTGCGGCTGAAGTGGTGCACTCCCAGGCGCGCGCAGACTTCCTTCACGTCGGGGTCGTCGCCCTCGTCGAGCAGCCAGACGTGCAACAGGCCCCGGTGACGCAGCCGTACGGCGGCCTCCAGGGTCTTGGTCACCATCTCCAGCGGTTCCTTGCCGGGCACGAAGGAGGTCAGGAACGCGACCCGTGTGCCGGGCTCGGGCACCACCGGGACCGGGTCCCGGGCGACCAGGGTGGCGTGTGCGTTGGACAGCACGTTCATGCAGCGGAAGAACTCGATCAGGCCGATCGAGACCAGCATCACCGCGTCGAGGGCCGGCAGGAAGTCGTAGGCCGGATAGTCGCGTTCGGTCCAGTGCTTGGGCTGGAGCAGCCAGGCCAGCAGGACCAGCGACAGCAGCGGCGCGGCGGCGAGCATCAGCGCGACCCGGATGCGGTGCGGCTCCTGCGAGATCAGCGAGCGGTACTGCACCGTGTACGGCTCGTCCGGGTCGGGCTCGGTGAGGGGGCCGGCCAGCCGGCTGTAGTGCTCGTAGTCGTATTTCGGCAGGGACTTCTTGATTCTGCGGAATGTCCCCGTGGTGCCGGTGCGGTGTCCCGGCACTCGTAGCCGGGTCGTCTCAGAAGGATCGGATTCGTGCCGGGCGCCCGACGGCGTCGACGTCATGACTCATCCCCCCACACGCATGCGAGCGCGTGTTCGTCGGTTCCTTCGTCCGTTCGAGGCCCCCCTCGGCCCGTCACGGACGTTTGCGTGCCGGCCGCGGGTCACCAGGTCGGTCCCACCCCGGAGACACGGCACCGCGGCCCGCCGATTGCATGGCTGCCCCCCGTGGCGGCCGTCGACGCGTGGGAGTCACGGCTCACCACGCGGCCGGAGCAACCGGCTCCTACAACCCCCCAACACCCCCCAACATCCCCAACACCCCCCAAGTGCCGCCAAAGGGTGGCAGCTTGAAACATCCAGGGTTCTACGGTGTTCAGCATGATCGCAAGACGCGAAACTCGGAGTTTACCGGCCATACGCGCGCATTGCGGAGAGGGGGTGCGCCGAGGTGTTCGACACCCTGCGCCGCTCGATCTTCTGTACGGCTGAGACGGGAGAGGCGTTCAGCCGGAACGGGAGGAACCGGTAAAAAGTAAAGGCGAGCCCGGTCCTGTGGACCGGGCTCGCCTTTGTCGTGGTGCGCCGCCAGGGACTCGAACCCCGGACCCGCTGATTAAGAGTCAGCTGCTCTAACCAACTGAGCTAGCGGCGCCTGCTGACACCGTTCACTTTACATGACCTCCGGGGGTCCCCCGACCAGCCGCGCCCGTGGGCGGGGCCGGTGGAGCCGTCCTGTACATCGTTCGGACCGTCAATGTTCGCGTCCGGTGGACAGTTGTGGCAATGATCAACGTGCACAGATCAGGATATGTACCTATGAAGTGTGAGGAAGATCGCATGATGTCTCCGGTGTTCGAGGACATCGACCCCGCGAGCGACTGCGACTGCCCCGTGCGCGGGCGCGGCCTCTCCCGCTCCCCGGCCGCCCGCACCCCGGTCCGTGCGGCCGCCGCGCAACGCGCGCTGGTCGTGGCGGCCGTCACCGCCGCCGCCGTCCTCGGCGTGGGCCATGCGCCGCCGGCGGCGGCAGCCATCCACACCGCCGGCTGGACACCCGGGCCGCCGGACACCCGGTCCTCGGCCGACGAGACGGAGACCCCGCAGGGCGTCGCGGGCGCGTTGTTCGGGCCGGGCGGACCGGTCAAGGCGGGGGAGCAGGTCGTGATCGGCGCCACCACCCGGTCGCAGATCGTCGCCCGGGCCAAGAAGTGGCTGGACGCCCGGGTGCCGTACAGCATGAACCTCTTCTGGCGCGACGGATACCGCCAGGACTGCTCCGGCTTCGTCTCGATGGCCTGGGACCTGCCGCGCAACGAGTGGACCGGCAGTCTCGGCCGGTACGCGGCGCGGATCACCAAGGAGCAGCTCCAACCCGGCGACATCCTGCTCTTCCACAACCCCGACAACCCTCAGAAGGGCTCACACGTGGTGCTCTTCGGCGGCTGGATCGACCAGCGGCACACCTCGTACATCGCCTACGAGCAGGCGCCGCCGCACGCTCGCAGCAGGACCACTCCGTACGCGTACTGGACCAACTCCAAGCGCTACGTCCCCTACCGCTACAAGGGCGTCACCCGGGGTGCGGCCGGTCCCGCCGCGGCGTCGCCCGCGCCGTACCCGGGAGCGGCGTACTTCGGCCCCGGCGCCAACAACCCGCATGTCACCCGGCTCGGCCGGATGCTCGCCGCCCGCGGCGGCGCCTCCTACTACGCCAAGGGGCCCGGCTCGCGCTGGTCGGAGGCGGACCGGCGGGCCACCCAGGCCTTCCAGCGGGCCCAGGGGTGGACCGGGGCGGCCGCGGACGGGCTGCCGGGGCCGGGGACATGGCAGCTGCTGGTGACCGGGAAGGGCAAGGACATCAAGGCCACGGCCCCCGCCTCGCACGGGGTGCCCGGCTATCCGGGGCGGGCGATGTTCCGGCCCGGTGCCGACAACCGGTACGTCACCGAGCTGGGCCGGCAGCTGGTGAGGAAGGGGTACGGCCGGTTCTACACCAACGGGCCGGGGCCGCGCTGGTCGGAGGCGGACCGGCGGGCCGTCGAGGCCTTCCAGCGCGCCCAGGGGTGGCGGGGCGGCGCGGCGGACGGCCGGCCGGGGCCCGAGACCTGGCGCCGGCTCTTCGCATGACCGCGGTCCCGGAGGGGCCGCCGATCCACCGTACGAACGTCTGAACCATCTGGCGCGGAGGCTGGAGGCAGGTATGAGTACGACCACATCCCCCACACCCGAATACGACGAGCGCGAGGTGATGATGGCCCCGGACGGCTGGGCGGGCCGCTGCGTCCCCCGGCTCATCCACAACGAGGGGACCACCGAGATCCCCGTCCATCTGCTGTTCCGCGACGACGCGGACACGATCCCGCTGCCGGTCACGCCCGCGGTGGTGGGCAGCAGGGAGGGCACCGGTGAGCAGCCGCGGCTGGGGCGCGGGCACCGGGTGCCCGCGCCGGCCCGCCCGGTGCCGGAGATGGACTCCGAACTGGTGGAGCGCCCGGCGCCGGTGCTGCCCGGCGCGGCCGGGGTGCTGGCCGGAGCCTGCGGGGCGGCGGGCTGTGTGCTCACCTCGTGGTGGGCGGGGGTGCTGCCGGACATCGCGGTGCGGCTGCTGGGGCTGCCGGCGTCCGCGGACGCCGGACTCGGCGGACCGCAGTGGGCCGCGTACGCCGGGGCGGGGGCGCTCGCCCTGTTCGGTTTCGGCGGGCTGGCCCGGGGCCGGACCGGGCGGGCCTGGGTGCTCGGCCTGTTCGGCCGCTACCGGGGGACCGTCCGGCGCACCGGGCTGCTGTGGCTGAACCCGCTGATGCCGCGCCGCCGTATCGACGTCCGGCTGCGGCACTGGCGCAGCGAGCCGATGCCGGCCGCCGAAGCGGGCGGGGTCGCACTGCGGGTGGTGGCGCTGGTGGTGTGGCGGGTGCGGGACACCGCGCGGGCCATGCTCGGGATCGACGACCACGAGACGTACCTGCGCGAGTGCGTCGAGGCGGCGCTGGCCCGGGTGCCGGTGGACCCGCCGGGCGGCGCGCGGGGGGCGGCGGCCACCGCGGAGACGCTGACCCGGCTGGTGAAGCGGGAGGTGGCACCGGTCGGTCTGGAGGTGTTCTCGGTCCAGCTGGTCCGGGTCGAGTACGCGCCGGAGGTCGCCGCCGCCATGCACCGGCGCAGCATCGCCGCACTGGACGCGCGGCATCGGGCGAGCATGCTCACCTCGGTGGTGGACTCGGTGGAGGACACGGTGACCCGGCTGACCACCAGAGGTCTTGTCGACCTCAACGACTATGAACGCAAGCTGCTGGTACGGGACTTGACGGTGGCGTTCTGCGCGGGAGGCCGGGAACCGGGGCCGTGACGGGGATGGCGTGACGGGGGCGGGGGAGGGCGTGTCTTTGGTATGGACATGTTCAAGTAACGGCAATAGCCTGAATTTGGTCTAGACCTGCACAGCTCACTGAACCTCCCCCACATCTCCAGGAGCGGCAGTATGCGCACCAAGGCCAAGATCTCCGCAGCCGTGCTCGGCCTCACGACCGCCGGAGCCTTCGTGCTCTCCACCGGCGGCGCCAGCAGCCACGGCTACACCGACCTGCCCATCAGCCGGCAGAAGCTCTGCAACAACGGATCCGTCGCCAACTGCGGCGACATCCAGTGGGAGCCGCAGAGCGTCGAGGGCCCGAAGGGCTTCCCGGCCTCCGGGGCGGCCGACGGACAGCTCTGCTCCGGGAACAACACCCGGTTCAGCCAGCTCGACAGCCCCAAGACCCCCTCGGGCGGCGCCTGGCCGACCACCAAGGTCAACGGCGGCCAGAGCTACACCTTCCGCTGGCAGTTCACGGCCATGCACGCCACGACGGACTTCAAGTACTACGTGACCAAGCAGGGCTGGAACCAGAACCACGCCCTGACCCGCGCCGACCTCAACACGACCCCGTTCCTGACGGTGCCCTACGGCGGGCAGCGCCCGCCGGCCACCCTCAGCCACAGCGGCACCCTGCCCACCGGGCTGAGCGGCCACCACGTCATCCTCGCGGTCTGGACGATCGCCGACACGGGCAACGCGTTCTACGCCTGCTCCGACGTCACGTTCTGAGCGTCGATCCGGGCGTTCCCCGATCTGAGCATTCCCTGAGCCACCGGACAGGCCGGCGTGGGTAGATTCCCCCCACGCCGGCCGATCACGGCCGCGCCGGAGTCCGGGGGATCTCATGGAAGTGCTGTTCTACGTCGTGCCGCTGCTCATGATCGGCACCGCGGTCTTCCTGCTGACCAGAGTCCTCCGCCGTGCCCGGGAGGTGCGCAGTGCCTGGGGCAGCGGGCTCACGGCCGAGGCGCGGTGTCTGCGGACGTACACCACAACCAGCGGCGGCGGGGAGACCACGGTGAGCACGACGCTGCACCACGTGTACGAGTTCACCACGCGTGACGGCCACAGCGTCCGCTTCGAGGAGAGCAACGGACCCGCGACGGTCGTCGAGGGCGACATCGTCACCGTGTACTACGCGGCGGAGCGGCCGGAGCGGGCGACGGCCCACGCCCCGGCACGCGGGAAGCTCGCGGCGGAATCGGGCTGCCTGGTGGCTTTCCTGGGCGTCTTCATCACCGGCTGCGTGATCTTCATGGTCGTCGTCCACGTGTTCTTCTCGTTCGTCCCGGCGGCGGACGTCTTCCTGCCGTAGACGCGAGAAGGGCCCCTCGTGATCACGAGGGGCCCTTCATCTGTGCGCCGCCAGGGACTCGAACCCCGGACCCGCTGATTAAGAGTCAGCTGCTCTAACCAACTGAGCTAGCGGCGCATGACTCCCGCCGTCCGCTTCCCGCGGTCGGCGACGAAGAAAATACTACCTGGTCCTCGGGGGTGCTTCGACCATCCCGGGGGCCGGGGCGCCGGGACGGCCCGGAAGGCCGCCGGCGCCCCGGAGCGGCCCCTACAGCACGGCGCTCAGGAACTCCCGGGTGCGCTCGTGGTCGGGGTCGCCGAAGAGCTTCTCCGGCGGCCCGGACTCGATCACCCGGCCCGAGTCGAACATCAGCACCTGGTCGGAGATGTCCCGGGCGAAGTTCATCTCGTGGGTCACGCAGAGCAGCGTGATGTCGGTGGTGTGCGCGATCTCCGTGAGCAGGTCGAGCACGCCCGCCACCAGCTCCGGGTCCAGGGCCGAGGTCACCTCGTCGAGGAGCAGGATCTCCGGCCGCATGGCGAGCGCCCGGGCGATCGCCACCCGCTGCTGCTGGCCGCCGGACAGCTGCGACGGATGGGCGTCGATCTTGTCCGCCAGCCCGACGAGGTCGAGGAGTTCACGGGCCCGCTCCTCCGCCTCCTCGCGGCCGAGCCCGAGCACGTTGACGGGCGCCTCCGTGATGTTCTGGAGCACCCTCATGTTCGGGAACAGGTTGAACTGCTGGAAGACCATCCCGATCTTCCTGCGGATCCGGCGCAGGTGCTTCTCGTTCGCCGGGTGCAGGGTCCCGTCCGGGCCGGGCATGTGGGACAGCGGCTCGCCGGCCACGTGGATCACGCCGTCGCTGACGCGCTCGAGCGTCATCAGCAGCCGCAGGATGGTCGTCTTCCCCGAGCCGCTCGGCCCGATCAGCGTCACGTGCTCACCGCGCTGGACGGCGAAGTCCAGCCGGTCGAGCACGACATGATCGCCGAAGCGCTTGACCACCTGGTCGAAGCGGACCAGATCCGCGGGCGGCGCGTCCGGCGTCACGTTCTCGGGCGCCTGTGGCGGCGTCTTCTGCAAAGGGTCAGTGGCCAAGGCGCTTCTCCAGCTTTCTCATCAGAAGCGAGGTCGGGTAGCTTGCCGCCAGGAAGAACAGGCCCGCCAGGGTGAACGTCTCGGCGTAGGTGAAGTGGTCCGCGCCGTACTCACGGGCCTTGGCGACCATCTCCTGGACCGTGATGACGGCCAGGAACGGGGTCTCCTTGAACATCGAGATGCCGTAGTTGCCCAGCGCCGGCAGCACCTTGCGCACCGCCTGCGGCAGGATCACCGCCTGCCAGGTGCGGCGCGGCGACATGGACAGCGCCCGGCACGCCTCCCACTGGCCCTTCGGCACGGCGTCGATGCCGGCCCGGTACACCTCCGACAGGTAGGAGGCGTAGTGGATGCCGAGCACCGCGACGCCGATGGTCAGCGGGTCCACCGTGTTGAAGACCGCGTAGGCGCCGACCAGCTGCACCAGCAGCGGGGTGGACCGGACGAACTCGGTGACCGTCCGCACCGGCACGGTGACCAGCCGGCTCGGCACCCGTCCGGCCACGGCCACGAGCAGGCCGAGGACGGCGGCCACCGCGGTACCGAGGACCGTGGCCAGCAGCGTGGTCAGAAAGCCGTGCCACAGCAGCGGCAGCGAGTCGCGGACCGCGCCCCAGTCCCATTCGTAGCTCACGAGGCGCCTCCCGCCATCTCGGGCTCGCCCGCCGAATCGGCGCCGCGGCGGCGCAGCAGGGCGCGGCGGTCCGTGTGCAGGCCGAGCCGGGACTTGGCGTGCCGCTCCAGGGCGTTCATCAGCAGGGTCAGCGCGTAGGCGAGGACGAAGTAGATCACCAGCAGGGTCAGATAGGCCCACGTGGTCGCGCCGGTGCGGTCACGCATCTGCTGGACCACCGTCGTCAGGTCGGCCGCGGAGATCAGCCACAGCAGCGGGGTGCACTTCAGCAGCTGGATCAGCAGGTTCGTGAACGAGGGGATCATCTGCACCCACGCCTGCGGCAGGATCACCCGGCGCATGCGTTGCGGCGGCGTCATGTTCAGCGCGACGGCGGCCTCCCACTGCGCCTTGGGCACGGCGTTCAGCGCGCCGCGCACCACCTCGGAGCCGTAGGCGCCGTAGTTCATGCCGAACGCCACCACACCGCAGAACAGCGGCGACAGTTCGTACCCGGACAGCAGCGGGAACGCGTAGTACAGCCAGAACAGCTGGACGTACAGCGAGGTGCCGCGGAGGAACTCCACGACCACCCGGGAGACGCCGCGCGCGAGCAGGAGCCTGCTGTTGGCCGCGAAGCCGAACACGAAGGACAGGGCGAGCGCGACGGCCGAGCCGAGGACCGTGGCCTCGACCGTCACCAGCAGCCCCGACCACACGTTGGAGATGTGGTCGAAGAAGTACGTGTAGAAGTCACCCATGGACAGGCGTCCCCGTCAGCCCTTGCACAGGTCGGCGGTCTTCAGGTCCGCCGGCGGGATCGTGTCCTTGCCGAACCCGTACTCCCCGACGAGCTGCACGTACCGGCCCGGATCCGAGGTGATCTTCTTCAGCTGCTCGTTGAAGGCGTCCCGGAGCTCCTCGCTGCCCTTGCGGAAGACGGCGCCGCCCGGGCTGTACTGCTTCACGCCGCCGACCACCGGCACGAACGAGTCGGTGACCTCCACCTTCGGGTTGGTCCTGGCCAGCCAGCGCAGCGAGATGCCCGTCAGCACGAAGGCGTCGATCCTGCCCTGCGCGACCGCGTCCGCGCCGTCCTGCGGCTTCTGCAGCGTCCGTACGCCGCTCTCGGAGATCCCGGCGGCGGTGACGTAGCCCTTCTCCACCGCGCCCGACATCACGCCGATGGTCGCCCCGGCCGACTTGGCGGCGGCGAGGTCGGTCAGGTTCTTCGGGTTGCCTTTCTTCACCATCATCGCGGTGGGCGAGACGAACTCGGGCTCGGAGAAGAGGGCCTTCTGGCAGCGCTCCGGGATGATGGCCATGCCCGCACTGATCACGTCGTACTTGCCGGCCTGGAGACCGGGGATCAGACCGTCCCACTCGGAGAAGGTCGGCTTCAGCTCGTCCACTCCCAGGGCCTTGAAGATCTCTCTGTGCAGCGTCGGTGCCTCGCCCTTGAGCTGCCCGCCCTCCTCGAAGCCGTACGGGGCCTCGTTGGCGTAGGCCACCTTCACATAGCCCTGCTTCTTCAGTTGTTCCAGCTTCGAGCCCTTGCCGTCGCCGCTGTCCGTCTTGCTGCAGGCGGCCAGCAGCCCGGGGACGGTGAGCACGCCGCCCACGGCCGCCGTCCTGGTCAGAAAGCCCCGGCGGGACAGGTTGGGGAACTCGGACATGGACACTCACCCTCCAAAAGAGCCTCGTCGGCTCGGGCCCTTCGCAGATAGTGGTGGCGCCTGCCCGATCTCCGTCGTCTATGCGGGCGGACTTGGGGATGTAATCCAACGGTGTCCGGGGGGATACCGTTCCGTGTCCGGAAGCCGAGGGGAGGGACGGGTGTGAACTCCCGCGCGTTCGGGCAGACGGCCCCTCAGAAGCTGCGAGGAGGCGCCATGGTGGAACGCCACGTCGAAGTCGCGCTGGAGAAGCGCGGAATCCGCTGCACGGCGCGGCTGCTGGACGACCGGGCGCCGCGCACCTGCGCCGCCGTCTGGGACGCGCTCCCGCTGAGCGGGGACGTCTACCACGCGAAGTACGCGCGCAACGAGATCTACGCGCTCTTCGCGCCGTTCGCCCGGGCGGAGCCACCGCTGGAGAATCCGACGGTCACTCCGATCCCGGGCGATCTGTGCTACTTCTCGTTCGCCGGCACCGAACTGGGCACGCAGGCCTACGGCTACGACCGCGTACCCGGCGCCGGGCCGACGGTCGTGGACCTCGCCCTGTTCTACGAGCGCAACAACCTCCTGCTCAACGGGGACGTCGGCTGGGTGCCCGGCATCGTCTGGGGCCAGGTCACCGAGGGCCTGGACGCCATGGCCCAGGCCTGCAACGATCTGTGGCGCTCCGGCGCGGCGGGGGAGACCCTCAGCTTCCGGCGGGCGTGAGCCGGGTCGCCAACCCCGCGTCGTACAGCGTGTGGGCCGCCCGCAGCACCAGGTCGTCGCGGTGCCGCGCGGCCACGATCTGGAGGCCGACCGGCAGACCGCCCTCGTCCCGGCCCACGGGCACGGACGCCGCCGGCTGCTGGGTCATGTTGAACGGGTACGTGAACGGAGTCCACCCGGTCCAGCGCCGGTGCCCCGAACCCTTCGGCACCTCCGCGCCCGCCTCGAACGCCGTGATCGGCAGGGTCGGCGTGACCAGCAGGTCGTAGCTCTGGTGGAAGTGGCCCATGACGCGGCCGAGTTCCATGCGGACGTCCACGGCGGCCAGGTAGTCCAGCGCCGACAGCCGGGCGCCGGCCGCGCAGATCTCCCGCAGCCCCGGGTCGAGCAACTCCCGCCGGTGGGGCCCCAGATGCTGGACGACACGCGCGGCGCCGCTGAACCACAGGGTGTGGAAGGCCTCCACCGGGTCGGCGAAGTCGGGGTCGCTCTCGGTGACGTACGCGCCGAGCTCCGCCAGCCCCGCCACCGCCCGGCGCACCGCCGTGGCGACCGCCGGGCGCACCGGCACCTGGCCGCCCAGGGACGGCGAGTAGGCGATCCGCAGCCCCCGTACCCCGCCGGCCAGCGCTTCCGTGAACGAGCCGGGGGCCGGGCCGAGCGCCGACCAGTCCCGCGCGTCGGGCACACCGATCACGTCGAGCAGCAGCGCCGCGTCCGCCGCGTCCCGGGTCATCGGACCCACGTGCGACAGGGTGCCGAAGGCGCTGGGCGGATACAGCGGGACCCGGCCGTACGTCGGCTTCAGACCGAAGATCCCGCACATCGCGGCCGGGATGCGCACACTGCCGCCGCCGTCCGTGCCCAGCGACAGCGGGCCCGCGCCGAGCGCCACGGCCGCCGCGCTGCCGCCACTGGAGCCGCCGGCGGTGCGGGCCGGGTCGTGGGGGTTGCGGGTGACACCGGTCAGCGGGGAGTCCGTGACGCCCTTCCAGCCGAACTCGGGGGTCGTGGTCTTGCCGAGGAAGACCGCGCCGTGCTCGCGCAGCCGGGCCACCGAGGGGGCGTCCTCGTCCCAACGGCCCTCCTCCGGCACGGTCCTGGAACCGCGCAGGGTGGGATGGCCACGCAGCAGCAGGATGTCCTTGACGGTGACCGGCACCCCGTCCAGCAGCCCCGACGGCCTTCCGCGCCGCCACCGGTCCGCCGACTCCCGGGCCCGCGCCAGGGCGTCCTCGGCGGTGATCCGGACGAACGCGTTCACCTCCGGCTGGATCCGCTCGGCCCGTTCCAGGGCCGCCCGGGTGGCCTCCACTGGGCTGAACTCGCCCTTGCGGTAGCCGTCGAGCAGTTCTCCCGCGGTCAGCTCGGTGAGTTCGGTCATCGCGCCTCCAGACAGGGGTCAGTGTCCCGGTACGTATCCGCGCCGTTTGTCGACGACGTTCGGCAGCGGCTCGCCCGCCTCCCAGCGTCCGTACAGATCGACGAACTGGGCCGCCAGCTCGTCCCGCCAGCCGACCGTGTCACCGCTCATGTGCGGGGACACGACCAGGCCCGGCACCCGCCACAACGGGCTGTCCGGGGTGAGGGGTTCGTCCTGGAAGACGTCCAGGGCGGCGCCCGCGATCCAGCGGTCCGTGAGCGCCCGGACAAGCGCCTCCTCGTCGACGAGCTGCCCCCGGCCGACGTTGACGAAGCGCGCCGAGGGCTGCATGAGGCCGAACCGGCGGGCGTCGAACATGCCGCGGGTCTCCTCGGTCAGCGGGGCCGCCGCGATCACCCAGTCGGCGCGGGCGACGAGCCGGTCCAGGTCCTCCGGGCCGTGCACTCCGGCGCGCGCGGCACGGCCGACGACCGCCGCCCGCACCCCCAGCGCGCCGAGCGTGCGGGCGATCGCCAGGCCGATCGGCCCGGAGCCCACGACACACGCGCGCGTACCGGCCACCCGCTGCGACTCGCGGTGCAGCCACCGCCCCTCGCGCTGGAAGTCCAGGGTCCGCGGCAGGTCCTTGGCCTGGGCGAGGACGAGCGCGGCGACGTACTCGGCGATCGGTTCGTCGAACACGCCCCGCGCGTTGGTCACCATCGTGCCGGACGCCGCGATCTCGGGACACATCAGATGGTCCACGCCCGCGCTCGCCGTGTGCACCCAGCGGGGCCGCGGGCCCTCGCCCGGCCAGGCCTCCCGCACCGCGGTGGAGGTGAAGTCCCACACGAGCAGCACGTCCGCCTCGGGAAGCCGCGCGGCCAGCCCGGCCGCGTCCGTGCGCACGATCCGGGCGCGGCCGGTGAGCCGGCCCAGACGCGGCGGCGGATCGGCGTCCAGGACAAGCAGGACGGGGACACTCATGGCGAGCCGTTTCTCGAAAGGGGCGGCCGTCTGACGTGCATGGATTGACCACGCTCGCACCCGAACCTACCTTCGTCAACACGGGCGCCTGTACGGACGGTTGATCTCTGCTCTCCCACCGTGTCGTTCACCTTGCCGTCAGTGCCGCCCTCCCGTCTCCCTCACGTGAGGCAGGTGTCTGCCATGGACGCCACGAACGACATGAACGGCATGGGGATCTCCTTCCTCGGCGGCCCGCGCCCGCAGCGCGGAGTCGGGGTCGTCGCCCCCTTCGACTTCGCGCTGGACCGCGAGCTGTGGCGGTGGGTGCCGGACGAGGTCTCCCTGCACCTGACGCGGACGCCGTTCGTGCCGGTGGAGGTGAGCCTGGACCTGGCGCGGCTGGTCAGCGAGCACCAGACGCTCGACGCCGCGGTGCGCACCCTGACCGCCGTCGCGCCCGAGGTCGTCGCCTACGCCTGTACCTCGGGCAGTTTCGTCGGCGGGATCGCCGGCGAGCGCGTGATGTGCGCGGCGATGGCACGGGCGGGCGGGGTGGCCGCGGTGACCACGTCCGGGGCGCTGCTGGAGGCGCTCGCGGAACTCGGCACCCGGCGGGTGGCGCTGGTGACCCCGTACACGGTGTCCTTGACGCGCTCGCTCCAGGACTACCTGGCCGAGGCCGGCGTCACCGTCACCGGGTGCGCGTACATGGGGCTGACCCGGCACATCTGGAAGGTGCCGTACCGCGGCGTGGTCGACATGGCCCGCCGGGCCGCGCGCCGCAACCGCCCCCAGGCGCTGTTCCTGTCCTGCACGAACCTGCCGACCTACGACGTGATCCCGCAGCTGGAGGCCGAGCTGCGCATACCGGTGATCTCGGCCAACCAGGTCACGATGTGGGCTGCGCTGCGCCGGCTGGGTACCCGAGCGGTGGGGCCCTACCAGGCGCTGCCGGCCGGTGTGCCTCCCGCGCCGCCCAGGCGGCGGCACGGTGACGGCGGCGCCTGGCCCGTACTGTCCGACGAACAGCAGGAAGGCAGGCCATGACCGCACTCGGATTCCTCTACCCGGGCCACTCCGCAGAGGACGACTATCCGCGCATCGAGCAGCTCCTGGGCAGCAACATCCGGGTGGACCTGGTCCACACCGACATCGGCGAGGACGCGCACCGGGTGGACGCGCTGTACGAGATGGGCTCGCCCGAGCGGCTCGCGCAGGGCGTGCAGGGGCTGCGGCTGTCCGGCGCGGAGGCGGTGGTGTGGGCGTGCACCAGCGGCAGTTTCGTACGCGGCTGGCAGGGCGCGCACGAGCAGGTCCGCGCGCTGGCCCGGGTGGCGGGCATGCCGGCCTCCTCCACGTCCTTCGCCTTCGTGCACGCGGCGGCCGAGATCGGCGCCCACCGGGTCGCGGTCGCCGCGACCTACCCGAAGGACGTCACCGGCCTGTTCGCGGACTTCCTGCGCGCCGGGAAGGTGGAGGTGGCCGCCGCCCGCAGCGCGGGGATCATCACCGCGGCCGAGGTGGGCACCTGGGGCGAGGCGGAGATCCTGGCCCTGGCGCGGGAGGCGGACGTCCCCGAGGCGGACGCGGTCCTGCTGCCCGACACCGCCCTGCACACGGCGTCCCACCTGCCCGCCCTGGAGAAGCACCTCGGCAAGCCCGTCCTCACGGCGAACCAGGTGACCGTCTGGGAGGCGCTGCGACTCACCGACCGCCGGGTCAACGCGCCCGCTCTGGGCGCGCTGTTCACACGGGAGCCGATCGTCCAGGTGTGACACCGGCGCGGTTGCGGTCCCTGTCGCGCGGGCGGACGCTGGAAGTGTCCGGCGGTGCAGCGAGAACGCCCGGGGCCCGGGACGACCGACGCCCCCGCCTTCCTGTGTCATCCCCCTGGTTGGTGTCCCCCGGCAACGGCCCGTGGTCACCGCCGTCGTCCAGCGTTCGACGCGGAGGTGACCCAGGTGAAAGCCGTCGTCTACGAAAAGCCCTTCAACGTCACGGTGAGGGACGTCGACGATCCCCAGATCCAGCACCCGAACGATGTGATCGTACGGGTCACGTCCACCGCGATCTGCGGTTCCGACCTGCACATGTACGAGGGCCGCACGGCCGCCAAGGCGGGAATCGTCTTCGGCCACGAGAACCTCGGCATCGTCGAGGAGGTCGGCGACGGCGTGACGTCGCTGTCCCAGGGCGACCGGGTCGTGATGCCGTTCAACGTGGCCTGCGGGTTCTGCAAGAACTGTCTCGCCGGGAAGACCGGGTTCTGTCTGACGGTGAACCCCGGCTTCGCCGGAGGCGCCTACGGATACGTGGCGATGGGCCCCTACACCGGCGGTCAGGCCGAGCGGCTGAGGGTGCCGTTCGCCGACTTCAACTGTTTGAAGCTGCCGCCGGGCGACGAGTTCGAGACGGACTTCGTGCTGCTCGCCGACATCTTCCCCACCGGCTACCACGGCTGCGAACTCGCCAAGGTGTCGCCCGGTGAGTCCGTCGCCGTCTTCGGCGCCGGACCGGTGGGCCTGATGGGCGCGTACTCGGCGCTGCTGCGCGGCGCGTCGATGGTGTTCTCGGTCGACCGCGTGCCCGAGCGGCTCGCCAAGGCGGAGGAGATCGGGGCCATCCCCATCGACTTCACCCAGGGCGACCCGACCGAGCAGATCAAGGAGATGACCAACGGCGAGGGCACCGACAAGGGTGTGGACGCCGTCGGCTACCAGGCCCAGTCGCACAAGGACGTCAGCCACGAGGAGCCCGCCGTCGTCCTCAACACGCTGGTCGAGACGGTACGGCCCACCGGCCTGCTCGGCATACCGGGGCTGTACGTGCCCTCCGACCCGGGCGGACCCGACGAGCACGCCAAGCACGGCCAGCTGCTGGTTTCCATCGGCAAGATGTTCGAGAAGGGCCAGCAGATGGGCACCGGCCAGTGCAACGTGAAGCAGTACAACCGCCAGCTGCGCGATCTGATCATCGCCGGGCGCGCCAAGCCCAGCTTCGTGGTCTCCCACGAGCTGCCGCTGGCCGACGCGCCCCAGGCGTACCAGAAGTTCGACAAGCGGATCGAGGGCTACACCAAGGTGGTCCTGCATCCGGGCCACGCGCTCGCGGCGTGAACGCGGGCTGAGACGAGCCGTCGCGGCTGAGGCTCCGCCCCGGGCCCCGTCAGGGTCCGTGGCGGAGCTCCGTGGCGGCTCCTTCACGCATGCGAGACGCGCGGGCCGGGGGGAGAGGAACAAACGGCAGCGGTTCCCTGTTGACGCCGGTCGGAAAAGGCACGGCCAAGAGCAGGGAGGCACCCGTGGCGGGAGACGAGATCAGGGGCACGGCACTCGGGACCGCCCCGGTACCCCTGTCCGTACTGGATCTGGTGACCGTGGGCGCGGGGTACACCGCCACCGACGCGCTGCGCACCAGCGCCGCCCTGTCGAGGACGGCGGAATCCCGCGGCTACCACCGCTACTGGGTCGCCGAGCACCACTCGATGCCGGGCGTCGCCTCCTCCTCACCGGCCGTGATCCTCGCCCACCTCGCCGCCCACACCGACCGGATCCGCCTCGGCTCCGGCGGCGTCATGCTGCCCAACCACGCCCCGCTGGTCATCGCGGAGCAGTTCGGCACCCTGGAGGCCTTGGCACCCGGCCGCGTCGACCTGGGTCTCGGCCGCGCCCCCGGCACGGACGGCGCCACCGCCGCTGCCCTGCGCCGCACCGACCACCTCGACGGGGGCGCCGACGACTTCCCCCAGCAGCTCGCCGAGCTGATCCGCTTCCTCGACGACGACTTCCCCGACGGCCACCCCTACCGCCGCATCCACGCCGTGCCCGGCCCGGTCCAGGCGACCTCCCCGGGTGGCGTGCAGTCCCGGCACCGCCCGCCGGTCTGGCTGCTCGGCTCCTCCGGCTTCAGCGCCCGCCTGGCCGGCACGCTCGGCCTGCCGTTCGCGTTCGCCCACCACTTCTCCGCGCAGAACACCGTCCCTGCCCTCGACCTCTACCGCGATTCGTTCCGCCCGAGCGCGGTGCTGGATGCCCCGTACGCCCTCATCGGCGTCGCCGCCCTCGCCACCGAGGAGGAGCGCGAGGCGCGCCGCCAGGTGCTGGCCGCCGCCCTGAACATGGTCCGGCTGCGAACCGGCCGCCCCGGCCTCGTGCCCACCCCGGAGGAGGCGGAGGCGCACGAATTCAGCTCGATGGAGCGGGAGTTCGTCGATTCCTGGAACGCCAACGTCGTCCACGGCACCCCCGACGAGGTCCGCTCCGGTCTCGACGACCTGCAAAAGCGCACCGGCGCCGACGAGTTGATGATCACGAGCAACGCGCACAGCGGTGCCGTACGCCTGCGCAGCTACGAACTCATCGCGGACGCCTACGGACTGCCGGCGGACGTTCGGTCACTGCCCGGCGACTGAACGGGCCGGTCCCAGCTCCGGCCGACCGAACGGGCCCGGCTCCGGCTCCGGCCGCCCGAACTGGTTCAGCTCCGGCCGGCCAGCAGCTCGGAGATGCGGTCGGGCGACACAGGCCGTGAGTACAGCCACCCCTGTCCGGTGTCGCAGCCGATCCGGCGCAGCCTGCTCGCCTGGTCGGACGTCTCCACGCACTCGGCGGTGACGGTCAGCCCCAGCCGGTGGGCGAGCTGGATCATCGCCTCCACGATGACCTCGTCCGCGGGGCTCGGCCGGCTCGCCGCGCCCTCCGGATCCTCGTGCTGGAACCCCCGCACGAAGGAGCCGTCCAGCTTCAGCGCCGACACCGGCAGGCGGCTGAGGTAGGCGAGGTTGGAGTATCCGGTGCCGAAGTCGTCGATGGCGATGTGCACGCCCATGTCGTTCAGGGACCGCAGGGCCTCGAGCGGCCGCCCGGCCGAGCCCATCACGGCCGACTCGGTCAGCTCCAGCTGGAGCAGGTGCGGCGCCAGCCCGGTCCGGGCGAGCACCTCGGCCACGTCCGCGACCAGGTCGGAGTCCCACACCTGGCGGACGGCCACGTTGACGCTGACGAAGATCGGCGGCTCGTCCGGGTGGTCCAGCTGCCAGCGGCGGGCCTGGTGGCAGGCGGTGGCCAGGATCCAGCGGCCCAGCGGCACGATCGAGCCGTCCTCCTCCGCCAGCGCGATGAACCGATTCGGCGTCAGCGTGCCGAACTCCGGGTGCCGCCAGCGGACGAGGGCCTCGACCCCGCGCAGCCGCCCGTCCTCCATGCCGACCAGCGGCTGGTACTCCAGGGCGAACTCGCCGCGTTCGACGGCCGCGCGCAGCGTGGAGACCAGGGCCTGACGGGTCATGCGGTGCGCGTTGCGCTCGGGGTCGAACAGGGTCCAGCGGGCCTTGCCGTCCGCCTTCGCCCAGTACAGCGTCGTGTCGGCGGCCTGCATCAGCGCGGTGGCCGACGATCCGGCCGCGTGCCGCTCGACCACGCCGATGGACGCCGACACCGACAGGAGCCGGCCGGCGACCTCGAAGGGTTCCTGGAGGGCCGAGAGCACCGACTCGGCCAGCTCCGCGAGCTGCTCGGTGCCGGTCGAGTCCTCGACGAGCAGCGCGAACTCGTCGCCGCCGAGCCTGGCCACCAGCGGTGTGCTGGTGCGGCCGTGGCCGGCCTCGTCGGCGCACCGGGTCAGCCGTTCGGCCACCGCGGCGAGCAGCCGGTCGCCGACACGGTGGCCGAGGGTGTCGTTGACCGCCTTGAAACCGTCGAGGTCCAGGTTGCACAGGCCGACCCTGCCGCTCCCGCCGCGCTCGTACGACTCCGTCTCCAGCGCGGCCGACAGGCGCTCGAAGAACAGGGTGCGGTTGGGCAGCCGGGTCACCGGGTCGTGGTTCTTCAAGTGCCGCAGCCGGGCCTGGAGTTCCCGCCGGGCGCTGATGTCGGCCACGGACAGCAGCACGCCCGGGGAGCCGGGGGTCAGGGGCGCGACCGTGACCTGGACCCACAGCCGGTGGCCGTCGGGGTGCTTGAGCCGGCGGGCGCAGCGCAGCCGGGCCTGCCGGCCGCGCAGCACCTCCCCGTAGGCGTGCCGGGTGCGGGTGTCGGAGGCCAGGTCCACCAGATCGGCGGCGGGCTGCCCCGCCAGTTCGTCGGGGCCGGCGCCGAGGAGCGCGCCGAAGGTCTCGTTGGCGCTGACGACCAGGCCCTCGTGGTCGACGACGGCCATCGCCAGCGGCGCCGCGGCGAACGCGGACCGGAAGGGGCGCTCGGCCCCAGGGGCTTGGGCGGCGTTCGGGGCGGGGTCCGGGGCGCCGCTCGGAGCGGCGTTCAGGAGGCAGTCCGGGGTGGAGCCCGGGGCGGAGTCCGGGGCCGGTTCCAGGACGGATTCGGGTGCCGGTTCCAGGATGGGTGCCGGGGCTGATTCCCGGGCGGGTTCCGGGGTGGTGCAGGCCGGTGGTGGTGCGGACCCGAGCAGGTCCATGACGGCGGGCACGGATTCGGCCAGGACGGTGAATCGGGGGCCGGCGGGGGCCGGTTCCGCCATCGGGGTGAGGCCGTGGACGGGGAGGAACTCGGCGGGACCGGTGCCGGAGGGCGTGGGCGCGGTGGGGGCGTCGGCCCGCTCGGCGGCGGCGGCCGTGACCGGGTCGGTACCCGGAGGTCTCGCGACATCACTCTCTGTGACCGTAGGTCGGATGAGGTCTGCCGCGGGCGTCGGCCCTTCGGACGTTCCGCTCACCGCTCGCTCCCGCAGTGCACTCGGTTCTTCTTATCGGTCTCGTCGGATGGCCTGCCGGGTGGTGGACGGCGGCCCGGCCCGTGTCCGCGCAGGAAAGTGCAGGGAAAGTGTGTCGATCATAGATGCCGCCGGCGAACCCCTTCCAGCCACTCGCCGGTCCCGCGCGGCGACCGTCTGTTCGCCTGGATCGCTTCCGATCACACCTGGGCCGGTTCTTTATATGGCTGACCACTTGTGACGTTCCGTGAGCGGTTCGGGGATGTCGTATCCCCGGACCCGCGTCGGACCGTCCTGTCGTGAACGCGCGTCCCTCACCCTTCCGGTGCAGACAAACAGGGCGTACCCCTACAAACTCCCACAGGCTGGGTGCGGTGTCCCGCGAACCGCCCCGGAGGTCCTCGTGCCGTGTCAGCTGCCCCTGAAGGCGCTCGGCCATGACGTCCTCAGGGCGCTGAACCATGCCAGGGTGCGCCCCCGGCTGCGCAGCACCGCGGCCGTGTTCACCACCATGTCGGCGGTCGCCGCCACCTCGATCCTGGGCGGGCCTTCGGTCGCCGAGCCGTTCTCCACCGCGCCCTGCGCCCTGCAGCGCACGGACGCCCACCACTCGGAGGGGCTGGACACCTGGAACCCCTCCTACACGCGGCCGACCGGGACGCTGAACGCCGTCATGGTGTTCCTGTCCTTCCCGGACTCCACCCCGCGCACCACCCCGGCCGAACTCACCGCCGACCACTTCCCGGCCACCAGCCGGTACTACGAACAGGCGTCGTACGGCAGGTTCACCCTGCGCCCCCACCCGCTGCGGCACTGGCTCCGGATGCCGCGCCCGTCCACCGCGTACGCGATGCACCGGGACTGGAACGCCCGGGACCGCACCGCGTATCTGCGCGACGCGCTCGCCGCGGCCGACCCCGAGGTCGACTTCTCGCGCTACGACGTCGTCTACTTCGTCGCCGACCCGGACGCGCCCGGTGTCGACTCGGACGCGACGAAGGTCGTCAATCTGGACACCCCGCTGCGGGTCGACGGCAAGGAGATCCGGCGGGTGGTGACCGTCTTCGAACGGCACCCGCCGGACCGGCTGGTGCTCGCCCACGAGTCCGGCCACGTCTTCGACCTGCCCGACCTGTACCACCGGCCCGCGGACGGCAAGGGCGACTGGGACACCTACGTCGGGGACTGGGATCTGATGGGCAGCCAGTTCGGCCTCTCACCCGACCTGTTCGCCTGGCACAAGTGGAAGCTCGGGTGGCTGGACCGCCGTCAGGTGACCTGTGTGCGAGCGGAGCCGACCCGGCTGACCCTGGAACCGGTGGAGGTGGGCCCGGCGGGTGCGGGTTCGTCGGCGACGGCCACCGCCGGGTCGCCGCTGTTCGGGCTCGGCGGCGGAACGAAGCTGGTGGTGGTGCGCACCGGGAGCGACAGCGTGCTGGCCATCGAGGCGCGTGCGTCGGTCGGCAACGACGTGACCGGGTGCCGGCAGGGGGTGCTGGTGTACCGGGTGCGCGGCGGGGCGGAGTCCGGCGGCGGCCCGATCGAGGTGATCGACGCTCATCCGCATACCGCGGCCTGCGAGGAGACCTCGGTCCAGCCCGCGCTCGCCGACGCCCCGATCGACGTGGGGGAGAGCTTCACCGTGCCGGGCGACGGGGTCCGGGTGGAGGTGGAGAACCGTACGGCCTCCGGCGCGTACACGATCAAGATCACCACGGTGTGACGCCCGCCGCTCACAAACAGCGACGGCGAGACCGGTTCGCTCTCCGCGACCCTGTCTCGCCATCGTCATTGTGCGCCGCCAGGGACTCGAACCCCGGACCCGCTGATTAAGAGTCAGCTGCTCTAACCAACTGAGCTAGCGGCGCCTGCTGACGTCGTAGACCTTAGCATCCTGGCCGCTGGGAGGAAAAATCGATATCCGCACCGCCGCGCGGGCCGCCCGCACGGCTGCCCAGAGCATGATCTCCGGGCCCGGCAGCCAGGGATGGCGGGTGTCGGGGGCGACGAGCCAGCGGGAGGCCGGGCGTGCGAGGAGGGTGTCGTCGGACAGGGCCGGGAGGGTGACCGCGTCGCCGTTGCCGTGGCACAGCAGGGGTGGAATGCCCTCCTTGCGGCCGGCCTCCCGGCCCCGGGACCCCCACTCCTCCCACTCCAGCAGCGAGGGCAGCCGGTGCGCGGTGCCCGGCGCGGCGAAGAGCAGCATCCGTCCCCGGTGGACGGCCACCGGGCCCGACCCCGGGCCCTCGCCCCACAGCCGGTCCAGCATCCGGCGGCCGAAGATCGCGGGCACGTTCACCATGTCGAAGACGGTGCCGCAGGGCAGTACGAGCGGCGCGTCCGGCCGCTCCCGCCAGAGGGCGAGCGTGCTGCGGGGATACGCGCCCGCCGAGGCCAGCCAGGCGGCGCCGTCCGCGGTGACGCCCGAGGCGTCGGAGCGGTGGCCTGCCCACTGGTCGAGGTGGTCGACGGAGGGTTCGTTGCCTGTGCGGCTCATGGCGGATATATCTACCCGCTGTGAACGGGCGATTCCACAGGGTTGTGGGAAACCGGGACACGGACGGGCGGGTCGGAGTATCTTGCGCGCTCGGCATATGCCAGAGCCGGGGGAAAGCGCGAGGCGCGGGGGGTCAGACGGGGTCGGCCGGGTTGGCGTGCACGCCGCCCTCGGCTCCGCTCAGCAGATCCCGCCCGAACTCCACCATCCTCTTGGCGTAGTCCTCGGTCCAGTCGGCCCGCTCGGCGATGGCCGCCGGGGTCAGCCGGTCGAACCGCCGCGGATCGGCGAGCTGCGCCGCCGCGATCGCCTGGAACTCCACCGCCCGGTCGGCCGCCGCGCGGAACGCGAGCGTCAGCTCCGTCGCCCGCGCGAGCAACGCCCGCGGATCGTCGATCGACTCCAGGTCGAAGAAGTGCTCGGGATCGGCGGCCGCCTCGGCCGGCTCGAAGAGCAGGGGCGCGGGGCGTAGCCGCGGTTCGTCACGACGCGGCGTTGGCTCCGCCATGTCTCGACCTCCTCGTACGGTTCGGATGACACCGCCCTGTGAAAGGGCCACCCTCCATTGTCTCCCGCGAACGCAAGGGGGCGGGGGCAGCCGCCCCGGTCCACCCGTCAACTCGTCAGCGCCGCCAGGCCACCCGGGTTGCCGTGCCTGGAACGCCGGTCACGGTCGCCAGGCCACTCGGTGTTCGCGCAGGTGGGCCAGCACGGCGTGGTTCGCCTCCCAGCCATCAGGGCTGTGTTCGTCTGCCGCTTCCGGCGGCGTGCCGGACTCCGTCCGGTGGAAGGCCGTGTGCCGGTCACGGTCGCCAGGCCACTCGGTGTTCGCGCAGGTGGGCCAGCACCGCGTGGTTCGCCTCCCAGCCATCCGGGAACTTCACCGTCACGCCCAGCTGGACCGGCTCCGTCGACGGGTGGTCGTCCAGGAGGTCGGTCACCCCCGCGCGGCAGACCACGACGCAGGCGTGCCGGTGGCGGGAGGCGAGGACGCACAGGCGGCCGGTCTCCAGGTG
This sequence comes from Streptomyces sp. NPDC004721, assembly GCF_053601495.1. Classification (NCBI taxonomy): domain Bacteria; kingdom Bacillati; phylum Actinomycetota; class Actinomycetes; order Kitasatosporales; family Streptomycetaceae; genus Streptomyces; species Streptomyces sp. NPDC004721. The sequence goes on from NZ_JBSGBZ010000002.1 coordinate 207,942, forward strand.
GAACGCGGTGGCGTCGGGGCGCCCGGAGAGCGGGTGCAGGACGACCGTGACGTCGAACTCACGACCCTGGAGGCGGTTCGCCGTGTCCACGGTGACATCCGTCACGCCCAGCTCCGCCAGCGCCGCGCGCACGGCGGCCGCCTGGTCGCGGTGCGCCGTGCCGACGGCGATCCGGTCGGCGGTCAGCGGCGCCGGGTCCGGCGACCGCTCCGAGACGGCCGCGCCACCCCGCTCCAGCAGCCGCCGTACGACCGCCGCCACCGCCCGCACCGCCTCCGGATCGGTACGCGGAGTGTGCCGCGCGGGCAGCTCCAGCAGGCCCCAGCCGGACTCGGCGGCCTCGTCGAGCACCCGGTCGGGGCCGGAGCCGTCCGAGGGGACCGCGAACGTCAGCCGCCGGTCCCCGGCCGACGTGCCGCTGCGGAACGGCGTGTACGGGTAGAACGCGTCGGAGACCAGCGGCGCCGCCGACGCCGGAAGCCGCCAGGACACCGGCAATCGGTGCTGGGGCAGCTGCGGGTTGTGGGCCAGCAGCGTCGTCACCGCGGACGCCGACGGGTCGTAGGACAGGCCCGCCCACTGCTCGCTGCCGACGATCGCGAACGGATCCAGCTGACCCGGATCGCCCACGAACAACGCCCGCTCGAACAGCCCGGCCACCGCGAGCAGGGCGTCCGAGCGCATCTGGTACGCCTCGTCGACGATCGCGTGCCGCCACGGCTCGTCGACCTTCACATGCGCCCACTTCGCGGCGGTCGACAGGACCACGTCGAGTCCGGCGAGGTCGGCCGCCTTCGCCGACTTCCGTACGTTCGGCAGGCCGTCGAGCGCCTTGTCGTACGGGTCGGCGTCACTGCTGTGCAGCCGGCCCACGGGCAGTTCGGGGTTCTTCTCCGCCAGCCGCAGCACCAGGTCGTCGACCTGGGCGTTGGTCTGCGCGACCACCATCAGCGGCCGTCCGGCGGCGGCCAGCTCCAGCGCCGCGCGCACGACCAGCGTCGACTTCCCCGCGCCGGGCGGGGAGTCGACGACGACCCCGCGGTGCGAGCCGTGCAGGGTGTCGCGGAGGATCGCGTCGGTCGCGCGGGCGGCCGCCGCCCCGGGGTCGAAGGGCGCCCGGAGGCCGCCGGGGCCGATCGCGGGGTCCTGGGCGGGGGCGGTCACAGAAGGTCCTCCTCGGTCACCGGGTCCGGAGCCTCCGGCGTGCTCTCCTCGCCCGGCGGGCCGCCGTGCGTCCATGGGGTCTGCTCCGGGTCGGGCAGCTTCGCGCCGCCGCGCTGCTCGTGCTCGAAGAGCGTGAAGCACACGCGGTCGCCCTTCTCCGGCACGGAACCGGGCGCGGGTTCCTTGCCGCGTCCCATCCTGTCCAGGATCCGCAGGATGACGAGCGTCCCCTCGGCGGTGTCCTCCTCGCAGGCGACGAACTCGGCCGACTGCGGCTTGCCGTCCAGCGACCGGTACGCCCTGGCCCGCTCGCCCAGGTGCGGCCGGTCGTCGGTGCGCACGGTGACCAGCGGGCGCGGACTGGGCCGCTTGCCGTCGCTGTAGGCCGGGACGACGTCCGTGACCTCGCCCGCGAACGCCTCTCCGGCCAGCCGCCGCCCCGCCATGACCAGCGGGTCGTCCAGCGCCTCCTGGGCCTCCAGACGGGCCTGCTCCCGTTCGCGCGTGGCCAGCTTGTTGGCCGCGGTGACCGCGTCGTCGCGGCGCGGCTGCGGCGGTTCGCCGGCCCGCACCCGGTCGCGGTGGCCGGTGAACGACCAGCGGTCGCGCGTCCAGCGCTCCTCGACGTGCGCGCCCTCGGGGAGCGCCCGCAGCAGGTCCAGGCCGCGCCAGACGTTGTCCCAGGTGGGGCGGGCGCACTTCTCGACCAGGTCGCGGATCCCCTGCTCGGCCGCGGTGACGGCGCCCAGCCGCTCGTCGGCCTCCAGGCCGTCCTCGGCGGCGGCGAGCGCGGTACGCGCGCGGTCGTAGCGCTCGATCGCGGGAGCCAGCAGCCTGTTGTCGAAGGCCGGGTCGGTGGCGGGGCCCGCGGGCGGGCACTCCAACTGGCCGTCGGCGGTGCGCGCCAGTTCGGCCCGCAGCGCGGCCTCGGCGCCCGACGCGCCGTCCGGCGGGGCGATCCACGCCAGCAGCGCCCCCAGGTGCTGGTCCTCCAGGCTGGACTGGCCGGTCGTCCAGTGCTGGGCCAGCAGGTCGGTCATTGCCGGCAGCAGCGAGGAGCCGGGCACCCGGGCGCGCTCCCCGAAGTGGGTCAGCCACCGCCCGAGCAACGGCACGTGCGGCGGCGCCGGGTGCGGTGTCTCCGGGTCCTGCTCGGCGGTGCGGCGGAAGCGCATGGAGCGTCCGAGCAGCCGTACGAAGTCGATGCCCGCGCGGCTCGGCACGATCAGCTGGGGCGCGTCCGCGCACAGCTCCACCTCGACCTTGACCCGCTTGCCGCTCTCCGGGTCCGTCTCGTTGCGCTCGGCGGCCTCGACGGCGTCGGCGTGGGAGTCGATGTACGGCAGGAGCACGTCGGCCAGTTCGGCGAGGAACGCGAACCGCAGGTCGCGGTCGCGCGGCTGCGGCACGGCCAGCAGCCGCGGCGCGTCACGGTCCGTGCCGACCAGCGCGCCGAGCGGGGCGCCCGCCTCACCGGCGGTGGTGAGCGGCACGAACACCAGCGGCCGCTCGGACACATGCCGGTGCCGGACGGTCGCGGCGGGCTGGGCCCGACCGGTCCGCACCGCCTCCAGACGGCCCAGGGTGGCGATCAGCGACACGCCGCCTCCCGCCCGGCCGGCTCCAGGGCCTCGGCCCGCAGCGCGGCGGCCCGGCGCAGCGCCGCCACCGCCGGGTCGTCCGGGTCGCCCGCCTCGCCGTGGGCGGCCGCCAGCACGTCCTCGACCGTCGACAGCCCGCCCAGGTCGGCGCGGATCGAGCGGCCCAGCGCGGTCACCGCGCCCTGCGCGTGGGACCGCGTACGGCAGTGGAAGGCCAGCTCGCACGTGGCCAGGCACTCGGGCGCGTACGTCGCCGGGACCGCCTCCACCGCGGCCGTCAGCTCCTCCGAGGACAGCTCGGGGGAGAAGCACACGCCCTCGGGCAGGGCGTCGGCGATGTCCTCGACACGGGTCAGCCGGGTCAGCTGGCGGGCGGTCACCGCGCGCTGCTTGCGGACGTCGACGGCGGACGCGGTGGGCAGGTTGGAGAAGTCCTTGGGGCACACCAGGAGCACCCGGTGCCGTACGCGCGGGACGGGGTCGAGGCGCGCGGCGACGTCCTCCAGCGCCAGCACGTACACCGCCGACTGACGGGCGGCCGCGCCCACCTTCGCCGGGTCGGCGGAGCCGTCCAGCATCGGGAAGGACTTGATCTCCACCACCGTCCAGTTGCCGTCCGGGTGCACCACCACCGCGTCCGGCTCCAGGTAGGCGGGCGAGCCCGCCACCTCCAGGGAGAGCATCGGATGGTCGAGGAGCGTCCAGGCGCCCGCCCGCGTGGCCTCGCGCAGCGCCAGCGCCGTACGCGCCGTACGCCCCTCGGGGCCGACGGCGCTCAGGTCGGGCACCCGGCCCTCCCGCGGCGGTTCGGCGCCCGGGTCCAGCCTGGTGTGCGCCAGCCTCAGCAGCTCGGCGCCGCCGTCCGCCTTGACCCGCGCCTCGAACGCGTTGCCCCGCATGAAGGCGAACTGCGACTGCCCGAACACGGCGGGCGCGCCCAGCGCTTCCGCGAGCGCCGCCTTGTCCACGCCCGCGCCGTCCAGGATCGCGCGCCGTCCGCAGCCGGGGTTCGCGGCCAGCGCGGCCAGGGCCCGGGCATCGAGCGCGCGGGCCGGTACGCCGGGCCCGCGCAGCTCAGCGAGCCTTCCCCAGGCTCTCGACTTCGCTCGGGCGGGGGAGACCCCAGGCTGGATCGCCGTCTCCCGCGTCCTCGGGGACGGCACCCGGTTCGGCTCCGGGACCGAACCGTGTTTCGCGCTGCCGTGGAATTCGCTCACCCGCCGAAGTCTGGCATCCGCCACTGACAATCGGGGAACCTGCGGCACCGGAGTCCCCTGTGACGGCCGTGGCACGGGGCGTCAGCAGTGCCTTGGCGCGGTCCGCGCCCCGCATCACGAACGGCGCGAGCAGCATCCCGACGCCCATGACGGCCACGCCCGCGACCGCGTCCAGGAGGTAGTGGTTGGCGGTGCCCATCACGACCAGCGCGGTCAGCAGCGGATAGGCGACGCCCGCGACCTTCGCCGTGCGCGTGCGGCCGTGGCGCCACAGGATCACTCCGCACCACAGGGCCCAGCCCACGTGCAGGCTCGGCATGGCCGCGTACTGGTTGGTCATACCACCCAGGCCGCGCGGTGCGCTGGCCTCGCCGCCCCACCAGCCGTACGAGCTGTACTGGGCCATCGTGTCCACGAACCCGTGGTCCGGGGAGAGCAGGCGGGGCGGGCAGGTGGGCAGCAGGGTGAAGCCGATCAGTCCTATGAACGTGGACGTCATCAGCCAGGTGCGGGCCGCCCGGTAGTGCGTGGTGCGCGCCCTGAACAGCCACACCAGGAGCACGGGGGTCACCAGGTAGTGCAGCGACGCGTACCAGAAGTCGGCGGGGACGCCCAGCCACGGCTCACGGGTGAACAGGCGGTTGAGGGGGTGCTCCGCGTTGAGGCGCAGCAGCTTCTCGACGCGCAGGATCGCCAGGCCGTGGTCGACGGCCGTGGAGACATCGCCGCGGGCCAGCAGCCGACCCGCCGAGTAGCAGCCGTACACCAGCAGGATCAGCGGCAGCTCGGTCCACCAGCGCAGCCGGGTGCGCTGGGCCGTCTCGGTGCGCCGTGCCGGTGCCTCGGTCTGCGGCATCCGATGCCCCTCCCCCTTTGTCGCTGCGCTGCCCGGCGGTGCTCGCACGGTCGTGCCACTTTACGGTGTTCGACCCGGCCACCTCGGGGTGCCCCCGGCCCTGATAGACGCACGGACCGCCCCCCGGGTTGCCCTTGGGCAGGGTGCGCGATGATGGAGGGATTCCGTCCGAAGATCTGAGTTTTTCCGGAAGGTTCTCCATGGCACCGCGCATCCTGTTGGCCCGGCACGGACAGACCGAGTGGTCGCTGTCCGGCAGGCACACCGGCAGGACCGACGTTCCCCTCCTGGAGGAGGGCCGGCGTGGCGCCAAGCTGCTCGGGGAGCGGCTCCAGCGGGCGCCGTTCGACGGCCTGCCCCGGATCGAGGTCCGCACCAGCCCGCTGGCACGCGCGCGTGAGACGTGCGAGCTCGCCGGGTTCGGCGACCGCGCCATGTGCTGGGACACGCTGATGGAGTGGGACTACGGCGCGTACGAGGGCCTGACGCCGCAGGAGATCCAGGCCGAGCGGCCCGGCTGGCTGATCTGGCGCGACAGCGTTCCGCGCGGGGAGACGCTCGCCGAGGTGACCTCCCGTGCCGACGAGGTGGTGGCCTGGGCGCGCGGCGAGGACCGTGACGTGCTGGTCTTCGCACACGGGCACATCCTGCGCTCGGTCGGCGCGCGGTGGCTCGGCCTGCCACTCGACTTCGCGGCACACATCCGCCTCAACCCCACGTCGCTGTCGGTGCTGGGCTGGGCATACGGAGAGCCGGCCCTCGAACACTGGAACGACGTGGGCCACCTCTCGTGACCCGCGGTGCCCCTGTCGCCGCGGGCGGTAGGGGGTGAGCGAGGCTCTCGCCCGAAGGGCCGGGGGAGGCACCCCACGGTGCGACTGGACGCATCCATCCCCACGGCCCGGCTACCGCGCGCGGGGTTCTTGCCCGAAGGGCCGTGGGAGGGATCGCGCGGCACGGGTGGTTGCACCCGCCCGCACGGGCGCGGCCCCGGGCGCCCGACCGGCCCGCGCGCGGGGATCTCGCCCGAAGTGGCGGGGGGATCGCGCGGTGCGGGTGGTCGCACTCGCCTCCGCGGCGCGGCGCTGGTCGCCGGGCCGGCCCGTGGGGCGGGGCCTTCGCCCGAAGGGCCGTGGGAGGGATCGCGCGGCGAGAGTGGACGCACCCGCTCTCACGGCGTGGCGCCGGGCGCCCGGCTGCCCGCGCGCGGGGCTCTTGCCCGAAACGCTGTGGGAGCGACTGTGTGGTGCGACTGGACGCATCCCCCGGTGCGATGTTGTCGCCCGGTTGACCCGCCGCGTGGGGCTCTTGCCCGGAGGGCCGTGGGAGGGAACGCGCGGCGAGGCTGAATGCCCGCCCCCGCGGGCGCGGTGCCGTGCGTCCGGCTGGTCCATGGGGCGGGGTTTTCGCCCGAGGGGGGCCGTGGGCAGCACCCCGCAGTGGTGGCTGGGCGAACCCGCCCCCCCGCGGCGCGTCACACCGGCCGAGGGGCGCTCGCGTGTCTCTCCAGGAAAACGGACACACCCCTCGCCTGGCGGTGCGGCAGCAGTACCCGCGCCGTTCCCGCCAGCATCGTCTGGATGCGGGACGACTGGACCTGGTCCAGCAGGTCCAGGACCCGCATTCCGGCGGCGGCCGCCTCGTCCGGCCGACCCCCGCGCGCGAGGTCGTCGGACAGCTCGGCCGTGTAGAGCGCGATGTTCCGCGTGAAGTGGGGATCCTGGAGCTGCGCGGCACGCCGCGCGTGCCGGGCCGCCCGCGGCCAGTCGCCCAGCGCGGACCAGCACTGCGCCTCGAGCCCCGCCAACTCGGCCTCGCCGTAGAAGCTCATCCACTCGGGGTCGGCGTCCGAGGCGCCCCGCTCGTACAGGGCCTGCGCCCGCGCGAGCGCCCGCTCGCAGCCGGCGCGGTCGGCGAGCCCGGCCCAGCCGCCCGCCTCACGCAGCGCGAGCAGCGACATCAGCCGCGCCGAGCCCAGCCCGCGGCCGACGCGCTGCGCGGCCTGCGCGGCCCGCACCGCCTCGCGGGGCCGTCCCGCGTCCCGCGCGAGGAACGCCGTGTTGCAGAAGGCGTGTGCCTCCAGGGCCGGGTCCCCGGTCATGCGCGCGGTGGCCAGTGCCTCGGCGTAATGCGAGCGCGCGTCGTCGAAACGCCCGGAGTCGTGGGCCAGCCAGCCCACCGAGATGGCCAGTTCACCGGCGCCCGAGTGCAGCCGCTCCGCGGTGGTCTGCCGGGTTGCGCCGGCGTCGAGCAGCGCGTAGGCGGCGCGCAGCGGAGCGGCCGCGCGGCGGTAGAGACCGTCCGCTCCGTGCCGGTCGTCGAGCAACCGGATCCGGCGGACGGCCTCTTCGACGGCCCCGGCGTCGCTCGTGCCGGCCCGGCGCGCGGGGCGATCCGCGGCCGAGGCGTCGAAGGCGGGTCCCAGGGGGCCCAGCGAGGCGGCGGCCACCGTGGCGCCCCCGCGGGTCATGAATGCGCGACGCAGCACGTCGCTCTCCTCGTGGTTCTCGTGGTCTTCGTGCGGGTGGTACGGGTGGTGCGGGTGGTACGGGTCGTGCGGATCCGGCGCATCGGTGGAGTGGTACGGGTCGTACGCCTCCCGTTCCTCGTGCGGCGCGCGCGAGGCGCGTCCCCGAACGGCCGACCGGGGTGCGAACCCCAGGTCGGTCAGCGAGCGGCCGGGGAACATGTGCAAGAACACACGTTCATAGGCGTAGTTGGGACATCGGATCTCACCCGCCTCCACCCGGCCGATGTAGCGCGCGTCACAGCTGACCCGCTCACCGATCTCGTGGGCGGCCCGCCGTACCGCCGCGGCGAACTCGGCCGGCGAGCGCTGTCCGCGCAGTTGCCGGAAGGCGAGATTCGGCCGTGGCGGGCGGGGGGACTGAGACGAGGTCACCGTCGACGACGTCATGGCCGGGCCCTCTCGTGCGAACCGTCGAACCATGCCGGACGCAGGGGAAGTTGCCTGAGTCATCTGGTCGGCGGGTGACCCGTCGCCCGAGTCGTCCCGGTCGTGCGGACGGCACCCTGTTTCCGGCGAGCAAGAAAGTACCTGCTGTGTCCGCCCGGACACGCTGCGTTTGGCTACAAACCGGATATCTCATCCGTGATCTGCCATGAAGTGCCACCCTTCCCGGCGGACTTCGCCCGTAGCCGTTGACGCCCTGCCGCGTTGAACTCCGTGGACCGGGAGCCGCCAGGCTCCCGACCCGCTCGTTCACGAGGAGGGATTTTCGTGATGGAGGCCGGGATGGAAACCCCGCGGAGTGTCGATCCCTTTACGCAGGCCCCGTGCGACGTGGTCACGGTGCCGGCCCGGCAGGGGCTGGAGGCGGTCGACATCCTGCGCCGCGGGCCGGGGGACGCGGTGGGGCCCGTACTGCACGACGACGGCGGCGACACGCTCGGCTTCGTGGTGCCGGCGGGCACCGCCGCGGCCTGGGACGTGCCCGGGAGCACCTGCACCGGGACCGACGGACGGGGCCTGAGGCTGGCCCCGGAGCCGCCGGCGGAGGGTTCGGACTGGCTGGTCCCGCCCGACGAGGCCGACCTCGCGACGGACCCCGCGGTACTGCGGCGGGCGCTGGGGGAGGCGGCCCGGATGATCGAGGCCGCGGACAGCTGCTGCTGACGTCGGCGTCCCGCCCGCCGGAACGTTCGCCCACGGCTCCCGCCACCTGTGGGTGGCACACCGCGCCGCTTGCGACAATGGGCGAATGGGAAGGTCCAGGAGCCCTCGCGGGCGAGGAGCCGTCGAAGCCGTCACCGAACAGGTCGACGGCGGGCTCGCGCAGCTCATACCCGACCGAGAGCGGGCACGGGGCTGGACCCTGCTGATCGACGGCGCCCCGCAGTCCTACGTCGACCTCGACGACCCGGCGTACCTCTCCTTCGAGTACCAGCGGCGGCTCGGGCACGTGATCGACCTCGCCGCACCCGCCGGCCGGCCCGTCCACGCCGTGCACCTCGGCGGAGGGGCGTTCACCCTCGCCCGGTACGTCGCCGCCACCCGGCCCCGTTCCACCCAGCAGGTGGTCGAACGCGACGCGACCCTCGTCCAACTGGTGCGCCGCGAGCTGCCGTTGGATTCCGGAGCCCGCCTTCGGGTGCGGTCGGTGGACGCCCGCGAAGGCCTCGCCAAAGTGCCGGACGGCTGGGCCGACCTGGTCATCGCGGACGTGTTCAGCGGTGCCCGCACGCCCGCCCACCTCACGTCGACGGAGTTCCTCGACGGGGTGCGCAGGGCGTTGAGGCCGGGCGGTGTCTACGCCGCCAACCTCGCCGACGGCCCGCCGCTGACCCATCTGCGCGGCCAGATCGCCACCGCCGCCGCCCGGTTCACCCAGCTCGCGCTGGTAGCCGACCCGACCGTGCTGCGCGGCCGGCGTTTCGGCAACGCCGTGCTGGTGGCCTCCGACCTCCCGCTGCCGGTCGCCGAACTGACCCGCAGGGCCGCCACCGACCCGCACCCGGGCCGCGTCGAACACGGCCGCGCCCTCACCGACTTCACCGGCGGGGCCGTACCCGTCACCGACGCCGCGGCGGTCGCCTCACCGGCCCCGCCGCCGTCCGCCTTCCGCTGAACCGGCCGGACCGGCGGAACCGGGCGTACCGGGTGGGCCTAACGGGGCTTGTTCCTCTAGTAGCTGCCGATCTCCACGTGCGGCGGCCCGTCGTGCCAGGCGCAGATGACCGACACCCGGTCGGCGTCCGAGGTGAACTCCACGCGGATCCACGTCTCCGTCTTCCACACCTGCATCGACCAGCCCGTGCCCGGAGTCGCGGAGACCAGGTTCGCCGAGACCTCGCCGAGGTCGAAGACCACCCGGCCGCCGTCGGTGTCGTAGCTCCTCACCTGGCCGGAGGCGGTGGGGGAGGGGGCGGGAGTGCTCGCGGGACGCGCCGGCCGGGAGGGACTCGGAGTCACCGTGCGCCCGCCGGACGGCTTGCTCGGACCGGCCGAGGGGCTTCTGGACGCGGTCGGTTGAGGCATGGGGGTAGCGGCCGGTGTCGACTCCTGCCTGGTCGCCTCTACCGCGGTGATCGGCAGGGCGCGCGGCGGATCGTAGGCCGTGCCCGCCATCACCTTGTGGACGCCCCACCACGACAGGGTGGCCGCCGCGCCCGTGGCGAGCGACCACGCCAGCAGGTGTACGAGTCCTCTGAGCATCGCCGCCATCCTGCCGCACCCGTCCCCATGGTGTCGCAGGAACGCGATCGGGGTGAGGTTGTCCACAAGCAGCCGGGGCCCTGCCGGAGTTGTCCACAGGCCCCTGCCGGGTCCGCCCCCATGGCGTACGGTGCGGCGCATGGCAAGTGTTCTCGTGGTCGAGGACGACCCGTTCGTGCGCTCGGCGCTCATCCGGCACCTGACCGACGCCTCGCACACCGTGCGCAGCGTCGGTACGGCGCTGGAGGCGCTGCGCGAGGTCGCCCACCTCCGCTTCGACGTGGTCGTGCTGGACCTCGGACTGCCCGACCTGGACGGCTCCGAGGCGCTGAAGATGCTGCGCGGCATCACCGACGTGCCCGTCATCATCGCCACCGCCCGGGACGACGAGGCGGAGATCGTCCGGCTGCTCAACGCCGGGGCGGACGACTACCTGACCAAGCCGTTCTCCGTCGAGCACCTGTCCGCGCGCATGGCCGCCGTACTGCGCCGTGCCCGCTCCGCCACCGGGGAGCACCCGCCGTCCCCCGTGCTCCGGGTCGGCGGTCTGACCGTCGACCCGCTGCGCCGCCAGGCCGAGTTGGACGGGGTGCGGCTGGACCTGACCCGCCGTGAGTTCGACCTGCTCGCCTTCCTCGCCGGGCGGCCGGGAGTGGTCGTGGCACGCAAGGAACTGCTGGCCGAGGTATGGCGGCAGTCCTACGGCGACGACCAGACGATAGACGTCCATCTGTCCTGGCTGCGGCGGAAGTTGGGCGAGACGGCCGCCCGGCCCCGCTATCTGCACACCCTGCGGGGCGTCGGCGTGAAGCTGGAGCCGCCCGGAGCGGAGCCGCCGCGATGAGATGGGCACTGGTCAAGGTCTGCCTCGCGGTCACCACGATGGTCGTGATCGCCTTCGCCGTCCCGCTCGCCCTGGTCATCAAGGAGATGGCCAGGGACCGCGCCTTCTCCAACGCCGAGCGCCAGGCCGCGGCGGTCGCCCCCGCCCTGTCGATCACCACCGAGCGGGAGCAGTTGGAGCGGGTCGTCGCCTCGGCCGGCTCCAACGCCCGGATGGCCGTGCACGTACCGGCCGTCGACGGCGCGGCGGCCGTCGAGATCGGCCGCGCCCGGTCCACCGGCGAGGACATCGCGACCGTGCGGGCAATGGGCCGCGCCTCCACCGCCGAGGTGCCCGGCGGTTCCACGCTGCTCCAGCCCGTCGCGCTGAGCTCCGGCGCCATAGCCGTCGTCGAGGTCTACGTCCCCGAGTCCGAGGTCCGCAACGGCGTGGGCACGGCCTGGGCGGTGCTGGCCGGTGTGGGCGCGGCGCTCGTCGTCGGCTCGGTCGCCGTCGCCGACCGGCTCGGCGTGCGGATGGTGCGGCCCGCGCAGCGGCTGGTCGAGGGTGCGCACGAACTGGGCGAGGGCAGGCTGGGCGCCCGGGTGTCCGAGGAGGGTCCGACCGAACTGCGGCTCGCGGCGGTCGCGTTCAACTCCATGGCCGACCAGGTCGTCCAACTGCTGGCGAACGAGCGCGAACTGGCGGCCGACCTGTCCCACCGGCTGCGCACGCCGCTGACCGTGCTGCGGCTGAACGCGGCCTCGCTCGGAGCCGGACCCGCCGCCGAGCAGACCCGGACGGCGGTCGCCCAGCTGGAGCGCGAGGTCGACACGATCATCCGCACCGCCCGCGAGGCCAAGCCGCAGACGGCGGCCGCCGGTCCGGGCGCCGGGTGCGACGCGGCCGAAGTCGTGCGGGAGCGGATGGAGTTCTGGTCGGCGCTCGCCGAGGACGAGGGCCGCAAGTGGCGGGTGGCCGGGGTCGAGCGGCCGGTGCGCATACCCGTGGCCCGCGCCGACCTCGCGGCCGCGCTGGACGCCCTGCTCGGCAACGTCTTCCGGCACACCGCCGAGGGCACGGCGTTCGCGGTCGACGTGCACAACGGCGACGACGCGGTGATCGTGCTCGTCTCCGACGCCGGATGCGGCATACCCGACCCGGACGCGGCGATGCTGCGCGGGCGCGGATCGGGGAACGACGGCTCCACGGGGCTCGGCCTGGACATCGTGCGCCGGCTCGCGGAGTCCACCGGCGGGGACGTCCGCATCGGCTCCTCCGTGCTCGGCGGTACGGAGGTGCGGATCTGGATCCAGCTCGACCCGCGCTCCCCGGTGCGCTCGGGCCACCGGGGAGTGGTGCGCCGTCGCCGGCCGGGCAGATCCGCCGCGCGCCTCGGCCGCCCTCGGTCCCTTCCCTGAGCACCCGCGTCGCGGGCGGGAAAGCGCCCCGGCCGGTTCACCCCCGATCCGGCCGGGGCGCGCTGGGGGCCGGACGGGCCGTCAGGCGGCGTCCGGCGGCGGCAGCTCCCCGGTGCGGGCCGCCTTGCCGTACCAGTGGGCGCTGGACTTCGGGGTCCGGGCGAGGGTGGTGTAGTCGACGTAGACCGCGCCGAACCGCTTGCCGTACCCGTAGGCCCACTCGAAGTTGTCCATCAGGGACCACAGGTAGTACCCGCGGACGTCCGCGCCGTCCGTGATGGCCCGGCGCACCGCCGCCAGGTGGGAGTGCAGGTAGGCGATGCGCTCCGGGTCGTGCACGCGGCCGTCGGCGTCCACCTTGTCGTCGTAGGCGGCGCCGTTCTCGGTGACGTACAGCGCCACCCCCGGCGCCTCCCGGGAGTAGCGCATGATCAGCTCGTGCAGGCCGCTCGGGTCGATCGTCCAGCCCATCTCGGTGCGGTCGCCCGGCGTCTGGTGGAACGCCACGTCGTCCGCGCCGGGCCACGGCGAGTGAGCGCTCGCCCCGTGACCGTCGGCCCGCGGGCCCTCCAGCGCCGTGTCAGCCGCCGACACCAGGGCCGGCGTGTAGTAGTTGAGGCCGAGCGCGTCCAGCGGCTGGTGGGCGGCGCGCAGATCGCCGTCCAGGACGTAGGACCAGTCCGTGATCGACGAGGTGGCCTCCAGCAGCGTGGCCGGGTACGCCCCGTGCAGCATCGGGCCGTGGAAGACCCCGTTGGCCAGGTCGTCGATCTTCCGGGCCGCCGCCAGGTCCGCCGGGTCCTGCGAGACGGTGCGGACCACCGAGGAGTTGAGGCTGACCGCGACCGAGTTGCGAGCCGGCATCACCGACCGCAGCGCCTGCGCGCCCAGGCCGTGCGCCAGGTTCAGATGGTGGGCCGCGCGCAGCGTGGCCGCGGGCTCGGTGCGGCCCGGCGCGTGCACCCCGGAGCCGTAGCCCAGGAAGGCGGTGCACCACGGCTCGTTGAGGGTGATCCACTGCTCCACCCGGTCGCCGAGCGCCTCACCGACGATCTGCGCGTACTCCGCGAAGCGCAGCGCGGTCTCGCGCTCCGGCCAGCCGCCCGCGTCCTCCAGTTCCTGCGGCAGGTCCCAGTGGTAGAGGGTGGCCGCCGGCTTGATCCCGCGCTCCAGCAGCTCGTCCACGAGACGGCGGTAGAAGTCCAGGCCCACCTGGACGGCGGGGCCGCGGCCGGTCGGCTGCACGCGCGGCCAGGAGATGGAGAAGCGGTAGGCGTTCAGGCCCAGGTCCGCCATCATGGCCACGTCATCGCGGTAGCGGTGGTAGTGGTCGACAGCGATGTCACCGGTTTCGCCACCGGCGGTCTTGCCCGGGGTATGGCTGAAGGTGTCCCAGATCGAGGGCGTACGGCCGTCCTCCCGCACCGCCCCCTCGATCTGGTACGCGGAGGTCGCGGCGCCCCAGAGGAAGGCGGGCGGAAAGGTCACCGGGGTCACCGGCTGAGCGGACTCAGGCATGGAAGCGCTCCCATAGATGGTCGTGAAAGACCGACGGTTCGAAAGGGGAGGGTGGACAGGGATCGATGTGGACAGAGGGACAAGGGGCCGGGACCACGGTGACCCGGCCCCCGGAAAGGCGGGGGTGTGCGCGGCGGCCGGGCCGCCGCGCGTGAGAGGACGGGCCGCGGGCGTCAGCCCTTGACCGCGCCCTGCATGATGCCGCCCACGATCTGCTTGCCGAAGATCGCGAAGACCAGCAGCAGCGGCAGCGTGCCGAGCAGCGCGCCCGCCATGATCAGGGACTGGTCGGGGGTGTAGCCGCGGCCCAGGCCCGCGAGGGCGACCTGCACGGTCGGGTTCCCGGTCTGGGTCAGCACCAGGAAGGGCCACAGGAAGTCGTTCCAGGTCTGCACGAACATCAGCATCCCCAGCACGGCCATCGCAGGACGCGCCGCCGGGAACACCACGTGCCACACCACGCGCCAGCTGCTCGCGCCGTCCACCCGGGCGGCCTCGATGACCTCGTCCGGCAGCGCCTGGAGCAGGTACTGCCGCATGAAGAACACACCGAACGCGCTGACCAGCGACGGCAGGATCACCGCCTGCAACTGGTCGGTCCAGTCCAGCTTGGCCACCATCATGTACAGCGGGATGATGCTGAGCTGCGGCGGCACCATCATCGTGCCGATCACGATCAGCATCAGTGCGCCCCGGCCCCTGAAGCGCAGCTTGGCGAAGGCGAAGCCGGCGATCGTGGACAGGAACACGACCGTCGCCGCGGAGATACCCGCCACGATCGTGGTGTTGACGAACGCCTTGCCCAGATTGGCGTCCGTCCAGGCGACCTGGAGGTTGTGCATCAGGTTCGAGCCGAACCAGAAGGGCGGCGGGGTCTGCGCCAGCCGGTTGTTGTTCCGGGACGCGGCGATCGCCGTCCACACCAGTGGGAACAGCGACCCGATGGTGAACAGGGCCAGGATCACGTACGCGATCGGGCCGGCGTGCAGTTGTCCGCCCGCGCGGGCGGCCTTGGACCGGCGGGTCCGGCGCGGCCCGGCGGTCGGCGTCTCGGGTTCGGTCAGGGTCGTCGTCGTCACGGCCGGTCTCCTTAACTACTGGCGCGCAGCCGGCGCGAGATGACGTAGTTGACCACGCCGATCACGATCAGGATCAGGAACATCGTCCAGGCGATCGCGGAGGCCCGGCCCAGGTGCTGGTTCACCCAGCCCTGCTCGTACAGGTACAGGCCCAGCGTCTGGAACTGGTGCTCGGCACCGCCGGAGGCGCCCTTGTTGGCGTCGAACAGCAGCGGCTCGCCGAAGACCTGGCTGGCGCCGATGGTCGAGACCACGGCGGTGAACAGGATGGTCGGGCGCAGCTGCGGCAGGGTGACGTGGAAGAACTGCCGGAACCGGTTGGCACCGTCCAGGGCCGCCGACTCGTACAGGTCGTTCGGGATGGCCTGCATCGCCGCGAGGTAGATCAGCGCGTTGTAGCCCGTCCAGCGCCAGATGATGATCGTGGAGACGGCTATCTGGGAGGGCCACTTGTCGTTCTGCCAGTCGACGTGGTCGAAGCCGACCGCGTGCAACACCCAGTTGATCATGCCGTAGTCGCGGCCGAAGAGCAGCACGAAGACCAGGGAGGCGGCGGCGATCGAGGTCGCGTACGGCGCGAGCATCGCGACCCGGTAGAAGGTCGAGGCGCGCAGCCGGTAGTTCAGGATGTGCGCCAGGCCCATCGCCATCAGCAGTTGCGGAACCGTGGAGATGATGCCGATGGTCAGGGTGTTCCGCGCCGCGTTCCAGAAGAACTCGTCGTCGAAGATCCGGGTGTAGTTGCGCAGCCCGGCCCACTCCATGTCGGTCGGCGCCGTCAGCTCCACCGTGTGCAGCGAGGCCCATGCCGTGTAGATCAGCGGGAACAGCCCGAAGGCGACGAACAGCAGGAAGAACGGCGAGACGAACGCGTACGGGCTCCACCGCATGTCCCGCTGCCAGCGGCGGGACAGCCGCGCCCGGCGCCGGTGCTCCGCGTCGGCGGTGTCGGTCTCCACTGGGCGGCCCGGGGCCGCGCCCCCCTCCGGGGGCGCGGCGGTGTCGTGCCGGGTGGCCATACCGGTCACTTCTCCAGGTTGTTGTCGATGGTCTTCGTGGCCGTCTTCCAGGCGTCGGCGGGCGACTTGCCCTTCGTCACGAGGATGACGCCGTTGTCCGTCAGACCCTGCTGGATGATCTGGTCCTTCGCGCCGATCACCTGGACCGGGATGGACTTGGCGGCCTCGGCGAAGATCTTGCCGATGGGCGCGTCACCGGTCATCTCGTTCTTCGCGTCGGTGACCGACGACATGTCGTAGGCGGCCGGCGCGCTCGGGAAGCTGCCCTGGACGGCGAACAGCTTCGCCTGCTGCTCGGGAGCCGTCAGCCAGGCGATGAACTCCGTCGCCTCCTTCACGTGCTTGCCGCTCTTGGGCACGGCCAGGAAGGAACCGCCCCAGTTGCCGCCCTTCGGCGGCACGGCCACGTCCCACTTGCCGGCCGCGTCCGACTTCGACTTGCCCTTGATGTAGCCGAGCATCCACGGCGGGCAGGCCATGGTGGCGAACTTGTTGTTCGCGATCGTCTGGTCCCAGGTCGGCTGGAACTGCGTCTGCGACTGGACCAGCCCCTCCTGGGCGGCCTTGGCCGTCAAGTTGAAGGCGGCCTTGACGGCGGGGTTCGTCTTGTAGATGACGTTGCCGGAGGCGTCGTAGAACTTCTCCTCCTCACTGCTGAGGATCGCGTTGATCAGACCGCCGGGGGAGTCCATGAAGTAGGTGCCCTTGGGTGCCTTCTTCTTGAACGTCTCGCCGGCCGCGACGAACTTGTTCCAGTCGCCCGCCCACAGCTTGCCGACCTCCTCGCGGTCGGTGGGCAGACCGGCCTGCTGGAAGAGGTCCTTGCGGTAGCAGATCGCCATCGGGCCGATATCGGTGCCCAGGCCGATGGTCTGGTCGTCCTTGGTGGTGGCCTGCTGCCACTTCCAGTCCAGCCAGTTGCTCTTGTCCACGCCCGAGGCCTTGGAGAGGTCCTCGAACTTGCCCGCCTGGGTGGCGACGACCTCGGCGATGTTGCCGACTTCGACGGCCTGGACGTCCATCAGGCCGCTGTTGGTGGTCAGGTGGTTGACGAGCGCCGGGTAGTAGTTCTCGTTGCGCTCGACGACGTTTTCCTGAATCTTGATGCCGGGGTGCAGCTTCTCGTACTCGGCGTAGAGGCCGGCCTCCTTGAAGCCCATCGTGCCGAAGAGGCCCATCGTGATCGTGACCTTGGCACCACCGCCGTTGCCACCGCCGTTCGACGAGCCGGACTCGTCTCCGCTGTCGCTGGAGCAGCCGGCCAGCAGCCCGGCGCCCAGCGATGCGGCTGCCGCCAGGACCACCGCCTTGCGGGCGATGGGGGTCCCCCCACTCGAACGAAGTCGAGAATGGGGGAGGAAACGTGCTCGCATTGCGTCCTCCTGTTGCCCTGACGTGCCGACCCCCCGGCCAACTGCATGTTGGGCCCGTTTGTACTCGCTGCGGCTCGGGCGGGGAACGTGCGGGTTGTGTATGTGTCAGGTACTGTGGGAGCGCTCCCACCAGTGATGTGTTGAAGAGTCGCGGGTTCGAGCGGGGGTGTCAAGGGTGTGAGCGAGGACAAATGCGTTCAGTTATCGGCCTGTTAACTAACGCGGGAGGGGGGAGGTCCTCGATCCGGGTATGCGGAGCCGTCCCGTCCCCCGGGGCCCGCCGCGGCGGCACCCGGGCACGGCGTCCGCGCTCGGGAGACTGTTACATTCCAGGCCAAGGCGGTTTCGACGGCGGAAGGGCGGAGCCAATGACAGGCCACGGAGCGCGGGGCCGGAGCGGCGGTCGGCCGACCCTCGAAGAGGTCGCCGCGCGGGCCGGCGTCGGCCGCGGCACCGTCTCGCGGGTGATCAACGGCTCGCCCCGGGTCAGCGACGCCACCCGGGCCGCCGTCGAGGCGGCGGTGGCCGAACTCGGCTACGTCCCCAACACGGCCGCCCGCGCCCTCGCCGCCAACCGCACCGACGCGATCGCCCTCGTCGTGCCCGAGCCGGAGACCCGCTTCTTCGCCGAGCCGTACTTCTCGGACATGCTGCGGGGGGTCGGCGCCGGACTGTCGGACACGGAGATGCAGTTGCTGCTGATCTTCGCCGGCAGCGACCAGAAGCGGCAGCGGCTGGCCCAGTACCTGGCCGCGCACCGGGTGGACGGCGTCCTGCTGGTCTCGGTGCACGCCGACGACCCGCTGCCGGACATGCTGGCCCAGCTGGAGATCCCGGCCGTGATCAGCGGTCCGCGGTCGGCGGGCGAGACCCTGACCTCGGTGGACTCCGACAACTACGGAGGCGCCCGCTCCGCCGTGGAGCACCTGATGGCCCGCGGCCGCCGCACCGTCGCCCACATCACCGGCCACATGGATGTCTACGGTGCCCAGCGCCGCGTCGACGGCTACCGCGAGGCCCTGCGGGACGCGGGCCTGGAGGTGGACGAACTCCTCGTGGCCCAGGGAGACTTCACCGAGGGTGGCGGCCGCCGCGCGATGACGCGCCTGCTGGAGCACCGCCCCGACCTGGACGCCGTCTTCGCCGCCTCCGACGTCACGGCGGCCGGCGCCCGCCAGGTGCTGCGCGAGGCGGGCCGCCGCATCCCCGACGACGTGGCTCTCGTCGGCTACGACGACTCCGCCATCGCCCGCCACATGGATCCGCCCCTGACCAGCGTCCGCCAGCCCATCGAGGAGATGGGCCGCGCGATGATCGACCTCCTGCTGAACGAGATCGCCGACCGCCGGCCGGCGGTCTCCCGGGGGCTGGAGCGGCGGCAGCTCGTGCTGCCTACGGAGCTGATGGTGCGGACGTCGTCGTAGCGGGCCTCGGGTCGCCGCCCCGGGTGGCTCCCGCCGCGACGAGGAGGGCGACGGTCTCGGAATGGGAATCGGCGACCGCCCACTCCAGGGGAGTGCGGCCCGTGCCGTGGTCCTCACGAAGATTCGGATCGGCACCGTGCGCCAGCAGTTCGCGCACGCTCTCGGTGTGCCCCCAGCAGGCGGCCGCGCACAGGGGCGTGCCCTCCGATCCGTGCCCGCTCTCGGCGTCCGGGCACGCCCCGGCCGCGAGGAGCAGCCGGGCCATCTCGACCTGCCCCTGCACGGACGCCACATAGAGCGGGGTGGTGCCCTCCCTGTCCGCTCGCTCCGGATCGGCGCCGGCCCGCAACAGGGCCTCCGCGCGGGCGGTGTCGCCCAGCATGGCCGCCGTGACGAGGTGACCGGAGAGCTTCTTGCGCCGCCGTCGGTTCATGGCTGTCGAGGTTACCGGCCCCGGCGCGCGGTCCTGGGCCGGTCAGGAGGAAGCGGAACCACTGTCGGCCCCCATGTGCTGACGCCTGTAGTGGCGAGCAGCTCGCGCGCGGTTTCCGCATGACGGCTTGCACCACTCCTGCCGCCCGTGGCCCTGGACGAAGTAACGCACGCAGCGGGGCGCGGTGCAGGCGCGCAGACGCTCCCGCTGCGGCCCGCCCGCAACTGGCACGAAAGAGGCCGGTGACCTGTATCAGGTCACCGGCCTCTCGGTGAAGGGTGAGTGACGGGACTCGAACCCGCGGCATCCTGGACCACAACCAGGTGCTCTACCAGCTGAGCTACACCCACCATGACCGGTCAGAGGGATTCTGCGGTTTCCCCGACCGGCCGAGAAGAAGTCTACAGGGTCGGAAGGGGTGCTCGCGCACGGGTTTCGCGGCGCTCCTTCGCGGAGCCCCGCTACGCCTGCTGAGCAGGCAGGACGTGCTTCGCCGCGATCGCCTTGGCGGTGTCGGAGTCGGGACCGGGCTGCGGGACGAAGACGGCCTCGCGGTAGTAGCGCAACTCCGCGATGGACTCGCGGATGTCGGCCAGGGCGCGGTGGTTGCCGTTCTTCTCCGGGCTGTTGAAGTACGCCCGCGGGTACCAGCGCCGGGCCAGCTCCTTGACCGAGGACACGTCCACGATCCGGTAGTGGAGATAGCCCTCCAGCGTCGGCATGTCGCGCAGCAGGAAGCCGCGGTCGGTGCCGACCGAGTTTCCGCACAGCGGGGCCTTGCCGGGCTCCTTGACGTACTCCCGTACGTAGGCCAGGACCTGCTCCTCGGCGTCCTTGAGTGTCGTGCCGCCGGCCAGCTCGGTGAGCAGGCCGGACGCGGTGTGCATCTCACGCACCACCTCCGGCATCGTCTCCAGCGCCGAGTCCGGCGGCCGGATGACGATGTCGACTCCCTCGCCGAGTACGTTCAGCTCGGAGTCGGTGACGAGGGCGGCCACCTCGATGAGCGCGTCGTCGGACAGCGAGAGGCCGGTCATCTCGCAGTCGATCCACACCATGCGATCGTTCATGTGTCTCACCTTACGGCGCCCCGCCGCGACCCGGACCGACCGTGCGGCACCCTTGTCGGACAACGGCAGGCGCGGCCCCGCGCCGGGACGGCCGGGTGGACGGGACCAGAAGGCCCGTCCACCCTGCCGCCGTGGGTCAGGAGCCGCCGCGCTGGCCGGGGACGCTCGCCGACAGGGCCGCCGCGCGGCGCGCCTGGTGGGGCACCTGGCCCTCCGGGTGGAAGGAGGGCAGCGGCGACGCGGGCCCGGCCGGTGCCGCCGCGGAGTGCGGTCCCGGGCCGCCCGGCATGCCGGCCGTCCCCGACACGAGGTCGCCGTCTCCCGGCCGCTCGTTCTGCGGCCGCCGCGCCCGGTAGGCCGCCCGGTACGCCGCCGGGGACGAGCCCAGCTGCCGCCGGAAGTGGCCGCGAAGCGCCACGGGGGAGCGGAAGCCGCAGCGGCCCGCCACCTCGTCGACCGAGTAGTCGGACGTCTCCAGCAGCCGCTGCGCCTGGAGCACCCGCTGGGTGATCAGCCACTGCAGCGGCGCGCTCCCGGTCAGGGAGCGGAAGCGGCGGTCGAACGTACGCCGGCTCATGTACGCCCGCGCCGCCAGCGTCTCCACGTCGAACTGCTCGTGGAGGTGCTCCAGCGCCCAGGCGACGACCTCGGCGAGCGGGTCGGCGCCGATCTCCTCCGGTAAAGAGCGGTCCAGGTAGCGTTCCTGGCCTCCGCTCCGGCGAGGCGGGACCACCAGCCGCCGGGCCAGCGCGCCCGCCGCCTCGTTGCCGTGGTCCGAGCGCACGATGTGCAGGCACAGGTCGATCCCGGCCGCCGTACCCGCCGACGTCAGCACGTCGCCGTCGTCGACGAACAGCTCTCTGGGATCCACGTGCACCGACGGATAGCGCTTGGCCAGCGTCGGCGCGTACATCCAGTGCGTGGTCGCCGGCCGGCCGTCCAGCAGCCCGGCCGCGGCGAGTACGAACGCCCCGGTGCACAGGCCCACGATGCGGGCCCCCTCCTCGTGCGCCCGGCGCAGTGCGTCGAGCGCCTCCTCCGGCGGCGGCGAGGTGATCGAGCGCCAGGCCGGCACGACGACCGTGCCCGCCCGCGAGATCGCCTCCAGGCCGTGCGGTGTGGTGAGTTCCAGGCCCCCTGTGGTCCGCAGCGGGCCTTCCTCGCCGCCGCACACCAGTAGTCGGTAGCGCGGTACGCCGGCGTCCTGGCGGTCAACCCCGAACACCGACAACGGTATGGAACTCTCGAAAATGGGGCCGCCGCTGAACAGCAGCACCGCGACGATCTCCTTGCGGCGTCGCCCGGAAAGCTTCCGGGCCGCGGTTTCCGGCGCGGCAGTGGAGTCGTGGCTCATACTGCTAAGCCCCCCTCGGTGGTCGCGGCTCCTCGGTTGTGTCGCTCCTGCACGTTTCCCCTCGGTCCTGCACGGGTCCCCCGCCGTAAGACAGTCAAGATCGAATCTACTGCGTCCCGCCGTGCCGTGTTGACCAGTTCGTCACCCGGCACATTGTCGACATGGCAACTTGGCGTGAAGCATTCGATCACGAAGCGTTGCACTCGGGGAGCGTGCAGGGAAGTGCGCCTCGTGGTGGTGGCCAATCCACGTAGGGTGCGCGGTGCCACGGAGGCCCTTTCCGTGCAGGTCGAACGGGGGGTGAGGGGTGCTTAGGCCGGAGAATGCACGGATGCGAGAAGTTGGCTGAAAAGCTACGTCCGCGTGCGCAAAAACCGGTCAGCCGACCGGTGTCGTTCCGCCCAGGTGCCGACCGCCCCGGTGCGCCCCGGTCCCCGTTCGTGGTGGCGGCCCCGGTGCGGGGCGCGCTCCTCTGCGCGCAGCCGGGCCGCCTCGCATTCGGAGCGGCGCAGCAGCGCCCGACAGGCCCCGGTGGCGGCCGCGAGGCCCAGGGCGGTGCCGGCGGCGCCGGCGAACGACGTGCCGTACCAGAGCAGGACCACGGGGACGAGTACGCAGCTGAAGACGGCCCAGCGCACCACCTCGCCCGCGGTGTCGCCCACGGCGCCGTCCTCCCCGTCGGCCCCGGCGCGCTGCCCGGTGTCCTGTGCGATGCCCGGTGTGGTGTCCTGTGCGATGCCCGGTGTGGTGTCCTGTGCGAGGCCCGGGTGTCGGTCGGGGACGGTGCGGGGTCCGGACACGGCGTGCTCCCTACGGCGGCGGTTCTCCGGGTTCAACGCCTGTTCGATCGGTCGGTCACTGTGCGGCACCGTGCGGGCTCCAGGCGGCCGCCCGGTACCCCGCGCGACTCCCCGATGGCGCCCCGCCGTTACCGTGATCCCGTCCGTCGCGGAAAGTGAATCCCGTACAAACCGCCTGTACGGGGCACCAACCATTGCGTTACGGGCGTGGCTCGTGCATGCTCCGGTGAACCGCCACGGAGAGTGCGCGGGATCTGGGCTAAGGAGGCGTGCCGCCGTACCCTTGGGGGTATGGGGACGGGAAGACCATTCCCGGACACAGCTTCGCCGCAGACTGTCGTCCCCGACAAAGGATCACATCCCCGAGACAGCCATGGCCGGTCACGAATTCTTCGAACCCGCGGACCGCAAGCGACCGCTCGCCGACCCCACGGCGGCCGATCCCCAGGCGGCAGAAGAGCCACGTCATCCCTGCGATCCGGCGTTCAAGCACGGCGTCGTCGTCGGCTTCGACGGATCCACCTCCAGTGAGCGCGCCCTCGCCTACGCGATCGGCATGGCGCAACGCACCCACTCGGGCCTGATCATCGTGCACGTCGCCAACCGGCTGCCCACCACGGTGTGGGCGGGTTGCGAGCCCCCCGTCTTCGTGGACGTGCCGGACCACCGCACCGAGGTCCTCGGTCTCGAACTCGCCTGCGCGGAGTACCTGGCGGAGGTGCCCTGGATCCTCGTCGAGCGCGGCGGCGACATCTGCCACGAACTCGAAGAGGTGGGCAAGGAGTACGAGGCGGACGCGATCGTCGTGGGCTCCACGCACGGTCTCGTGGGGCGCCTGTTCGGCTCGGTCGCGGGCCGGCTCGCCAAGCGCGCGCAGCGGCCGGTCGTCGTCATCCCCTAGTGCTGCGACCGGAAAGGCTCACCGGCTCGCGACGCCCGGCACGGCACTCCCCCAGCCTTCGGCCGGGGGCACCCCCACGCCGCGTTGTCGCATCACCCGAGTACATCCAGTACGCGGGTAATGCTCCGCCTTGCGATGCTCCCCCACAGCCTGAAAGGCGTGGGAGGTACCCCCAGCACCGGACGCCGCGAGCTTTCCGGCAAACCTTTCCGGTCGCAGCACTAGGCGGTTCCGCCCCGGTCGGGCCGACGTTGGCCAAATCCCCTTCCGGTCATGACTTTCCGCGAAGCTACTCGCACGTAGAGGTGTTTGTGCCCTTGTGAAGGGCATATACCGGTCACCGCACAACTGCGCAGGCATGAAGGGAGCTTGCCGTGGCCAACGACGTCTCTGCGGGAAGCACCACGACCACCATCCTCGGCCGACTCGCCCTCGGTGTCACCCTGCTGGCCTTCGGCCTCGGGTACACCGAAGTCATCAACGGAGTGACGGCGAACGACTCGGTGACACTCGCTCACTATGTGGGCGGCGTCGCGCTGTTCGTCGCCGGACTGCTGGCCTTCCGCGATCGCGACACCGCGACCGGTACGGCCTACTGCGCGCTCGGCGCCCTCTGGTTCACCTGGGCCGTCTCGGCGGGCAACCAGGTCTCCGGCAACGGCGCGGGGCTCTTCCTGCTCCTGTTCGCCCTCGTGGCCCTGACGTTGACGCTCGCCGGCGGCGACGTGCTCGGACAGGGCACCTATGGGCTGTTCTTCGTCTCCCTGGTGCTGCTCGCCATCGCGCGCTTCGCCGACAACGGCGGCCTGGCGAAGGTGGGCGGCTGGTTCGCCGTGGCGGCCGGAGCGGTCGCCTGGTACGCGGCCACGGCGGCGCTCGCCCACTGGCCCACGGAACTTCCGCGACGCGCTGCCGGCCGGGGGGTGACGGCCACCGGTTAGCTGCGCGGGCTGGGGGGTGGGGTGAGTTGCTCCCCGGCGGATGAAGACGGACCCCCGCGTGATGGGTGGCACACGTGGGGGTCCGGTCTGTTTGTTCTGCCTGTGCGGGTGCGTGGGGGCTGGTCGCGCCCCCGCGGCGGAGCCGCATATCGATACAGCCCCGCGCCCCTGGGGCGCCCCTGCGGGGCGATCTGCTATTCCACCGTTACCGACTTGGCCAGGTTGCGGGGCTTGTCGATGTCCCGGCCCAGGGCCAGTGCCGTGTGGTAGGCGAGGAGTTGGAGGGGGATGCCCATGAGGATCGGGTCCAGTTCGTCCTCGTTCTTGGGCACGACGATCGTCTCGTCGGCCTTCTCCTGCTCCTGGTGGGCGACGGCGAGGATCCTGCCGCTGCGGGCCTTGATCTCCTCCATGGCCGCGCGGTTCTTCTCCAGCAGGTCGTCGTCCGGCACGATCGCCACCGTCGGCAGCGCGGGCTCGATCAGGGCCAGCGGGCCGTGCTTGAGCTCGGAGGCCGGGTAGGCCTCGGCGTGGATGTAGGAGACCTCCTTGAGCTTCAGGGAGGCCTCACGGGCCACCGGGTAGCCCCGGACCCGGCCGATGAAGAGCATCGAGCGGGCGTCGGCGTAGTCCTGGGCCAGCCGCTCGATCTCCTCCTCCTGCTTCATGATCTCGGAGATCTGCGCCGGCAGCCTGCGCAGGCCCTCGATGATCCGCTTGCCGTCGCGCACCGACAGGTCGCGGATGCGGCCCAGGTGCAGGGCGAGCAGCGCGAAGGCGACGCAGGTGTTGGTGAAGCACTTGGTGGACACCACGCAGACCTCGGGCCCGGCGTGCACGTAGATGCCGCCGTCCGCCTCGCGGGCGATGGCGGAGCCCACCACGTTGACGACGCCGAGCACCCGCGCGCCCTTGCGCTTGAGCTCCTGCACGGCCGCCAGCACGTCGTACGTCTCACCGGACTGGGAGACCGCGATGTACAGCGTGTCGGGGTCGACCACCGCGTTGCGGTAGCGGAACTCGGAGGCCGGCTCGGCGTCGGCGGGGATGCGGGCCAGCTCCTCGATCATCTGGGCGCCGATCATGCCCGCGTGGTAGGAGGTGCCGCAGCCGAGGATCTTGACCCGGCGCACCGCGCGCGCCTCGCGGGCATCGAGGTTGATGCCGCCGAGGTGCACGGTGGCGAACCGGTCGTCGATCCGGCCGCGCAGCACCCGGTCCACGGCCTCGGCCTGCTCGTGGATCTCCTTGTGCATGTAGGTGTCGTGGCCGCCCATGTCGTAGGAGGCGGCCTCCCACTCCACGGTGGTCGGCTCGGCGGTGGTGCGGGTGCCCTCGGTGGTGTACGTACGGAAGTCGTCGGCCTTGAGGGTGGCCATCTCGCCGTCGTCGAGGGTGACTATCTGCCGGGTGTGGGTGACCAGCGCGGCGATGTCGGAGGCGACGAACATCTCCTTCTCGCCGATGCCGAGCACGACCGGCGAGCCGTTGCGGGCCACCACGATGCGGTCGGTGAAGTCGGCGTGCAGGACGGCGATGCCGTAGGTGCCCTCGACCTGGCGGACGGCGGCGCGGACCTTCTCCTCCAGCGTCTCGGCCTCGGAGCGCGCGATGAGGTGGGTGAGCACCTCGGTGTCGGTCTCGGAGAGGAACTCCACGCCGTCCGCCTGAAGCTTGCGGCGCAGGTCGGAGGCGTTGTCGATGATGCCGTTGTGCACGACGGCGACCTTGTTGTCGGCCGACATGTGCGGGTGGGCGTTCACGTCGGAGGGGGCGCCGTGGGTGGCCCAGCGGGTGTGGGCGATGCCGGTGGTGCCCTTGAAGCGCGCCGGGACCTTGGCCTCCAGGTCGCGGACCCGGCCCTTGGCCTTGACCATCTTCAGGCCGGCCGTCTTCGGCGAGGTGACGGCGATGCCCGCGGAGTCGTAGCCGCGGTACTCCAGACGCTGAAGGCCTTCCAGGAGCAGGGGGGCGACGTCACGCTTGCCGATGTATCCGACGATTCCGCACATGTACAGGTATCCCTCAGCCGTAGACGATCCGGCGCAGCTGCCGGAGGGAGAGTTCCGGCGGTGCCACCGCCCGGTATTTCAGGTCCGCCCCGATCCGTTCGAAGATCTCCGCGTTCACCAGGCCCTGGGCCTGGAGCTCGCGGTGGCGGCGACGGACGAACCCTTCGGTCGTCTCGTCGAAGTAGGCGAGCACGTCCTGGACCACCCGCAGCGCCTCGCCCCGGTTCAGGGGCGTGGACCGCGTCAGGTGATCAACAAGTTCGTCGTGCACCCGGTGGATTCTGGAGTAAGGGACGGGCTTTCGCAAGAAACCTGCCCGATTTCGGGCAGGGGGTGTCGGTGGGATCGTAGGGGCGAGGTGGCGGCGGCGCCCGGAGCGGTTCTCACATGCGTCTGAGGACCGCCTGCTTGGCCAGGGTGAACTCCTCGTCCGTGAGCACTCCCGCGCAGTGCAGTTCGCCCAGCTCGCGCAGCCGCCGCAGCAGGGCGTCGTGGTCCTCGTCGGCCCCTTCCGCGCCCCGGTCGGGGGCCGCGGCCTCCACCGCGGCGGGCCCGCCCGGCACGGTCCCGTCCACAGTCCCGTCCACGGGCGCGGACGGATGCGGCAGCCGGGCCTGCACGGCCGCCGCGACCAGCGCCATCAGCGGGTCCCTCTTGAAACCCCACAGCTCCACGGCGTTCGGGTCGTGCTTGGGCGGGACGTCGGCGGGCGCGCCCCGCGCGGTGAGGCGCAGGAAGCCGTTCTCCAGCCCGGCGGCGGGCAGCCACTCCACCGCGGTGATGTCGGCCAGCGCGAGCGTGCGGGCCCCGTTGGCGGCCTTGGCGTCCTCCGTCTTCCAGTTCCACTCCAGACGCACCCGCTCGCCGTCGAAGCTCGCCGTGCCGTCCCCGGCCGACACCGACAGCGGCAGCGCGGGGCCGGGCAGCAGGTACTCCGTCACCGGGTCCGAGGGCACCTGCTCCAGCCGCAGGGCGTCACGGACCACGTCCACGAAGTACTCGGCGACTCCGTAGCGCTCGGACTCGACCAGCAGCTGATAGGGGTCGTGCGGCTCGGTCAGCCGGCCCGCGGTCGCGTGCAGCAGCGGATCGGCGCCGTCGCGCAACCGCAGCCTGAGCCGCCCGGCCCGCTTGCCCTGCTCGAACGAAACGCCCGCCAGAGCGGCGAGCGGTACGCGGATCTCACCCAGGGTCCGGCGCAGCAGACCGACGTTCTTGTCCCGTCCCGGGGTCAGTCTCAGGGCGTCGTCGTCCAGGACCCACGTGCCGTCGCTCTGGATGATTTCCGTCATGGGGAGATTGTTTCACCGCATCTGCGAGAGAGTGGTCTATACCGTCGGGGCTCATGGAGTCCCCGAGCCGAACGAAGGGAGCGCATGTGAGACGGCACCACAGCACGACTCCCCGCAGAATCCGGATGCCCAGGACGAGCCGGGCCCTGGGCGCGCTGCTGCTCGTGGCGGCCGCCGGAGCCTTCACCGTGGGCGCCGTGCCCGCCGGGAAGGCGGCGCCCGCACCGGCCGCGACACCGCTGGGCCAGGTGGTCCCGGCTCCCGCCTCCGTCCAGGCGGGCGGATCCCCGTACCGCATCACGGCGGGCACCCACATCCGCGTCGACGGCTCCCGTGGGGCACGCCAGGTGGGCGAGTACCTCGCGGACGTCCTGCGGCCCTCCACCGGCTACCGCCTGCCGCTGACCACACAGGGCGACGGCGGCATTCGGCTGCGACTGGCCAAGGGATCGTACGGCGCCGAGGGCTACCGGCTGGACAGCGCGGCGAGCGGGGTGACGATCACGGCCGGGGAGCCGGCCGGCCTCTTCCACGGTGTGCAGACTCTGCGGCAGCTGCTCCCTCCGGCCGTCGAGAAGAAGTCCGTGCAGCCGGGCCCGTGGCTGGTCGCCGGCGGCACCATCCAGGACAGCCCGCGCTACGCCTACCGGGGCGCCATGCTCGACGTCTCCCGGCACTTCTTCACCGTCACGCAGGTCAAGCGCTACATCGACGAACTCGCCCTCTACAAGATCAACAAGCTGCATCTGCACCTGAGCGACGACCAGGGCTGGCGCATCGCCATCGACTCCTGGCCGCGTCTGGCGACCCACGGCGGCTCCACGCAGGTCGGCGGCGGCGCGGGCGGCCACTACACCAAGGCCGACTACAAGGAGATCGTCCGCTACGCCGCCTCCCGCCATCTGGAGGTCGTGCCCGAGATCGACATGCCCGGCCACACCAACGCGGCCCTCTCCTCCTACGCGGAGCTGAACTGCGACGGCGTGGCACCGCCGCTGTACACCGGCACCAACGTCGGGTTCAGCTCGCTGTGCGTGTCCAAGGACATCACGTACGACTTCGTGGACGACGTCATCCGCGAGCTGGCCGCCCTCACCCTCGGCCGCTACCTGCACATCGGCGGCGACGAGGCGCACTCCACGAGCCACGACGACTACGTGAAGTTCATGAACCGGGTGCAGCCGATCGTCGCCAAGTACGGCAAGACGGTGATCGGCTGGCACCAGCTGACCGGCTCCACTCCGGCCAAGGGCGCGCTCGCCCAGTACTGGGGCCTGGACTCCACCAGCGCCGCGGAGAAGGCGCAGGTCGCCCAGGCCGCGCAGAACGGCACCGGGCTGGTCCTGTCCCCGGCCGACCGGGTGTACCTCGACATGAAGTACACCAAGGACACCCCGCTCGGACTGGCCTGGGCCGGCTACGTCGAGGTGCAGCGGTCCTACGACTGGGACCCGGGCAGCTACCTGCCGGGCGCGCCCGCCTCCGCGGTGCGCGGTGTCGAGGCCCCGCTGTGGTCGGAGACCCTGTCCACCTCCGCCCACATCGACGCCATGGCCTTCCCCCGGCTGCCCGGCGTCGCCGAACTCGGCTGGTCGCCCGCGGCCACGCACGACTGGAACACCTACAAGACGCGCCTGGCGGCCCAGGCGCCGCGCTGGGACGCCCTCGGGATCGGGTACTACCGCTCCCCGCAGGTGCCCTGGCCCGCGCAGTAGGAACAGCGGGAGGACAAAGGGCGACGGGCACCCCGGAGGACCGTACTCCGGGGTGCCCGTCCGTCCGTGCCGGGGCTCACCGCCCCGCGAGGGGGTTCCGCAGGGTCCCGACCAGCTGGAGCGCCCCGGAGGGGTCCGCGAGGTCCACCATCTGCCGGTTGTCGCGCAGCTGGAGCCGGTTGAGGCAGGACAGCGCGAACTCGGGGGCGAACAGGTCGTACTGCCGGAACTTCCAGGCGAGTTCGGGCACCGACTTCTGGTACTCGCGGACCGCCTCGGCGACCGTCCGCCAGAAGGCGTCCTCCTCCAGGATCCCCTCGGTGGCGAGGCCCGCGGCCAGGAAGCGGAAGAAGCAGTCGAAGACGTCCGTGAAGAGGGACAGCAGCTTCTTGTCCTCCGGGACCTCCACCCGGATCCGCCGCACCTGGGGCGGCAGGGCGGCGTCCGGGTCCAGCACCGCGATCTCCTCGGCGATGTCCTTGAAGACCGCCCGCCGCACCTCGCCGTCCTCCAGCACCAGGATCACGTTCTCGCCATGCGGCATGAACACCAGGTCGTAGGCGTAGAAGCTGTGCAGCAGAGGAGTGAGGTAGGCGCGCAGATAGCCGCGCAGCCACTGCCTCGGGGACAGCCCGGAGCGTTCGATCAGCGCACCCGCGAAGGACGCGCCCTCGTGGTCCACGTGCAGCAGCGAGGCCATGGTGGCCAGGGACTCGCCGTCCCGCAGCGAGGGCACCGGGCTCTCGCGCCACAGCGCGGCCAGCATCTTCCGGTAGGGCGAGTAGCGGTCCGTCGCCTTCTCGTACTCCAGGTGCCGGTAGCCGACGGCCGCCCGCTCGCGGATGATCGTCAGGCCGGTCGACTTCAGCACCGGGTCGTCGGCGATGAGCTGGGCCAGCCAGTCGTTGATGGCCGGGGTGGCCTCCATGTAGGCGGCCGACAGCCCGCGCATGAAGCCCATGTTGAGCACGGACAGCGCGGTCTTGACGTAGTGCCGGTGCGGGTTCGTGCGGTTGAAGAAGGTCCGGATGGACTGCTGGGCCAGGTACTCGTCGTCACCCTCGCCCAGGCAGACCAGGTGCCGGCGGGCGATCTCGGCGGCGAAGGTGACGGTGAGCTTGTTCCACCACTGCCAGGGGTGGACGGGGATGAGCAGGTAGTCGGCGGGGTCGAGGCCCTGGCCGGTGAGGCGGGCGTGGAAGCGCTCGACGGTCTCCACGCCCAGCTCCTCGCGCAGGAAGGCCTCGTACTCGATGCCGACGCCCGCCGTGAACGCCGCCTGTGAGCGGTGCGCGGCCAGCCACACCAGCCGGACGGGGCTCGCGGTCTCGGGGGCGTACGACAGGTACTCGTGGACCCCGAAGCCGAGCCGCCCGTTGTTGGCGACGAAGCAGGGGTGGCCCTCGGTCATGCCGCTCTCGATGTCCTGGAAGGAGCCCTTCGCCAGCTCGGCCGAGGTGACCTGCGGCTTGGCGAGCTTGTAGCAGGTGCTCGCCAGGGTGGAGGAGATCTCCTCCAGGTAGATCGGGAGGATCTCGTCGCTCAGCCTCAGCGACGCCTTGCACTCGATGAAGAAGTCCAGTGCGGCGAGCGGCAGTTCGGTGCCGTCGCGCCGACGGGTGATCGAGTCCGGGTCCACCTGCCAGTGGTCGAGGGCGCGGCGGACGGCGGTGAAGCGGTAGTGGGTGAGGCCGTCGTCGCTGTGGACGACCCAGTGGCCTCCGTCAGGCCGGGGAGCGAGCAGCCGCTCGTGCGCGAACTCGGCGAGCGCCTTGCGTATGAGCAGGCGGTTGGCGGTCTCCCAGCGCTCCGGGGAGAGATGGGACACGGCGTCGGCGAGGGTCATGCCGTCACCCCCGTGGCCGCGGTGAACTGCTCCCGGGTGCAGAAGCTCAGCAACGCCGTCTTCTCGGGCTTGTCGATCTCGCGTTCCGGCACGAACCCGACGGCCGTGTTCAGCGCCTGCACGGCCTTGTTGCGCACGTCGGGCTCCACCACGACCCGGCGCGTCGCCGGATCCTGGAACAGGTGCCGCATCACGGCGGTGAGCACGGCCCGGGTGAACCCGTGCACGGGCGTGTCGGTCGGCGCGACCAGGAAGTGCATGCCGACGTCGCCGGGTTCCGGCTCGTACAGGCCCACCAGCTCGCGGTGGGCCGGGTCGTACCGCTCCATCAGGAAGGCGGGCTCGCCATCGTGCAGGCCGAGGAAGGCGTCGTGGTGGCGGTCGGCGGCGATCTCCATGTAGGCGCGCTCGACGTCCGTGAGGTTCGCGTCCCGCATCATCCAGAACGCCGCCTTGGGATGGGTGACCCAGCCGTGCAGCAGCTCGGCGTCCTTCAGCGGGTCGAGCGGACGGATCGTGAAGGTCATACGGCGAACTCCTGGAAAGCGATGGTCCGCTCGACCGGGTAGTGCTCGGTGCCGAGCAGCTCGCGGATGATGCAGCTGTTGCGGTACGCGCCCATGCCCAGGTCGGGGCTGGTGACGCTGTGGGTGTGCACGCCGGCGTTCTGGAGGAAGACGCCGCGGCCGGTGACGTCGATGGCGTAGTTGCGGCCGATGTCGTGGTTGCCGTGGGAGTCGTAGCGCAGCCGGTCCCGGACCGGCTTCAGGAACTCCGGTTCGGTGTACCGGTAGCCGGTGGCCAGGACCAGGCCCTCGGAGCGCAGTTCGAAGTCCTTCCCCTGCTCCTCCTGGCGGAAGGTGAGGGTGTACGCGCCGTCGTGGTGGACCGCGCCGGTGAGCGCGGAGTTGGTGAGCAGGCGGGTGGGGACCGGTCCGCCGAGGGTCTTCTGGTAGAGCAGGTCGAAGATCTCGTCGATCAGGGTGCCGTCGATGCCCTTGAACAGGCCCTTCTGCTGCTCGGTGAGGCGGTAGCGGGTCTTCTCCGGCAGCGCGTGGTAGTAGTCGATGTACTCCGGGGAGGTCATCTCCAGCGTGAGCTTGGTGTACTCCAGCGGGAAGAAGCGCGGGGAGCGGGTGACCCAGTTCAGCCGGTAGCCGTGGACGTCGATCTCGCCGAGCAGGTCGTAGTAGATCTCGGCGGCGGACTGGCCGCTGCCGACCAGCGTGATCGACTCCTTGCGCTGGAGAGCCGCCTTGTGCTCCAGGTAGCGGGAGTTGTGCAGGTGGTCGCCGGGCAGGTCGTGGCAGGCCTCGGGGAGGTACGGGGGCGTGCCCGTGCCGACCACCA
Organism: Streptomyces sp. NPDC004721; assembly: GCF_053601495.1. Lineage (NCBI taxonomy): Bacteria > Bacillati > Actinomycetota > Actinomycetes > Kitasatosporales > Streptomycetaceae > Streptomyces > Streptomyces sp. NPDC004721. Next base: position 240,327 of record NZ_JBSGBZ010000002.1, read on the forward strand.
GCCGGCGGGCGCGGTACGCGGCTCCGGTGTGCGTCCGCACGGAGTACAGCTCGTCGCCCTCGTCGTACGTCACCTCGGTGACCGTCGTGCCGAAGCGGACGCTGCTCAGCCGGGACGCGGCCCAGCGGCAGTAGTCGTCGTACTCGACGCGCAGCGGGTAGAAGTTCTCCCGGATGTAGAACGAGTACAGGCGGCCCTTCTCCTTCAGGTAGTTGAGGAAGGAGAACGGAGAGGTCGGGTCGGCCAGGGTGACCAGGTCCGACATGAACGGGGTCTGGAGGTGGGCGCCGTCGAGGAACATTCCCGAGTGCCACTCGAAGTCGGGCTTGGACTCCAGGAAGACGCCGTTCAGTTCGGCGATCGGCTCGGTGAGGCAGGCCAGGCCGAGGTTGAAGGGGCCCAGGCCGATGCCCACGAAGTCGTAGGCGGTCCGGGGCTGTTCCGGGACCTCGGAAGTCTTGGGGGCTTCGGTCGCTTCAGGACGCGCGGTCAAGGGACTCTCCCAGGTACTGCTCGGCGTGGCCGGCGATCAGGTCGAGGACGGCGCTGAGGTCGTCGGTGGTGGTCTCGGGGTTGAGCAGGGTGAACTTCAGGTAGTGGCGGCCGGCGACCTTGGTGCCCGCGACCGCCGCGGCGCCGGAGGCGAACAGGGCCTTGCGGGCGTAGAGGTTGGCGCGGTCGATCTCGGCCGGGTCGGTGACGGCCGCCGGGATGTAGCGGAAGACCAGGGTGGACAGCGCCGGCTCGACGACGACGTCGAAGCGCGGGTCGGAGGCGAGCAGTTTCCAGCCCGCGGCGGCCAGGTCGCACACCTCGTCGAAGAGCTGTCCCACGCCGTCGGCGCCCATCACGCGCAGGGTCATCCACAGTTTGAGGGCGTCGAAGCGGCGGGTGGTCTGGAGGGACTTGTCGACCTGGTTGGGGATGCGCTCGCTCACCGCGCGACGCGGGTTGAGGTAGTCCGCGTGATAGGTGGCGTGCCGCAGGACCGAGGCGCTCCGGACCAGCACGGCGGAGGAACTCACCGGCTGGAAGAAGGACTTGTGGTAGTCGACGGTGACCGAGTCGGCGCGTTCGATGCCGGTGAGCATCTCGCGCCGGGTGGGGGAGACCAGCAGGCCGCAGCCGTAGGCCGCGTCGACGTGCAGCCAGGTGCCGAACCGCTCGCACAGTTCAGCGATCTCGGGCAGCGGGTCGACGGAGCCGAAGTCGGTGGTGCCGGCGGTGGCGACCACGGCCATCGGGACCAGTCCGTCGCGGCGGCAGCGCTCCAGCTCGTGGGCGAGCGCGAGGGTCTGCATGCGCTGGTCGCGGTCGACCGGGACGCAGACCACGGACTCGGGTCCCAGGCCGAGCAGCCGGGCGGATTTGCGCACACTGAAGTGGCTCGCCTCGGAGGTGAGGATCCGCAGCCCGGAGAGGGCGTCGCTCCCGGTCTCCTCGCGGGCCAGCAGCAGCGCCTGGAGGTTGGACTGGGTTCCGCCGGAGGTGAACACGCCGTCGGCGTCGGGGCCGAGGCCGATGCGGGCGGCCGTCCAGTCGATGAGCTTGCGCTCGATCAGGGTGCCGCCCGCCGACTGGTCCCAGGTGTCGAGGGAGGAGTTGACGGCGGACAGGATGGCCTCGCCGAGCACCGCCGGGATGACGACCGGGCAGTTGAGGTGGGCGAGGTAGCGGGGGTGGTGGAAGTAGACGGCGTCCTGGAGGTAGACCTCCTCCAGCTCGTCGAGGGCCGCCGTGGTGTCGTTCAGCGGCCGGTCGAGGTCGATCCGCTCGATGCGCGGGGCGAGGGCGTCGGCGGTCACGCCCGTGAACGGCCGGTCGGTGGTGGCCAGTCGGGCGGCCACCCGCTCCACTCCTTCTTTCACGGACCGGCGGTAGTGCTCCGCGGTCAGGTCATTGAGCAGGTGTGAGCGCATGTGGGGGGGTCCTCCGGTGGGGTGGGGACGGTCCGTGCGGGACGGGAAAGCGGCACCGTTCGCGCAATCAACTTAGGTTAGCCTAACCTGAGTTGATCTCAACGGGGTGCTACCCGCGTCGTGACCGGTGTCACTCCTGTGCGCGCAGCTGCTCCTCGCTCAGACCGTGCCGCCAGTAGCCCACGAAGGTGACGCGGCGCCGGTCGGTCCCGCGCTCGCCGACGAAGTGCCGGCGCAGCGCCCGGACACACCCGGACTCGCCCGCGAGCCAGACGTACGGCTGTGCACCGTCGGGGAGTTGGGCGTCGCGCAGGGCGTCGAGCGCCATCGGGGACCCCTCCGGGCGGCCCGGCTCGCGCACCAGCCAGGTGACCTCGGCGTCGGCGTCGGTCACCACGTCCTGGATGTCGCCCGCGTGCCCCACCTCCAGCCAGGCGCGCACCCGCGTGGCGGCCGGCAGGGATTCCAGGATCGCGGTCGCCGCGGGCACGGCGGTCTCGTCGCCCCACATCACCACGAGATCGGTGTCCCCGGGCGGGCGGAAGCGGATCGCCCGGTTGTCCGCCACCGCCGGACCGAGCAGCAGGACGCGGTCGCCCGGCGTGGCGCGGGCGGCCCAGCGGGAGGCAGGACCGGCGGGCACCGCGGCGCCGGGCTCCATGCCGTGCAGGGCGAAGTCGATGTCGATCTCGTCGGGCTCGCCGGGTCCGCGGCGCAGGGACCGCAGGGTGTATGAACGCATCACCGCCCGTACGTCGTCGGGGAGTTCGCGCCAGCCCTGCCACCAGCCTCCCCCACTCTCGGCTTCGCTCGAGCGGGGGGACCCCCAGCCGAGTTCGAGCGGCACCACCGGCTCGGACTGGCCCGGGTGCGGCAGGAACAGGGAGAGGGACTGGTCGCGTCCGCCGGAGTGGAACGCGTGCAGGTCGGGCCCGGCGAAGGTGACCCGGACGAGAGACGGGCCGAGCCGCCTCGTCCGTACGACCTGGAGGGAGAAGAAACGGAACGGGGCGGCCACGGCCGTCGTCATGGGAGCTCCTGAGTCATCGTCAGGGTGCTTGTACGTGGGGGGTGGTGCGTGCGCGGGGCGCGAGTCGGGTCAGGCGACCTTCCTCGCCGTCTCGATGGCCTTCGCGAGGTCCTCGAGCAGCGGGGCGCACTTGTCGTAGGACAGGATCGGCTCGGGGTTGCGGGCGATGACCTGCCGCGCCTTGACCGCGGGGAGCTTCTTCCAGGTGCCCTGGGTGATGTCGGAGGGCTGGATGGCCGAGGTGCGGTTGTCCATCATGATGATGTCCGCCGCGTACTTGTTGGCGTTTTCCCAGCTCAGGGACTCGTACCAGCCGCCGCCCTGCTTCTTGGCGCTCTCCGGGGGCTCGACGAAGTTCACGCCGAGGGCCTTGAAGTACTCCAGGTCGATGGAGAGGTTGGTGCCGGAGACGTAGAACAGGTCCTGGCTCGCCGAGCCCGCCAGCACCTTGATGTCCGGCTTCGCCCGGGCAGCGGCGCGCAGCCGGGCGGCCGCGTCCTCGAACCGCTTCCTGGCCTGCTTCACCTTGTCGCCGCTGACATCGGCGCCGAGCGACTTGGCCAGCGCGAGCATGCGCTCCAGCGGCTCCGTCAGCTGCCGGTCGTAGACGGAGACCCCGACGGTGGGGGCGCCGACGGCGAGGATCTTCTTCTTCGACTCCTCCGGGACGTACCAGAGGGTGCCCGCGTCGTCGAACATGGTGGAGACGAGCAGGTCGGGGGCGAGGGACGCGTACTTCTCGATGTTGAACTGGCCCCACTCGTTGCCGAGCACCGTCACCTTGCTGACGTCCATGTCGCCGGCCTGCACATCGGCCTTGCCGTCCTTGGTCGTCGTCGGGCCGAAGACGCCATCGACCCGGACGCCGTAATCGTGCAGCGCGGCGGCGACCCCGACGAAGGCGACGATGCGCGAGGGAGCCTTGTCGGCCTTCACGGTCTGCCCGCGGTCGTCCTTGAAGGACCAGGGGCCGGACGCGCCGGCGGCCGCCTTGCCGCCCGAGCCGCCGCTTTTCGCGTCACCGTCACCGCAGGCCGCGAGCACGGCACCTAGGCCGAGGGCGCCGCCCGCGGCGAGGATGCCGCGGCGGGAGAGATGAGTGGCACGGGCGTTGGGCATGGGTGTGACTGCTTTCGAACGGGGCGGAGCGCCCGCCGGACAAAATCGAAGCTAGGTTAGCCTAGCCTTAGTAATTGTCCAACGGTCGTCCGCCCCGTGCGAAGGCATGGATGCGCGGCCGGGCCGATCGCCTCACGGGGCTCCGGGACGGCCGACTGGGGCGCCGGTGTCTCAGCCGGCGACGCCCTGCTCGCGGGTCAACGCCTCGGCGTCGCTGCGGTGTTGGCCGGACAGCGCGTCGACAGGCGCGCCGGCCCCCTTGCCGGGCTCCGCCTCCCGGCCGCGGACGGTGATGTCCTGCGGTGCCGTGCGTGCTCGCGTCACGCCGTGCGGCATCTGTTCAGCCGATTCCGACTCCCACGAAGAACGGGGCGAGGGTCGCCGTCATGCACACCAGCCAGTACGGGTAGGGCAGCGGGACGGTGAACAGCCTGCGCCGCAGCCAGATGTTGACCAGCGCCCAAATCCCCCCGAAGCCGCCCACCACGGGTACGACGATGACCAGCCAGAGCAGCATCCCGTCGTCCTCGTTGGGGTTCTGGCTGGTCAAGCTCAGCTCGGCCAGCGGGCCGTTGGACAGGACGTACCAGATCAGGAAGACCGGCACGATCGCCGGAATCCCGAGCAGCAGATTGACCGCCACGGGAACGAAGGACTTCCACGGCTGCGCGTTCTTCACGGGGCCTCCGGGCTCAGCTGGCGCGGCTGAGCTTGGTGCAGTTCTCCAGGGCGTTGTACAGACCGATCAACTCCCGGTCGTACTGGGCGCATTGTCACCGGTACCGATGTAGCGGGCGAGCGGCGCCCGGGTGCCGGCCGGCGTCCATCACCATGTTGAAGGCCTCGGGCGTGGAGGCAACGCGGCCTTGTCGAGGTCGGTGTCCAGGTCGTTCTCCGGCGGACTGCCCGGGTCGAAGTCGCCCTGGCCGGCGTCGCGCCCTGGAGCGACGCCGTAGCCCGAGTTCTCGCCGATGGTCCGCATCACGCCACGGAAGCGCGCGTCCGTGCGTCGCGGCTGCCGGACGGATCGGGGGCGGCGGGGCCCCATCCGTCCGAGAGCCGAGGAGATCAGCCGACCAGCCCCAACTCCCGCGCGATCAGCATGCGCTGCACCTCGCTCGTGCCCTCGCCGATCTCGAGGATCTTGGAGTCGCGCCACATACGGGCCACCGGATACTCGTTCATGAAGCCGTAGCCGCCGTGGACCTGGGTGGCGTCGCGGGCGTTGTCGACGGCGATCGTCGAGGAGTAGAGCTTGGCGAGCGCGGCCTCCTTCTTGAAGGGCTCGCCGGCCACCAGCCGGTAGGCGGCGTCGCGCCAGGCCAGGCGGGAGGTGTGGGCCTTCATCTCCATGTCGGCGATCTTGAACTGGATGGCCTGGTTGGAGCCGATGGGCTTGCCGAAGGCGTGGCGCTCCTTGGCGTACTTCACCGACTCGTCCACACAGCCCTGGGCCAGCCCGGTCGCCAGCGCCGCGATGGCGATCCGGCCCTCGTCGAGGATCCGCAGGAACTGCGCGTAGCCGCGGCCCAGTTCGCCCAGCAGGTTCGCCGCCGGCACCCGGACGTCGGCGAAGGACAGCTCACGGGTGTCGGAGGCGTTCCAGCCGACCTTCGAGTAGGCGGGCGCCACCGTGAAGCCGGGCGTGCCGGAGGGGACGATGATCGAGGAGATCTGCGGGCGCCCGTCGGGCTTGTGGCCGGTCACCGCGGTCACCGTCACCAACCCGGTGATGTCCGTGCCCGAGTTGGTGATGAAGCACTTGGTGCCGTTGATCACCCACTCGTCGGTGTCCGGGTCCAGCCGGGCCGTCGTACGCGTCGCGCCCGCGTCCGAACCGCCGTCGGGCTCGGTGAGGCCGAAGGCGCCCAGTATCTCGCCGGAGCACAGCCGCGGCAGCCACTCGCGCTTCTGCTCCTCGGTGCCGAAGAGGTGGATCGGCATGGCGCCGAGCGAGACCCCGGCCTCCAGGGTGATGGCGACCGAGGAGTCCACCCGGGCCAGCTCCTCCAGCGCGATGCCCAGCGCCAGGTAGTCGCCGCCCATGCCGCCGTACTCCTCCGGGAACGGCAGCCCGAACAGGCCCATACGGCCCATCTCCCGGACGATCTCGTACGGGAACTCGTGCCGCTCGTAGAGGTCGCCGATCTTCGGGGCGACGACGTCGTGGGCGAACTGCTCCACCGTACGGCGGAGTTCCTCCAGCTCGGGGGAGAGACGGTGGTTCATCGTCGATCACTGCTCCTTGTGGGAGAGGGCACGGAGGGTGCGGGAAGGGCTGGGGCGGCCCAGCTGGTCGGCCATCCACGCGCTGGTGGCGGTCAGGCGGCCGAGGTCGACTCCGGTCTCGATGCCGAGACCCCGCAGCATCCACACGAGGTCCTCGGTGGCGAGGTTGCCGGTGGCGGATTTGGCGTACGGGCAGCCGCCGAGGCCGCCCGCGGAGGCGTCGACGGTCGTGACGCCGTGCTGGAGGGCGGCCAGGGTGTTGGCGAGGGCCTGGCCGTAGGTGTCGTGGAAGTGCACGCCGAGCGCGGAGGTCGGCACGTGCTGCTCGTTGAGCGTGGCCAGCAGTTCCAGGACGTGCCCCGGGGTGGCGACGCCGATCGTGTCCCCGAGGCTCAGCTCGTCGCAGCCCATGTCCAGCAGCGCCCTGCACACGTGGGCGACCTGGTGGAGCGGGACGGCGCCCTCCCAGGGATCGCCGAAGCACATGGAGACATAGCCGCGGACATGGGCGCCCTTCTCCTTCGCGCGGGCCACGACGGGCTCGAAGACCGCGAGCGACTCCTCCACCGTGCGGTTGAGGTTGGCCTTGGCGAAGGACTCGGTGGCGCTGGCGAAGACGGCGATGCGGTCCGCTCCCAGGGCGAGCGCGCGCTCCAGCCCGCGCGCATTGGGCACGAGGACCGGCAGACGCACCCCCTTCAGATCCTTGACCTGCGGGAACAGCTCCTCCGCGTCCGCCAGTTGGGGAACCCACTTCGGGTGGACGAAGCTGGTGGCCTCCACGGTGGTCAGGCCCGCGTCGGCGAGGCGGCGGATGAACTCCGCCTTGACCTCGGTCGGCACGGTCGCCTTCTCGTTCTGCAGTCCGTCGCGCGGTCCGACCTCGTGGATCCTGATCCGCGCGGGCAGGTCGGGGGCCGGGACCACCATCGGGAGGCCGGTGTCCGAGGTGCTCAAGCCGTCCGAGGCGTTCATGCCGTCTCCTCCTCCACGGGGGCGATGACCGCCAGGACCTGGTCCATGGCGACCGTCGTGCCCGGTGTGACGTCCAGTTCGGTGACGGTGCCGGCGTGCGGCGCGGAGATGACGTGCTCCATCTTCATCGCCTCGACCACCAGCAGGCTCTGCCCCGCGGCCACCTCGTCGCCGACCGCGACCTTCACCACCGTGACCGTGCCCGGCATGGGGGCGGTGAGCGAGTCGGCGCCGGAGTGGGCCGCGCGGCTGAGGGAGGCGGCCACCGGGTCGTGGTCGCGCACGTGCCAGGCGTCGCCGTCGCGGGCCAGCCAGGTGCCGTCCGGCACGGCGGCGAAGGTGTGCACGATGCCGTCGAGCTGGAAGGTGAACCGGTCGTCGGTGCCGGCTCGCGGGGGCAGGCCCCCGGACCCCCGACGAGGTGTGCCGGATCCCTCCGTCAGCACGTCGGTTCCGCCGTCGGGCGTGCGGCGCACGTGCACGGCGACCGGCTCGTGTCCCGGCACGCGCAGATGGTGGACCGTCCAGGCCGGCTCGCCGCCCAGGCGCCAGCCGTCCGCGGCGGAGAACGGGTCCACCCAGCCGGACGCGCCTGCGGGACCGAGCGCCGCTTGACGCAGCAGCGCCGCGGCCTCGTACACCTCGGCCGGCACCTCCGTGGGGACCAGCTCGTCGACCACCCGCTCCACCAAGCCCGTGTCCAGCTCGCCCGCCACCACGGCCGGGTGGGCCAGCAGCCGGCGCAGGAACCCGGCGTTGGTCTGCACGCCCAGCGTGACCGTCCCGGCGAGGGCCGCCCGCAGTTTCCTGAGCGCGGTGGCGCGGTCCGGGCCGTGGGCGATCACCTTGGACAGCATCGGGTCGTACAGGCTGCCGACCTCGGTGCCCTCGCTGAGCCCGGAGTCGGTGCGCACACCGTCTCCCTCCGGCTCGCGCAGCCCGAGCACCGTGCCGCCCGAGGGCAGGAACCCGCGTGCCGGGTCCTCCGCGCACAGGCGGGCCTCGATCGCGTGACCGGTCAGCCGGACGTCCTCCTGGGCGAACGCCAGCGGCTCGCCCGCCGCCACCCGCAGCTGCCACTCCACCAGGTCGAGACCCGTGATCAGCTCGGTGACCGGGTGCTCCACCTGGAGGCGGGTGTTCATCTCCATGAAGAAGTAGGACGCCGGGTCCCCGCCGGGGACGATGAACTCCACCGTGCCCGCGCCCCGGTACCCGCAGGAGCGGGCCGCCTGGACCGCGGCCTCGCCCATCGCGGCCCGGGTCTCCTCGTCGAGGAGCACGCTCGGCGCCTCCTCGACGATCTTCTGGTGGCGGCGCTGGAGGGAGCACTCGCGCTCGCCGAGGTGCACCACGTTGCCATGGCCGTCGGCCAGGACCTGGATCTCGATGTGCCGGGGGCGGTCGACCCAGCGCTCGACCAGCAGGGTGTCGTCGCCGAAGGAGGCGCGGGCCTCACGACGGGCGGCGGCGATCTCCTCGACGATCAGGCCGGCGTCGCGCACCAGCCGCATGCCCTTGCCGCCGCCGCCGGCGGACGGCTTCAGCAGCACCGGCATGCCGATCTCACGGGCCGCGTCGGCAAGCTGGGCGTCGGTGAGCCCGGAGCCGCTGGAGCCGGGGACCACCGGCACCCCGGCGGCCTTCACCGTCTCCTTGGCGCGGATCTTGTCGCCCATGAGGGAGATCGCGTCCGCGGAAGGGCCGATGAAGACCAGCCCGGCCTCCTCGCAGGCGCGCGCGAACCCGGCGTTCTCCGCCAGGAAGCCGTACCCCGGGTGGACGGCCTGCGCGCCGGTGCGGGCGGCGGCCTCCAGGATCCGCTCGACGGACAGATAGCTCTCGGCCGCGGGCGCCGGGCCGATCCGGACCGCCGTGTCGGCCTCCCGGACATGCCGGGCGCCGGCGTCGGCGTCGGAGAAGACGGCCACCGAGCGCACGCCGAGCGCGCGCAGCGTTCGGATGACCCGGACGGCGATCTCGCCCCGATTGGCCACCAGAACCGTTTCGAACATCGTCACGAGGTCCCCCCTCACATCCGGAAGACGCCGAACTGGGGGTCACCCAGCGGGGCGTTGGCGCACGCGGTCAGAGCCAGGCCCAGCACCTGGCGGGTCTCCAGCGGGTCGATCACGCCGTCGTCCCAGAGGCGGGCGGTGGCGTAGTAGGCGTTGCCCTGGTGCTCGTACTGGGCGCGGATGGGGGCCTTGAAGGACTCCTCGTCCTGCGCCGGCCACTCCTCGCCGCGGGCTTCGAGCTGGTCCCGCTTGACGGTGGCGAGCACGGAGGAGGCCTGCTCGCCGCCCATGACGGAGATCTTGGCGTTCGGCCACATCCACAAGAAGCGGGGCGAGTAGGCCCGGCCGCACATGGAGTAGTTGCCCGCGCCGTACGAACCGCCGACCACGACGGTCAGCTTGGGCACGCGGGTGCAGGCGACCGCGGTGACCATCTTGGCGCCGTGCTTGGCGATGCCGCCCGCCTCGTAGTCCTTGCCCACCATGAAGCCCGAGATGTTCTGGAGGAACAACAGCGGGATTCCGCGCTGGTCGCACAGCTCGATGAAGTGGGCGCCCTTCTGGGCGGACTCGGAGAACAGGATGCCGTTGTTGGCGACGATCCCGACCGGGTGGCCGTGGATCCGGGCGAAGCCGGTGACGAGGGTCTGCCCGAACTCGGCCTTGAACTCGGCGAAGCGGGAGCCGTCGACCACGCGCGCGATGATCTCGCGGACGTCGTAGGGGGTGCGGGGGTCGGCGGGCACCGCGCCGTACAGCCCGTGGGGGTCGATCTTGGGCTCGACCGTCTCGGTGACCTCCCAGGGCAGGGTGCCGCGCGCGGGGAGGGTCGCCACGATGTTCCGCACGATGCGCAGGGCGTGGGCGTCGTCCTCGGCGAGGTGGTCGGTGACACCGGAGATCCGGGAGTGCACCTCGCCGCCGCCGAGCTCCTCGGCGGTCACGACCTCGCCGGTGGCCGCCTTCACCAGCGGTGGACCGCCCAGGAAGATCGTGCCCTGGTTGCGGACGATCACGGCCTCGTCGCTCATCGCCGGGACGTAGGCCCCGCCGGCCGTGCAGGAGCCGAGGACGGCGGCGATCTGCGGGATCCCCGCGCCCGACATCCGGGCCTGGTTGTAGAAGATCCGCCCGAAGTGCTCCCGGTCGGGGAAGACCTCGTCCTGCATGGGCAGGAAGGCGCCGCCGGAGTCGACCAGGTACAGGCAGGGCAGGCGGTTCTCCAGGGCCACCTCCTGGGCCCGCAGGTGCTTCTTCACCGTCATCGGGTAGTAGGTCCCGCCCTTGACGGTGGCGTCGTTGGCGACGATCACGCACTCGCGGCCGCTGACCCGTCCGATGCCGGCGATGACCCCGGCGGCCGGGGCCTGGTCCTCGTACATCCCGTCGGCGGCCAGCGGTGCCAGCTCCAGGAAGGGCGACCCGGCGTCGAGGAGGGTGTCCACGCGGTCGCGCGGCAGCAGCTTCCCGCGCGCCGTGTGCCGGGCGCGCGCCCTCTCGCCGCCGCCGAGTCGTGCGGCGGCGAGCTTGCCGCGCAGTTCCTCGGCGAGCTCGCGGTGTGCCTGTTCGTTGGCTTGCCAGGCCTCCGACGCGGGATCGGCCGCGCTCGTCAGCTCCGGTGCCTCGTGCATCCTTGCGGTCCCCTCACCCGGTGGTCGGTGCGCCCGACTGTTAATGAGCGTTAACCCGTTTCCCTTCAGGTTAACGAGCGCTAACCTCCCTGTCTAGAATTACTTCCATGGCCACCCGAACCGATGCCCCCACCCGCCGCGAGCAGATCCTCAAGGAAGCCGCGAGGCTCTTCGCCGAACGCGGCTTCCACGGTGTCGGCGTCGACGAGATAGGCGCCGCCGTGGGCATCAGCGGGCCGGGTCTGTACCGGCACTTCGCGGGCAAGGACGCGATGCTCGCCGAGCTGCTGGTCGGCATCAGCGGTCAGCTCCTGACGGGGGCGAAGCGGCGTCTGGCCGAGGCCGACGGGGTGGCCGGGCCGGAGGCGGTGCTCGACTCCCTCATCGAGGGGCACATCGACTTCGCGCTCGACGACCGTCCCCTCATCACCTTGCACGACCGGGAGCTGGACCGCCTGCGGGACAGCGACCGCAAGCTGGTGCGCCAGCTTCAGCGGCAGTACGTCGAGCTGTGGGTGGAGGTGGTCCGCCAGGTCCATCCGGATCTCGGCGAGCCGGCCGCGCGGTCGGCCGTGCACTCGGTGTTCGGGCTGCTGAACTCCACGCCGCATCTGGGGCGGGCCGGGTCTCTGCCGGGGCGCGGGGCCACGGCGGAGTTGCTGCATCGGATGGCTCGCGGGGCGTTCGCGTCGGCGCCTTCGCCTGCGGCGGGCTGAGCGGTGTGTGGGTGCGGCCCGGCTTGTGATGGGGCTGTGCCCCATGCCCCGGGGGTGTGCCCCATGCCCCGGGGGTGTGTGGTGTTTGGTTCGCCCCCGCCGCCCCTACCCGTCCCATCCCGGAGGGCTCGCCCCCGGACCCCCGTGGTTGCCTGCGGGTTCGTGGGGGCTGGGCGCGCAGTTCCCCGCGCCCCTGGTGGGCGAGGGGCTTCGCACCCGCCCACTCCAGCTCGCCGCTTCCGTGACCTGTGTTACCCGGGCTGCTCTTTACGGCGTTGTGTACTCGCCGGTACGTTGGTGTGAGCAAGCGCTTAGACAGTCCGTGTGTGGAGGTGGCGGCGTGCGCCGTACGGTGTTCAATGAGGATCACGAGGCGTTCCGGGAGACCCTCCGCGCCTTCGTCGAGGCCGAGGTCGTACCGGTCTACGACGAGTGGTGCGCCGCCGGCCAGGTCCCGCGCGAGTTCTACTACCGGCTCGCCGAGTTCGGCCTGTTCGGCATCAACGTCCCCGAGGAGTACGGCGGCGCCGGACTCCAGACGCACCGGTTCGAGGCCGTCCAGTACGAGGAGACCGCCCGTGCGGGCGTCACCTTCGGCGGCTCCGGCGTCCACGTCCTGCTCGCGCTGCCCTACCTCAAGATGCTCGCCACCGACGAGCAGAAGAAGCGCTACCTGCCCAAGTTCGTCTCCGGCGAGGAGATGTGGGCCATCGCGATGACCGAGCCCGGCACCGGCTCCGACCTCGCGGGCATGAAGACCACCGCCCGGCTGAGCGAGGACGGCACGCACTACGTCCTCAACGGAGCCAAGACCTTCATCACCGGCGGCGTCCACGCCGACAAGGTCATCGTCTGCGCCCGCACCGCCGCCCCGACGGCCGAGGACCGCCGTCACGGCATCTCCCTGTTCGCCGTGGACACCCGGTCCGAGGGCTACTCGGTGGGCCGCAAGCTCGACAAGCTGGGCCTGAAGGCCTCCGACACCGCCGAGCTGGCGTTCGTCGACGTCAAGGTGCCGGTCGAGGACCTGCTCGGCGAGGAGAACAAGGGCTTCTCCTACCTCGGCGCCAACCTGCCCTCCGAGCGGTGGGGCATCGCCTTCGGCGCCTACGCGCAGGCCGCCGCCGCCGTCCGGTTCGCCAAGCAGTACGTGCAGGAGCGCACCGTCTTCGGCAAGCCGGTCGCCCACTTCCAGAACACCAAGTTCGAGCTGGCCGCCTGCCAGGCCGAGGTGGACGCGGCGCAGGCCGTCGCCGACCGCGCGCTGGACGCCCTCGACGCCGGCGAACTCACCCCCGCCGAGGCCGCCTCCGCCAAGCTGTTCTGCACCGAGGTCGCCCACCGCGTCATCGACCGCTGCCTCCAACTGCACGGTGGCTACGGCTACATGAACGAGTACCCCATCGCCCGCCTGTACGCGGACAACCGCGTCAACCGCATCTACGGCGGCACCAGCGAGATCATGAAGTCGATCATCGCCAAGGACATGGGCCTGTAGGGCAGGCCGGCGCATGAACCCAGCACTTCGGTCCCTGCTCGATCTGCTCGACCTGGAGCGGATCGAGCGGGACATCTTCCGCGGCCAGTCCCGCTACGCGGTCGTCCCGCGCGTCTTCGGCGGGCAGGTCGCGGCTCAGGCGCTGGTCGCCGCCGGGCGCACGGTTCCCGGGGACCGGCACGCGCACTCGCTGCACGCGTACTTCCTGCGCCCCGGCGATCCGGGCGCGCCCATCGTCTACACCGTGGACCGCATCCGCGACGGCCGCTCCTTCACCACCCGCCGGGTCGTCGCGGTCCAGCACGGGCAGCCCGTCTTCCACCTCTCGGCGTCCTTCCAGACGTACGAGGAGGGGCTGGAGCACCAGGCGCCCATGCCGCCCGCCCCGGACCCGGAGACCCTGCCCACCTCGCAGGAGCGGATGCGCGGCTACGGCCATCTCCCGCGCCAGGTCGTGGAGCGGTTCCTGGAGGCCCGCGAGGCCGTCGACCTGCGCTACGCCGACGAGCCGCCGTACGGCAGGTTCGGCGAGCCGCGTGAGCCGCACTCCCAGGTGTGGTTCCGGGCCAACGGCAAGCTCGACGGCGACATCGACGAACCGCTCCTGCATGTCGTCCTCGCCACCTACGTCTCCGACATGACGCTGCTGGACTCCGTGCTGCTCGCGCACGGCCGCGGCGGCTGGGCGGTCGGCGACGTGGTCGGGGCCTCGCTGGACCACGCGATGTGGTTCCACCGGCCGTTCCGGGCCGACGAGTGGCTGCTGTACGACCAGGAGTCCCCCTCCGCACACGGCGGTCGCGGACTCGGCCAGGCCCGCATCTACACGCAGGACGGCCGGCTGGCGATCTCGGTGATCCAGGAGGGCGTGGTCCGCGTGCCGCGGTCCGAGGACGCCCCGCCGGCCCGATCCGAACGAGAGGCCTAGTGCTGCGACCGGAAAGGTTCACCGGCTCGCGACGCCCGGCACGGCACTCCTCCAGCCTTCGGCCGGGGGTACCCCCACGTCGCGTTGTCGCATCACCCGAGTACATCCAGTACGCGGGCGATGCTCCGCCTTGCGATGCTCCCCCACAGCCCGAACGGCGTGGGAGGTACCCCCAGCACCGGACGCCGCGAGCTTTCCGGCAAACCTTTCCGGTCACAGCGCTAGCCCAGGCCCGCCTGGTCCAGCAGGTACGCCGTCATCGGGTCGTAGTACCGGGGGCTGACCACGTGGTCGTCGAGCGGCACGGTCACCTGGACGGTCCCCTCGGCCTCGGCGACGAACAGGGCCGGGTCGTTGCAGTCGGCGTAGCCGACCGAGTCCACGCCGTGCTGACCGGCGTATCCCGCCCAGCCGTGGTCGGCGACGACCAGGTCGGGCAGCGGGCGGCCCTCGCGCTCCAGGCCGGTGAGGATGGCCCGCATCGGCTCACCGGAGTGGGTGTGCCACAGCGTGGCGCCGTGTTCCAGGACGGCCACGTCCGCGAACTGCATGACGTACCCCTCGTCCGTCTGGAGTCCGTCCGGGATCACCACGATCTCGCAGCCGGCGGCGCGCAGGGCGGCGGCGGTGGCGCGGTGCACGTCGAGCAGGCCGCCGGGGTGACCGGTGGCGAACAGCACGCGCTGACCGCTGTCGGCCGCCTTGCGCAGCCGGCCGGCCATCCGCTCCAGGGCGTCGACGGTCAGTTCGGGGTCGATGGTGTCCTGGCCGTGGCGGTGCTCCGGGTCGTCGTTGACGCCGACGCGCTCCGCCATCACCGCCAGCACGTCCTGCTCGTCGCTCCAGCGGTCGCCGAGCTCCAGACCGAGCCAGAAGTTGCGGTCGCCGTTCGCGAGCTTGCGGTAGTGGGAGAGGTTGTTCTCGCGAGGGGTGGCGACGTCCCCGGCGATACGGGTCCTCACGAGGTGGTCGACGAGCTCGGCGCGGCTGGGTGTCCCGGATATCGGCATGGCTCCCATTGTGGTGCAGCGCACTGCCCGCGTCGCCGGTGTTCCGGCCGCTGGGACGCGGGTCACGCCCACCGCAGGGCGAACCACAGCTCCATGCGGACGTCGGGGTCGTCCAGGTCGGTGCCGAGGAGGGCGGCGCAGCGGGCGATGCGCTGGCGGACGGTGTTGCGGTGCACCGACAGGGCGACCGCGGTGCGGTCCCAACTGCCGTGCAGGGAGAGCCAGGTGCGCAGCGTCTCGATGAGCGCGGGAGCCGCGCCGAGCGGCGCGAGCAGCGCCTGGGCGTGGGCGTCGGCCTCGTCCCGCGGGAGCAGGTCGGTCAGGCCGGGGCGAGTGCCGTGGCCGACCAGGGCGGTGCGGGTGGCGCGGGCGCGGGCCAGGGCGCGGGCCGCCTGGGAGTCGGCCGTCGCCCAGTCGCCGGGGCCTACGGCGGTGCTCACCCCGAGGGCCCAGCCGGGCTGGGGGCCCGGCTCCCGCTCGGCGGGCAGGAGGACCCGTACGACCCCGTCGGCGAGGTCGACCAGGGCCGAGCCCAGCGCGGCGCCGAGCGCGGCGGCGGCCACGGCGTCGGCCGCCTGGGTCTCCGGCCGCGCGTGCACGACGACCCACCGCCCGGTCCCGAGCAGCGGCGCCACCTCCTCGGGCGCCGCGCCCAGCAGCACCCGCACCAGCGCCGAGGAGCGGGCCGCCCCCGTACCGCTGCGGTGCTCGCCGGTGAGCAGCGAGAGCAGCACGGCGGCCACCGACGCGATGGTGTGGTCCCCGGGCTCACGGCGCGGCGAGGACACCCCGAGTACGAAGCCCTGCCCGGTCCCGAGGGCGTAGGCGGCGAGATGGCTGCCGGCCACGGTGTCGGTGGCGGAGGAGGGCGCGGGCCGGCCGGCGGGAGCGACTGCCGGGGCGGGACGGCCGGTCGGGGGCGGAGCCGGGGCCGTGGTCGTCCGGACGGGCGTGCCCGGTGGGGTCGGGGGCGCCGTGGTCGTCGGGGCCGGGCGGACCACGTCCGTCAGATGGGCGAGCGCCTGGCGGGCCGCGTCGTGCGGGGCGCGGCCCGCCGAGGCGATCTCCGCGCCGTCGGGGCCGTACAGGGCCGCCCAGCCGGTCAGGCGCTGGGCCAGCTGGCGCAGGACGGACGGGATGGGGTCGGGGCGGGAGGCGGCGGCCGCGAGCCTCTGCTGCGCCTCCGTGACGCGGCGCAGTTCGGCCAGCCGGGCCTGCGCCATCAGCTGCCAGACGGCGCGGGCGACGCCGGAGAAGGTGGTCTGCGGCGGGACCTCGAGCAGCGGCAGGCCGTGGGCCTCGCAGGCCGCCACCAGGGTGCGGGGCACCGCGTCGTGCACCGGCGCCAGACCGAAGCCGATGGCCGCGCCGCCCGCCGCCACCACCCGGGAGACGTAGGTGTCGAAGTACGGGCCGGTGGCGTCCGCCGGGGTGACGTGCACGCCGGCCGTCAGCAGCAGCTCGCCGCCCAGCAGGTACGGGTAGGGGTCGGCCATCTCCGAGGTGTGCGCCCAGTGGATCACGGTGTCCCGGTCGGCCGGGCCGGCGATCAGGCGCAGCGCGAGGTCCTCCCGGGCCAGCAGCGCGGACAGCGGGATCGGTGGGGTCGGTGGGACCGCGGGGGCCAGTGACACAGTTGCGTCCGGCATGATGTGCATTCCCTCCATACCGCCGCGACTCGAATGGATGAAAAGTACACTTCGCAGTCGCTTTTCGGCCACCTAGTGTCTAGGGGACCGGCAGCCACGGGTACGGGCGATGTCCCCGCGAGCCCTTGCCGACGTCCACCCCACATATCTGCACGAACCCAAACATCTGCACGACACCGCCACCCGGATGTGCGCGAAGGAGGGCCCCACATGGCCGTCGACTACACAGTGATCGTCGTCTATCTCGCCGGCATGCTGGCCATGGGCTGGTGGGGCATGCGCCGTGCCAAGTCCAAGAGCGAGTTCCTGGTCGCGGGCCGCCGCCTGGGTCCCGCGATGTACTCCGGCACCATGGCGGCGATCGTCCTCGGCGGCGCGTCCACCATCGGCGGCGTCGGCCTCGGCTACAAGTACGGCCTCTCCGGCGCCTGGATGGTCTTCACCATCGGCCTCGGGATCCTCGCCCTCTCGATCTTCTTCTCCGCCCGCATCGCCCGCCTGAAGGTCTACACCGTCTCCGAGATGCTCGACCTGCGCTACGGCGGCCGGTCCGGCGTCATCTCGGGCGTGGTGATGTGGGCGTACACCCTGATGCTGGCGGTGACCTCCACCATCGCGTACGCCACGATCTTCGACGTCCTGTTCGACCTGAACCGCACCGTCGCGATCATCCTCGGCGGCACGATCGTCGTCGCCTACTCCACCCTCGGCGGCATGTGGTCCATCACGCTGACCGACATGGTGCAGTTCGTGGTCAAGACGATCGGCGTGCTGCTCCTGCTGCTGCCCATCGCCGTCGTCAAGGCGGGCGGCTTCAGCGAGATGAAGGCCAAGCTGCCGACCTCGTACTTCGACCCGCTGGGCATTGGCGGCGAGACGATCTTCACCTACGTGCTGATCTACACCTTCGGCATGCTCATCGGCCAGGACATCTGGCAGCGCGTGTTCACCGCCCGCAGCGACACCACGGCGAAGTGGGGCGGCACCGTCGCCGGCACCTACTGCCTGGTCTACGCGATCGCCGGCGCGGTCATCGGCACCGCCGCCAAGGTGCTCTACCCCAATCTCGGCAGCGCCGACGACGCCTTCGCCACCATCGTCAAGGACGACCTGCCCATCGGTGTCCGCGGCCTGGTGCTCGCCGCCGCCCTGGCCGCGGTGATGTCCACCTCCTCCGGCGCGCTGATCGCCTGCGCCACCGTCGCCAACAACGACATCTGGTCCCGGCTGCGCGGCGTGGTCCGCCGCGACGGGGAAGAGCACGACGAGGTCAAGGGCAACCGCGCCTTCATCCTGATCATGGGCGTCGGCGTGATCTGCACCGCCATCGCGCTCAACAACGTCGTCGAGGCGCTGACCGTCGCCTACAACCTGCTCGTCGGCGGGCTGCTCGTGCCGATCCTCGGCGGGCTGCTGTGGAAGCGCGGCACCGTGCAGGGCGCCCTCGCCTCCGTGATCGTCGGCGGCGCCGCGGTCATCGGCCTCATGGCGGCCTTCGGCATCCTCGCCAACGAGCCCGTCTACTACGGCCTGCTGTCCTCCCTGGCCGCCTACGTCGTCGTCTCCCTGGCGACGAAGCCGACCGACGAGGCCGTCCTCGCCGCCTGGCGCGAGCGGCTCGCCGGGCGTACCCCCGAACTCGCGTCCGAACCGGCCCCCGCGCATCAGTAGAGTCGATCACGAGCCAGTACATGCGCGACGAAGCGTAAGAAAGAAGGCATTCCAGTATGAGCAGCACCGAGACGCCCCGCGGTCCCGTCGACTCCTCCCGCGTCCCGCGGTACGCCGGCCCCGCGACCTTCGCCCGGCTGCCCCGCCTCGACGAGGTGGGCACCACCGACGTCGCCGTCGTGGGCGTGCCGTTCGACTCCGGCGTCTCGTACCGGCCGGGCGCCCGCTTCGGCGGCAACGCCATCCGTGAGGCGTCCCGGCTGCTGCGCCCCTACAACCCGGCGCAGGACGCCTCCCCGTTCGCCCTCGCCCAGGTCGCGGACGGCGGCGACATCGCCGTGAACCCGTTCAACATCAACGAGGCCGTCGAGACCATCGAGGCCGCCGCCGACGAACTCCTCGGCACCGGCGCCCGGTTGATGACCCTCGGCGGCGACCACACCATCGCGCTGCCGCTGCTGCGGTCCGTCGCCAAGAAGCACGGCCCGGTCGCGCTGCTCCACTTCGACGCCCACCTCGACACCTGGGACACCTACTTCGGCGCCGAGTACACGCACGGCACCCCGTTCCGGCGGGCGGTGGAGGAGGGCATCCTCGACACCGAGGCGCTCTCCCACGTCGGCACCCGCGGCCCGCTGTACGGCAAGCAGGACCTCACCGACGACGAGAAGATGGGCTTCGGCATCGTCACCTCCGCCGACGTCTACCGCCGCGGCGCCGACGAGGTGGCCGACCAGCTGCGACAGCGCATCGGCGACCGCCCGCTGTACATCTCCATCGACATCGACTGCCTCGACCCCGCGCACGCCCCCGGCACCGGCACCCCCGAGGCGGGCGGCATGACCTCCCGCGAACTGCTGGAGATCCTGCGCGGCCTGGCCTCCTGCAACCTGGTCTCCGCCGACGTCGTCGAGGTGGCCCCGGCGTACGACCACGCCGAGATCACCTCGGTGGCCGCCTCCCACACGGCGTACGAACTGACCACGATCATGACCCGCCAGATCGCGGCGGCCCGGAAGGACGCGTAAGCGACGTGACGCACGACCACGACCCGGTACTCCGCCCGACACCCGCGCAGACGGAGGCCGCCCTCAATCCTCCCCCCGGCCGCAACGGCGGAGACCTGGTCGTGGAGACCCTGGCCGGGCTGGGCGCGACGACCGTCTTCGGCCTGCCCGGCCAGCACGCCCTCGGCATGTTCGACGCGCTGCGCCGCTCGGACCTCACGTACGTGGGCCTGCGGGTGGAGAACAACGCGGGCTTCGCCGCCGACGCGTACGGCCGGATCACCGGCGAGGCCGCACCGCTGCTGCTGTCGACCGGCCCGGGAGCGCTGACCTCGCTGGCCGCGCTCCAGGAGGCGGCGGCGGCCTCGGCCCCCGTCCTGGCCATCAGCAGCCAGATCCCGACGGCCGGGCTCGGCGGCGGCCGCCACGGCTACCTGCACGAACTGCCCGACCAGGCCGCCTCGTTCCGCGGCGTGGTGAAGTCGGTCCACACGGTCCGTACCCAGTCCCAGATCCCCTCCGCCATCGCGGCCGCCTGGAAGTCGGCGCTCACGGTCCCGCACGGGCCCGTGTGGGTGGAGATCCCGCAGGACGTGCTGCTGGACGGGACGAGCCTGCCGGTGGTGACGGCGCTGGACGCGACCCCGGAGGAGCTGGTCCCGCGTCCCGAACTGACCGCGGTGGCGGCCGACCTCCTGTCGACGGCCGCCCGCCCGGCGGTCATCGCGGGCGGGGGAGTGGTCCGCGCCGACGCGTCCGGCAAGCTGCTGGCGCTCGCGGAGCGGCTCGACGCCCCCGTCGTCACGACCTTCGGCGGCAAGGGAGCCTTCCCCTGGGAGCACCCGCTGTCCCTCCAGTCCTGGCTGGAGGACCGGCACACCACGGACTTCCTGGAGGACGCCGACGTCCTGCTGGTGGTCGGCTCGGGCCTCGGTGAACTCTCCTCCAACTACCACACGTTCAAGCCGCGCGGCCGGGTGATCCAGATCGAGGCCGACCTCGGCAAGCTGGAGTCCAACCACCCGGCGCTCGGCATCCACGCCGACGCCCGCCCGGCGCTCCAGGCCCTGCTGGAGACGGTGGACGAGCGCGCGGACGAGGGCGCCGCCGACCGCGTACGCGAGGTGCTCGGCAAGGTCCACGACCGGATCGCCGCGCAGGAACTCACCCTGGAGCAGAACGTGCTGGCGTCCGTCCGCCGCGCCCTGCCCGCCGGCTCGCCGTCCTTCTGGGACATGACGATCCTGGCGTACTGGGCCTGGTCGGCCTTCGACGCGAAGTCCCCCAACACCATGCACTCGGCCCAGGGCGCCGGCGGCCTCGGCTACGGCTTCCCGGCGGCGCTGGGGGCGGCGGCCGCCGACCGCACCCGCCCGGTCCTGGCGGTGTCGGGCGACGGCGGCGCGCTGTACTCGATCGCGGAACTGGCCACCGCCCGCCAGTACGACCTCGACGTCACCTGGCTGATCGTCGACGACGGCGGCTACGGCATCCTCCGCGAGTACATGACCGACGCCTTCGGCCAGGCCACGGCGACGGAGCTCACCCGCCCCGACTACGTGGCCCTCGCCGAGTCCTTCGGGGTCCCGGGCGTCCGTACGACCCCCGAGACCCTGGAGACCGACCTGTCGAACGCCCTGGACCGACCGGGGCCCTCGGTGGTCGTCCTCCCGGCGGTGCTGCGGATGTTCGCGCCCACGCACCTGGCCTGAGAGGACGGCACACCCGCCCCCGGCGGGGCTACTTCAGGCGCAGCTCCTTCCACGTCTTCTTGCCGACGATGCCGTCGTACGGCTTGACGTGGTACTTCTTCTGGAACCAGATCACGGCGGCCTTGGTGTTCTTGCCGAAGTCGCCGTCGACCTTGAGCTTGGGCTTGTACGAGGTCGTCTGGTTGATCAGCGCCTGGACCTCCCGGACCACGTTGCCCTTGCTGCCCTTGCGGACGGTGCCGCTGCCCTTGTAGTAGCCGCAGTAGTAGCCGAGGCTCTTCGTGTACGTGCACTTCTTCGCCGCGGCCGCGGTGGAGTGGGCGGTGACGCTCCCGGTCGCGTGGGCCGTGCCGGCGGTGGCCACGCCGCCCAGGAGGGCGAGCGTGGCGACACCGATCCCGAGGGACTTGTGCGTTGCGCCGATGGTCATGAGTTTTCCCCGTTTCCTTGCTTGGGCCGGTTGTCGAGGCCGGGCGGGGACCGCGTCGGACGAACACTTCGCCCCGCCGGGCACCACCGACACTGCCCGCCGGCCGCGGGGGCGGGCCACAACCGCCGCCGGAATGCTGCCCACATGGGACGTCCCCTCTCCTGACCAGCGGGGACGTGCCATGCGACGAGGCAGTGGCGGGACGCGGGTTACACCGGGTGGTGGTTGAAAGCACCCTTTCGGGGGACGGCGCCGGGGAACCGCGGCGAGAACCCGCCGCATCTTCGGTAAAGAGTTGCTGGCAAACGGAAGAGATGCGGGGGACATGTCTCCTTGGAAGCAACTGCCGACCTCGCTCGACCCCAGGACGCGCCAACTGGTCCTGCAACTCCGCCGGGTCAAGGACCACAGCGGTCTCAGCCTGCAGGCACTGGCCGCCAGAACCGGGTACAGCCGCTCCTCCTGGGACCGGTACCTCAACGGCCGGGCGATGCCTCCGCAGCCTGCCGTGGCCGCCTTCGCCCGCGCCTGTGCCGCCGACCCCGGCCGGCTGCTGGCCCTGCACGAGGTGGCCGCGGCGGCGCTGGACGGCGCCCCACGGGACACGCGCGGCAAGGAGGCGGAGACATCCGAGGAGCCCGAGGAGCCGGCCGACGCCGGGAAGGGCACGCGGGACGACGAGCCGGGGAGCGGCCGGCGGTCGTGGGTTGCCGTCCTGGCGGCGGCGTCCGTCACGGCCCTGCTGGCCCTGACCGCGCTGCTGATGGCCGCCCCCCGGGACCACGGCGGGGGGTCGGACCGGCCGGCGGCCGCGGCCGGGGGTTCCGCCGCGGATCGGGACGGGCACCCGTTCGTGTTCCAGGCGGGCAAGGACTACGCGTGCTCGGTCCGGAGGGGCAAGGACGGTCTGCTGTACGCGGGTTACAGCAACACCCGTACGGAGCTGCTCGGCATGGGATCCGCGCAGTGGCCCGTCGTCGAGGCGCAGTGCCTGCTGCGGCACCACGGCGTCTCGCCGGGGCTCGCCGACGGGGCCTTCGGCAGCGGCACCGAGCGTGCGGTGCAGCGGCTGCAGCGGGACGCGCACATCGTCGTGGACGGAGTGGTCGGCGAGGACACCTGGGGAGTGCTGCGGCATGACACCCGGTGACCGGCACCTGGAATGCGAACGGCTGGCCGGGACGCTGCGCGGCCTGCGCGCCCGGACCGGCCTGAGCCTGGCCGGACTGGCGGACAGGACGCGGTACAGCAAGTCCTCCTGGGAGCGTTACCTCAACGGCAAGACGGTCCCGCCCCGGCAGGCCGTCGAGGCGCTGTGCGCCCTGGCGGGCGAGGATCCCGGCAGACCGCTCGCACTGTGGGAGCTGGCCGAGGCCGTGTGGAGCGGGCGTTCCGGGAGTCCGCCGGAGCCCGCACCGCCGACCGCCCGGGCCGGACTCCCCGTGCCCCGCCCGGCGTCACCTCCGGACCCCGCCGAGGCCGGGCCCATGAAGAGCTTCACCGCCCAGCCCTCGGGAGACGACACGGCCGGGCCCGCCGAGGACGGCGCCGCAGCCCCGCCGACGTCCCGTAGTGCCGCGTCCGAGGCGTCCGGTCACGCGGCGCGCCGGCTCCCACGCCCGTGCGTGCCCTGGGAGTTGGCCGTCGGAGGGCTCTGCGGTCTGGCCACCGTCGCCGTCGCGGCGGCGCTCGTGGCCGCCGGTGCCTTCGGAGCCGGTCACCGGCAGTCGGCCGGCTCTCCGGCCACGTCCGCCCTGACGGTCCCGGCGTCGCCGGGCTGCGAGGGCGGCGGCTGCACGGGCAAGAACCCCGAGAGTTACGGATGCGACGTCATACCCCCGCCGACGACGCTGCGACGGCAGGCCTTCCCCGGACGAACCGTGGTCAAGATCCGGCACGGTGCCGCCTGCCACGCCGTGTGGGCCCGAATCGACCTGGGGCAGGTCGGCGATCGGGTCGAGATCCGCATACCGGGTCATGCTCCGCTGACGGCGGAGGTGAAGGACGAGTACGACGCGAAGGGTTCCCTTTCCACTCCCATGATCGCCCTCGGCCGATCCGGCCCGGACACCGCCAGCGCCTGCCTGGTACGGCAGCAGGAACGACGCTGCTTCGGCCTGCACGGCGCCGGTTCGCCCGGGTAGGGACGGCGATGGCCGGTCTGCACCCTTTCTTTGGTGGATAACGGTGGGTCAAATCTCAGACAACTCGCACAACCATTCGCCGCAGCCCGTACGTCAACTGGACATGACTCACTCGACAACCCGACGCGCCAGAGTGCTCGCGGCGGGCGTGGGCGCCGGGATGCTGATTCCCTGCGTGGCCGCCGCGCCGCCCGCCGCGGCCGCCGTACCCACGGTCAGCTGCACGTCCGGCAAGGCAGGCCTGGCGGCCAAGTTGCAGAAGGACATCACCGCGGCCATGACGAGCCGCAAGGGCACCATCGCCGTCGGTCTGCGCGATCGCGGCACCAACACGACCTGCACGCTGCGCCAGTCGACCGCCTACGACTCGGCGAGCGTGGTCAAGGTCACCGTCCTCGCCACCCTGCTGTGGGACGCCAAGAAGCACAACCGCTACCTCACCACCCGCGAGTCCACGCTCGCCACGGCCATGATCACCAAGTCGGACAACAACGCCACCTCCAGCCTGTGGAAGCAGCTGGGCGTGACGAAGGTGAAGGGCTTCCTGACCGCGGCCGGCATGACCCAGACCAAGCCCGGCGCGAACGGCTACTGGGGACTGACCCAGATCACCGTGCGCGACGAGCAGAAGCTGCTCGCACTGATCACGGCGAAGAACTCCGTGCTGAGCGACAACTCCCGCGCCTACATCCTCAAGCTCATGGGCCAGGTCGTCTCCTCCCAGCGCTGGGGCACGCCCGCCGGGGCGCCGTCCTCCGTCGCCGTGCACGTCAAGAACGGCTGGCTGTCGCGCTCCACGCACGGCTGGCGGGTGCACAGCGTCGGCACCTTCAACGGGGCCGGCCACGACTACATGATCACGGTGCTCACCCAGGACAACAGCACCATGAACTACGGCGTCACCACCATTCAGAACATCGCCAAGGCCATCCACAAGGACCTCGTCCCCACGACGACGAAAACCGTGCGCTACGTGCCCACCACCACACCGAAGGAGGCGTTCGTGGCGGTCCCCTCCGGCGGGTGATCCCCGCGCCGCCGGGCGCGCTGCCACGGAGGGATGAAATCCGCCGCCGTGCGCGTTGGTGTCTTGCGGAAGATCAGCTCTTGAGGGAGGCACCGACGTGGCAGCGCAGCCGGGGTGGGCGCGGAGACTGGCCGGGTACGCCTGGCGTTACCCCAAGGACGTCGTCCTCGCCCTCGGCGCCTCGCTCGCCGGCATGGCCGTCACAGCGCTGGTACCGCTGATCACCAAGGTGATCATCGACGACGTGATCGGCGGCCACAGCCGCGGTATGGCCCCCTGGGCGGGCGCCCTGATCGCCGCCGCGCTCGTCGTCTACGTCCTCACCTACATCCGCCGCTACTACGGCGGCCGGCTCGCCCTCGACGTCCAGCACGACCTGCGGACGGAGATGTACGAGACGATCACCCGGCTCGACGGCAGACGCCAGGACGAACTGTCCACCGGCCAGGTGGTCGGCCGCGCCACCAGCGACCTCCAGCTGATCCAGGGCCTGCTCTTCATGCTGCCGATGACCATCGGCAACGTACTGCTCTTCCTGATCTCCCTGGTGATCATGGCCTGGCTGTCGCTGCCGCTGACCCTGGTCGCCCTCGCCGTCGCCCCGGCCCTCGGCTGGATCGCCCGGCGCAGCCGCACCAAGCTCCACCCCGCCACCTGGTACGCCCAGGCGCAGGCCGCCGCCGTCGCCGGCGTGGTCGACGGCGCGGTGAGCGGCGTACGCGTGGTGAAGGGCTTCGGACAGGAGGAGCAGGAGACCGCCAAGTTGCGCGAGGTCGGCCGCAGGCTGTTCGCCGGGCGGCTGCGCACCATCCGGCTGAACTCCAGGTTCACCCCCGCCCTCCAGGCCGTGCCCGCCCTCGGCCAGGTCGCCATGCTGGCCCTCGGCGGCTGGCTCGCCGTGCGCGGGCACATCACGCTGGGCACGTTCGTCGCCTTCTCCGCCTACCTCGCCCAACTCGTCGGCCCGGTCCGCATGCTCGCCATGGTGCTCACGGTCGGGCAGCAGGCCCGGGCGGGCACCGAACGCGTCCTGGAGCTGATCGACACCGAGCCCACCCTGACCGGGGGCACCAAGGAACTGCCCGCCGACGCCCCCGCGACCGTCGAGTTCGACGACGTCTCCTTCGGCTACGAGGACGGCCGGCCCGTCCTTCAGGGGCTGTCCTTCGAGATCCGCCCCGGCGAGACCCTGGCCGTCGTCGGCTCCTCCGGCTCCGGCAAGTCCACGGTCTCGCTGCTGCTGCCGCGCTTCTACGACGTCACCCACGGCGCCGTCCTCGTCGGCGGCCATGACGTGCGCGAGCTGACCCTGGACTCGCTCAGGGCCGCGATCGGCCTGGTGCCCGAGGACTCCTTCCTGTTCTCCGACACCGTCCGCGCCAACATCGCCTACGGCCGCCCCGACGCCACCCCGGAGCAGATCGAGGCCGCCGCCCGCGCCGCCCAGGCCGACCGTTTCATCTCGGAGCTGCCCGAGGGCTACGACACCAAGGTCGGCGAGCACGGCCTGACCCTCTCCGGCGGCCAGCGCCAGCGCGTCGCACTGGCCCGCGCGATCCTCACCGACCCGCGCCTGCTCGTCCTGGACGACGCCACCTCCGCCGTGGACGCCCGGGTCGAGCACGAGATCCACGAGGCCCTGGCGCAGGTCATGGAGGGCCGCACCACCCTCCTCATCGCCCACCGCCGCTCCACCCTGAACCTTGCCGACCGCATCGCCGTCCTCGACCAGGGCCGCCTCGCCGACATCGGCACCCACGACGAGCTCCAGGAGCGGTCCCCCCTCTACCGGCGCCTGCTCACCGACCCCGACGAGCTCGGCGGCGTCTCGCCGGGCCACGCCCAGCCCGCCGCGCCCCCGGAGGACGTCTCCGTCCGGGAGGAACTGGACGCCGAGTTCGACGCCGAGCGCGGCATCACGCCCACACTGTGGGCGGGGGACCGCGAGCCCCGGGACACGGCGATGGCCGGCATGCCCGCCACCCCCGAACTGCTCGCCCAGGTCGCGGCGCTGCCGCCCGCGAACGACACCCCCGACATCGACGAGCGGCGGGCCGTCCGCCCGGAGGACTCCTACGGCCTGCGCCGCCTGCTGCGCGGCTTCGGCCTGCCGCTCCTGGCCAGCCTGGGCCTGGTCGCCGTGGACGCCGGCATGGGCCTGCTGCTGCCGATCCTGATCCGGCACGGCATCGACCAGGGCGTCACACGGATGGCCCTGGGCGCCGTCTGGGCGGCCTCGCTGCTCGCCCTGCTCGCGGTGCTGGTGCAGTGGTCGGCGCAGATCGGCGAGACCCGGATGACCGGGCGGACCGGCGAGCGGGTGCTGTACTCGCTGCGCCTGAAGATCTTCGCCCAGCTCCAGCGGCTCGGCCTGGACTACTACGAGCGCGAGCTGACCGGCCGGATCATGACCCGGATGACGACGGACGTGGACGCGCTGTCGACGTTCCTGCAGACCGGTCTGGTCACGGCGTTCGTCTCGGTCGTCACCTTCTTCGGCATCATGGTCGCCCTGCTGGTGATCGACGTGCAGCTGGCGCTGGTCGTCTTCGCGACGCTGCCGCCGCTGGTCGTCGGCACGTTCTTCTTCCGCCGGGCGAGCGTGAAGGCGTACGAGCTCGCCCGTGAGCGGGTGTCGGTGGTCAACGCCGACCTCCAGGAGTCGGTGGCCGGGCTGCGGATCGTGCAGGCCTTCCGGCGCGAGAGGGACGGCGGGCGGCGGTTCGCCGAGCGCAGCGACAGCTACCGCCAGGCGCGGATCCGGGGCCAGTGGCTGATCTCGGTCTACTTCCCGTTCGTGCAGTTCCTGTCCTCGGTCGCGGCGGCCTCGGTGCTGATCGCGGGCGCGGGCCGGGTGGAGGCGGCCACGCTGACCACGGGCGCCCTGGTGGCGTACCTGCTCTACATCGACCTGTTCTTCGCGCCCGTCCAGCAGCTCTCCCAGGTCTTCGACGGCTACCAGCAGGCGACCGTCTCCCTGGGCCGCATCCGGGAACTGCTCCGGGAGCCGACGTCGACGAAGTCCGCCGCCGAGCCCCTCGACGTGCCCGCCCTGCGCGGCGAGATCGCCTTCGAGGACGTGCACTTCCGGTACGGCGCCGCCGACGCGGGCGAGGCGGCACTCACCGGTGTCGACCTGCGAGTCCCGGCCGGACAGACCGTCGCCTTCGTCGGCGAGACCGGCGCGGGCAAGTCGACCCTGGTGAAGCTGGTGGCCCGGTTCTACGACCCGACCGGCGGCCGGGTGACCGTCGACGGCACGGACCTCAGGGCGCTGGACCTCACCGCGTACCGGCACCGGCTCGGGGTCGTCCCGCAGGAGGCGTACCTCTTCCCGGGCACCGTCCGCGACGCCATCGCCTACGGCCGCCCCGACGCCACCGACGCCGAGGTGGAGGCAGCCGCGCGCGCGGTCGGCGCACACGAGATGATCGCCACGCTGGAGGGCGGCTATCTGCACGAGGTCGCCGAGCGCGGGCGCAATCTGTCGGCCGGTCAGCGCCAGCTGATCGCGCTGGCCCGCGCCGAACTCGTCGACCCCGACGTGCTGCTCCTCGACGAGGCGACCGCCGCGCTCGACCTGGCCACCGAGGCACAGGTCAACCAGGCCACCGACCGGCTCGCGGGCCGCCGTACGACACTGGTGGTCGCCCACCGGCTGACGACGGCCGCCCGCGCCGACCGGGTGGTGGTGATGGACCACGGCCGGGTCGCCGAGGACGGCACGCATGAGGAACTGCTGGCCCGCGGCGGGCGATACGCCGAGCTGTGGCGGACGTTCGTCGGCGCGCCCGAGTCGGAGGAGCAGGTCAGCGCGTCCCGCTGAGCCCGCGGGCGCAACCATCCGGCCCACGGGCCGCGTCCGTACATCCGTACGCTTGTACGCTCACGTCAGGGGGGACCGTGGACAGTGCTGCGATACGCCGGCGGCCGCTGCCGCTCGTGGCCGTGCTGACCGGGGCGGTGCTGCTGGCGTTCGCCGCGCCCGGCACCGCCCAGGCAGCCACCACCTGCGCCGGCCGCGAGGTCAGAACGCTCTCCTTCGCCACCGGCACCGTCCACGTCCACAAGCGCGACGGCTACGTCTGCGCCCTCACCGTCGCCAGGAAACCCGGCCCCAAACGGCCGATGTCGGTGACGGTGCAGGCCCGCGGCAACCGTCCGGTCACCGACAAGGGCCGCTACTCCCGGCACGCCGGCCCGGTCACCGTGCACGCGGGCCACCGGTGCGTGCGGGTCGCCGGATCGGTGGGGTCGAAGTCGGTGCACACGGACTGGATCCTGTGCTGAACCGCTGAAACACGTTCAGGTATTTTCCCTGCTCCCCTGGTGTGCACCCGAGTTGCTCCGATAGCTTCCGGCGAACATCTGTCTCATAGGGAGGGTGCATGCGCAAGGCGCTCAGATGGCTGCTCGCGCTCACGGTGTCCATCGGCACACTGGGCACGGCGGGGGTGGCTACCGCGGCCCAGCCGGAGGCCACGAACGGCCCCGCAAGCAGCACGGAAGCCGACATCCTGAACCAGCTCCTGGCCATTCCGGGCATGAGCCTGATCCAGGAGAAGCCCTACGCCGGCTACCGCTACTTCGTCCTCAACTACACCCAGCCGGTCGACCACCGCGACCCCTCGAAGGGCACCTTCGAGCAGCGGATCACCGTGCTGCACAAGGGAGTCGACCGCCCGACGGTCTTCTACACCGGCGGCTACAACGTCTCCACGACCCCCAGCCGCCGCGAGCCCACCCAGATCGTGGACGGCAACCAGGTCTCCATGGAGTACCGGTTCTTCACCCCGTCCCGGCCCGCCCCGGCCGACTGGTCCAAGCTCGACATCTGGCAGGCCGCCAGCGACCAGCACCGCATCTACCAGGCGCTGAAGCCGGTCTACTCGCAGAACTGGATCGCCACCGGCGGCTCCAAGGGTGGCATGACGGCCACCTACTACAAGCGCTTCTACCCCGGTGACATGGACGGCGTGGTCGCCTACGTCGCGCCCAACGACGTGGTGAACAAGGAAGATTCCGCCTACGACCGCTTCTTCGCCACCGTCGGCACCAAGGAGTGCCGCGACCGGCTGAACGGCGTGCAGCGGGAGGCGCTGGTGCGCCGGGAGTCGCTGGAGAACAAGTACGCCACGTACGCCGCCGACAACGGCTACACCTTCACCACCGTCGGTAACCTCGACAAGGCGTACGAGGCCGTCGTCCTCGACTACGTGTGGGGCTTTTGGCAGTACAGCCTGCTGAAGAACTGCGACACCATCCCGGCCGACGCCAAGAACGCCACCGACCAGCAGATCTGGGACACCGTCGACACCCACTCCGGGTTCTCCGCCTACACCGACCAGGGCCTGGAGCAGTACACGCCGTACTACTACCAGGCGGGCACACAGCTGGGCGCGCCGACGATCCAGTTCCCGCACATCGAGAAGCAGCTGATCCGCTACGGCTACCAGCCGCCGCGCAACTACGTGCCGCGGTCCATCCCGATGAAGTTCCAGCCGTCGGCGATGCGTGACGTGGACACCTGGGTGCGCCAGCACGCGAACCAGATGCTCTTCGTGTACGGGCAGAACGACCCGTGGGGCGCGGAGCCGTTCCGCCTCGGCAACGGGGCACGGGACTCGTACGTGTTCACGGCGCCCGGCATGAACCACGGGGCGAACGTCGCCGGTCTCGTGGCGGACGAGAAGGCGCTCGCCACGGCGAAGATCCTGAAGTGGGCCGGAGTCGCCACCCCGGCGGTCCAGGTGAACCCGTCGGTGGCCAAGCCGCTGGCCGGCTTCGACGCGAAGCTGGACGTGCGGGACGTGGAGCGCGAGCCCGCGCTCAGGCCGTGACGCGCCGGTCGGCACCCGCCGACACGCACGCGCTGATCGACACGCGCTGACCATTCGGTGGGCTGCGCCCGGAGTCACAGTTTCCGGGCGCAGCCCACCGGTTCGTCGCCGCCGAGCCGGACGTACAGGGCGGTCGACGCCGGGCACTGGCCGCGGTCGCGCACCGCCCGCGTCACCAGGTACTCCGGTTTCCTCCCGCCCGTGCCGTCGCACGCGGTCTCCCGGACCTGGCCGCGGCCGGAGCCGTAGAGGCAGTCGCCGACGACGGTGCGCGGGCCGCCCCCGCCGCCGGGGTCGCCGGGGTGCGGCGGCTGGAGATTGCGCATGCAGGCGTAGCCCCGCGGGATCGCGCCGCCCTCCTGGCCGGGGGCGGCCGGCTGGGCGCCGATGTGCAGGACGAAGTCGGTGTCCGGCGGGCAGGGCGGGCCGTCGCCGGGTGGGCCGTCGTGGCGGGCGATCACCCTGGCCGCGGCCCGCTCCCCGGAACACGGCACCTCGGTGAAGCTCGACGTGCCGAAGGAACTGCACTCGCCCAGGCCGAGGAACACCGCGCCGTGACCGGGGGGCCGCGCGGAGGCCGGGGCGCCGCCCCGCTCCTGGCCGCCCGTGGACCCGGACGGCCGCCCGCAGCCCGTCAGCAGAGCCACGAGCAGCGCCGGCAGGGCGCACGCCACCCCCACGGACCATTTCCCGCGCATCGCCATCCCCCGGTCCACCCCCCGGCCCAGCGTGGCCCGCCAGAGCGGGGCCACGCCAGGCGCGCGGGGTGCTTCGGGCCAGTTGGCGGTGGCGCGCCGGGGGTGCGGCGTAAGCGCCGTACGCCCGGCGCGCGAGGGCGGCTAGTACGACAGGCCGTACCCGATGGGGTACAGGACCTGCGCCGGGTCGTCCGCCCGCTGGACCGGCACCGGGAGCCTGCCGTGCGGCCGCACCTGCCCTGCGATCACCCGTGCGGCGGCGCGCAGTTCCACGTCGGTCCAGGAGTAGGCCGCCAAGTAGGCCGGGACCGTGGGAAGGTGGGCGATGTCGTAGGGGTTGCGGATCGCGACGGCGATCACCGGGCGGCCGGTGGCGACGAGCCGTTCCACCAGCGTCTTCTGGGAGCTGCCCGCCGTGACGTTGTACGTCCCGATCACCACCGCGTCCGCGTCCTGCGCCGCGGCCACCGCCTTGTCGGCGGTCGCCGCCGACGGGGCGGTGCCCGTCGACAACGCCGTGGCCTGGAAACCGAGTTCCGTGAGGGCGGCGGCGAGCACTCCGGTGGGCGGGCCCGTGGTGCCCGACGGGGAAGCGGGGTCGGCGCCGACGACGAGCAGCTTGTTGTGGCTGCGGCGGGGCAGCGGCAGCAGGCGGCCCTCGTTGGCCAGCAGGGTCGTGGTCCGCTCGGCGACGCGGTCGGCCGCCGCCAGGTGGGTGCCGATGCCCACGACGCGGTCGACGTCCGCCTGGCTGACGTAGGGGTCGTCGAGCAGTCCCAGCTTCGCCTTCATCCGCAGGATGCGCAGGATCGACTCGTCGAGCCGGGCCTCGGTCAGCTCGCCGGCGCGCACCGCGCCCAGCACCGCGTTCCAGGCCACGTCCAGCGAGGGCGGGTTGAGCAACTGGTCCACGCCCGCCTTCAGCGCCAGCACCGGCACCCGGTCGTCGCCGTACTTGGTGCGCACGCCGTCCATGCCGAGCGAGTCGGTCACCACGACCCCGTCGTAGCCGAGTTCGCCGCGCAGGATGCCAGTGAGGACCGGGTGGGAGAGGGTGGCCGGGTCGCCGGAATCGTCCAGCGCCGGGAACTGGATGTGCGCGGTCATGATCGAGTCGATGCCGGCCTTGATCGCGGCCCGGAACGGCACCGCGTCCAGCTTCTCCCACACCTCGCGGCTGTGCGTGATGACCGGGAAGCCGTAGTGGCTGTCGGTGGCGGTGTCCCCGTGCCCGGGGAAGTGCTTGGCGGTCGCCGCCACCTTGGAGCTCTGGTAGCCCTTCACCTCCGCGGCCACCAGCCCCGCCACCGCGTCCGGGTCGGCGCCGAAGGACCGTACGCCGATGACCGGGTTGGCCGGGTTGACGTTCACGTCGGCGTCGGGGGAGTAGTCCTGGTTGATGCCGAGGGCGCGCAGCTCGGCGCCGGATATACGGCCCAGGGTGTGGGCGTCGGCGGGCGAGCCGCCCGCGCCTATCGCCATGGCGCCCGGGAAGAGGGTCGCGGGCTTGCCCACACGGCAGACGATGCCGTGCTCCTGGTCGGTGGCCACGAGCAGGGGCAGACCGCGCGGCTGCCCGAGGGCCGCCTGCTGGATCCCGTTGGACAGGTCGGCGATCTGGTGCGGGTTCCGGGTGTTGTTGGCCCAGGCGAAGTAGATGATGCCGCCGACGCGGTACTTGGCGATCAGCTCGGCGGCCGTGCGGACGCCGATCTCCTTGAGGTTGGCGTCGATGTCGGCCTGCGTCGGGGCGGTGGCCGAGTGGCCGTAGACCCGCATCACGAAGAGCTGGCCGACCTTCTCCTCGAGCGTCATCCGGGAGATGAGGGCACGCAGCTTCTGGTCGTTGTGGGAAGCGGCGTGGGCGGTGCCGGTGCCCTGGACCGCCAGGGCGGCGGTGATGCCTGCGGTGGCGGCGAGGAGGGTACGTCTGGAGGGAAGTGCGGTGGTTCCCGTGCTGGTGTCGTGCACGTGCGCCCCTTCCGGAGGAGATCGGCTGGAGTACCACTGAAGGAAACTTCCGAGGAGTCACCAATATCCGGGAAGTTTCTGCCAGTCAAGGGAGTGCACAGGAACCGGTGGGGGCCGCCGCCGGCGCTGCCGGAGGGGGGCGCGCCGACGGCGGCGGGCTGCCGGCCGCGGTGCGGAGGAGAGGGTGGTCGGCGACCGCCGGCCGTAGGCGAGGCCGACACCGCACCGCGCGGACTCCTCCGGCAGCTCGCCGGTTGGACGGTCGGGAGCGGGGCCGGGTTCCCGGCCGGGCGCGGATTCCCGCACGTCGGTGCGGATGTGGCCGCGAGGGCTCAGCGGGGCTCAGCGGGCGGACACCTCGGGCCAGTGCTCCCGCAGGGTGCGCACCGTCTCCGCGATGGCCGGCCTCCGGGCGGCGCCCGTGCGCCACAGCGCGTACAACCGCCGTACGGGCATGGGGTCCAGCGGCACCTCCACGACCCCCTCGGGCAGCGGGCCCCGGCCCAGGCGCGGGATCAGCGCGACGCCCAGGCCCGCGGCGACCAGGGCGACCAGGGTCGGGTTCTCGTCGGCCTGGTGGACCACGTTCGGCTCGTGTCCGGCGGCGCGCAGGGTGCGCAGCAGCCAGTCGCTGCACACCCGGCCCGGCGGCTGGCAGATCCACCGCTCGCCGCCCAGCTCCTCGCGCCGTACCCCCGTCCGTCCCGCGAACGGGTGCCCGGCCGGCACCAGCAGGTCGCACAAGTCGTCCCCGATGACGGCCTGTTCCACCCCGGACGGCGCGGGCAGCGGGGCGATGTCCCAGTCGTGCGCGACGGCCAGGTCGACGGCGCCCTTGGCGACCAGGTCCACCGACAGATGCGGGTCGACCTCGCTGAGCCGGGTGTCCAGGGCCGGGTGCCGGCGGGCCAGGTCCGCGAGGACGCGGGGCATGAGCCCGCGTGCCGCCGAGGCGAACGCCGCCACCAGCAGCCGTCCGGCGGGCACCCCGCGCCGCTCCTCCAGCTCGGTCTCAGCGCGCTCCACGATCGCCAGCAACTCGCCTGCTGTGACGACTAGTTGGTGTGCCTCGTCGGTGAGCCGCACCCCGCGCCCCTCGCGTTCGAGGAGTACGGTCCTGGTCTCCCGCTCCAGCTTGGCGATCTGCTGCGACACCGCCGACGAGGTGTACCCGAGCGCGGCTGCGGCCGCCCCGACGGTGCCGTGCACGGAGACGGCGTGCAGGGCGCGGAGACGCTGGAGATCGAGCACGGTTCCTCCGACGGGCGAATGGTTAGCGGTGCTTCACTCAATGGTGCAGCAATCATCGCTGGTGCTTCACGGTCCGCGGAAGTGATCCTCGGTACATGCGACCTGCCCATGTCCTGCTCGCCGTCCTCGTCGCCGCCGTCTGGGGTGTGAACTTCACCGTCATCGAGGTCGGCCTCGGCCACTTCCCGCCCCTGCTCTTCTCGGCCCTGCGCTTCCTGGCGGCCGCGGTGCCCGCCGTCTTCCTGGTGGGCCGGCCGAAGGTGGCGTGGAAATGGATCGTGGCGGTGGGACTGGTGCTCGGTGTCGCCAAGTTCGGGCTGCTGTTCGTCGGGATGGACGCCGGGATGCCCGCCGGGCTCTCCTCCCTGGTGCTCCAGATCCAGGCGGTCTTCACGGCCCTGTTCGCCTTCCTGGTGCTGGGCGAACGGCCCACGGGCGTACGGGTGCTGGGCATGGGCGTGGCGCTCTCCGGCATCGGCGTCGCGGCTGTGGACGAGGGCACCGCGGGCCCCCTCGGCGCCTTCGCGCTCGTCGTCGCCGCGGCGGCCTGCTGGGGCGTCTCGAACGTCCTGACCCGCAAGGCGGCCTCCCCGGACGCGCTGAACTTCATGGTCTGGGTGAGCACCGTCCCGGTCCTGCCGCTGCTCGGCCTGTCGCTGCTGCTGGAGGGCCCCTCCCGGGACCTGGCCGCGCTGCGCGCCCTGGACTGGCAGGGCGCGGGCACGGTCCTCTACGTCGCCTGGATCACCACGGTCTTCGGCTTCGGCGCCTGGGGCTGGCTGCTGCGCCGCCACCCGGCCTCCACGGTCGCGCCGTTCTCACTGCTGGTCCCGGTCTTCGGCATGTCCTCGGCGGCGCTCTTCCTCGGCGAATCGGTGAGTCCCCTGCGCTGGTGCGCGGCGGCGCTGCTGGTCGGCGGGGTGGCGCTGACCTCGCTCGCACCGAGCCGCCGCGAGCAGCCGCCGGCCCCGGCCCCGGAGCCCGCCGTCCACGCCGAAGGCCCCGAGCCGTCGCAGCCCGCCGGGCAGCCGCGGTGAGGCCGGCGGCACCACCGGTGGCGGTCCGGCCCGGCCGAGGTCAGGCCGACTCGGTCAGCAGCCGGGCCAGATGCTCCCGCCCCGGACCGAGCAGGTCCGGCAGCGGTGCCGCCGCCTCGTACCAGCGCTTCTCGTACTCCCAGCACAGCCAGCCGTCCCAGCCGTGGCGGGTGAGGACCTCCACGCACTCGGCGAGCGGCAGGGCACCCGCGCCCAGGGGGAGGGGTGTCGTGTCGTCGGCCGAGGCGATGTCCTTGACCTGGACGTAGCCGAGGTACGGGGAGAGGGCGGCGAAGGTCTCCGGGGGCTGCTCGCCGCCCAGCCAGGTGTGCATCACGTCCCACAGGGCGCCGATCTGGCGGTGGCCGACCGGACCGAGGACGCGCAGGACGTCCGCGCCCGTGCGGTGCGAGTCGTGGGTCTCCAGCAGGATGCGGACGCCCAGGTCGGCGGCGTGCCCGGCGACGGCCGCCAGCCTCCGGGCGGCGAGGGCGTCGCTCTCCGGGGCCGGCCGCCGCGGATCCGCGCCGGGAAACACCCGCACGAAGGAGGCGCCCAAGTCTCCGGCGAGCTCCAGGAGTTCGCGGATCTCACGATCCACGGCCGCGTCGTCGCCGGGCGCGGCGACCCGCGGGTACCCGGCGAGCCCCAGGATCTCGACCCCGCCCGCCTCGAACTCGGCGGCCACCTCGGCCCGTTCAGTGGCCCCGAGCCCCGGGTGCACCGGCTCCTCGGGGTGGGCGCGCAGTTCGACACCGTGGTAGCCGTGCGCGGCGGCGAGCCGGACCACGTCCGGTACGGGCAGGCCGGGCACACCCAGAGTGGAGAAGGCGAACTTCATGGGCAGGGACCCTACCCGTCATGCGCCCGGTTCGCCCAGATTCAGCCGCCAGTCCTGGCCCACCAGATCCTTGCCGAAGGAGTGGTGCGGCTGCTCGGAGACCAGGACGAAGCCGTGCCGCTGGTAGATGCGGCGGGCGCTGCCGAGCACGTCGTTGGTCCACAGCACCAGGTCCCGGTAGCCGACCCCACGCGCGAAGTCGGCGACCGCCCGCACCAGCCGGTCGCCGATGCCCAGTCCGCGCGCCTCGGGCCCGACGAGCAGCAGCCTCAGCCGGGCGGTGGTCGGGGCCTCGTCCCGTACGCACATCACGCACCCCACCGGCCGCCCGTCGAGTTCGGCGATCCACACCCGCTCCAGGTCCGGGTCGTGGTCCTCGGCGAAGCCGGCGACGATCCTCGCGACCAGGCCCTCGTAGTCGGCGTTCCAGCCGTACTCGGCGGCGTACACCGCGCCGTTGCACTGCACGATCCAGCCCAGGTCGCCGGGGCCGGGCCCGCGCAGCACGACGTCCTCCGGCCGGGGCGCCCGCCCGTCGGACAGGATCTCCCGTACGGTGCGCATCGCGTCCGCCAGCCGCGGCCGGTCCGCCGGCGGTACGGAGAGCAGCAGCCGGCCGACGGACTCCCGCGCCCGCTCCTCCAGCAGGCCGGCGGCCTCCCTGCCCCGCGGGGTGAGGGTGACGCTCCGGCGCCGGGGATCACGCTCGGACGGCCCGCGCTCGACCAGCCCCTCCCGCTCGAACTTGTTGAGGATCCGGCTCAGGTACCCGGCGTCCAGCGAGAGTTCGGCCCGCAGGTCCGCCGCGTCGGTCCGGGGCGCGTGCGCGAGTTCGTAGAGGACCCGGGACTCGGTGAGCGTGTAGGGGGCGTAGAGGTGGCGGCCGTAGTCGAGGGCGCCGATGGCGTTGGTGTAGAAGCGGTTGAACGCGCGGATGTCCTGGACGGTCATGTGGGGCCCCGTGGGTGAGGGGTGGGATACGGCCACGGTTCCGCCACCGGCCCGGACAGCCCGGATACTTGACCCAGTCAGAGAAACCGCTCACCCCGAGGCTATCCCCGCAACGACCACCGGTCCACGCCTCGGCCCCACTCCGCCACACGCCCCGCGCGCTGCGCCCGCGGACTCGATCGGTGTCTCACGCCCGCGCGGCGTCTTACGCTTCGCTCGGTGCTTCACGCCTCGCCTAGTGCCTCACGCCCCGTGCGGCGCCTCACGCGCCGCTTGGTGCTCCCGCGACCCGCGCTCCTCAAGCCCCGCGGGACGTCTCACGCCCCGCCAGATGCCTCCGTCTCGCGCGGTGTCTCACCCCGTGGCGCCGCACGTTGCGGGATCCCCATGGGTTCGCGTGTGCCTCACGTTCCGCGAGGTGTGCCCGTGGACTCCCTCGGTGCCTCACGCCCCGCGCTCACGTCCCCGCGGGACGTGTCTCCTGCCCTGCGGGGTGTCTCCCGCCCGCCAGGTGCCTCCGCCTCCGTGCGATGTCTCACCCCGTGGCGCCGCACGTTGCGGGATCCCCATGGGTTCGCGTGTGCCTCACGCCGCGGGGTCCCCCTGGACCCGCGTGTGCCTCACGCCCCCCGCGGTGCCCCCGTGGACCCCCGCACCATCAGCTCTCCCGGGATCGTCGCGACGCCTCCGGACGGCGGCTCCTCGCGGCCCATCGCGATGCGGCCCGCGCGCGCCCCCGCTTCCGCGAGCGGCAGCCGGACCGTCGTGAGGGCGGGGACCGTGTCGACGCTGAAGGGCAGGTCGTCGAAGCCCGCCACCGAGACGTCCTGAGGGATGCGCAGACCGGACTCGCGCAGCGCGGCGCAGGCGCCCAGCGCGACGGAGTCGTTCGCGGCGACGACCGCCGTCAGGGACGGGTCGCGGCGCAGCAGCTCCAGGGTGCCCTCGTGGCCGGACGAGCGGTCGTACTGGCCGTAGACCGTGCGGCCGGGGTCGTCCTCGATGCCCGCCGCCGCCAGCGCCTCCCGGTGGCCCTCCAGGCGGTGGCGGGTGGTCGTCCGCTCCTCGGGGCCCGCGATGTAGCCCAGCCGCCGATGGCCCAGGGCGATCAGATGCTCCGTCAACCGCCGTCCGCCGCCCCGGTTGTCGAAGGCCAGCGCGATCGCCTGGGCGCCGGGCGCCGGCGGCCGCCCGCACAGCACCACGCGCGTCCCGGCGTCGGCCAGCTTGCGCAGCTTCGCCGAGACCGCCGCCGCGTGCGGCGCGTCCTCCACGGCCCCGCCGGTCAGCACCACCGCCGCCGCCCGCTGCCGTTGCAGCAGGGTCAGGTAGGTCAGCTCGCGGTCCGGTGAGCCGCCCGTGTTGCAGACCACCGCCAGCCGCTCCCCGCCGGCCCGGCCCCCGGGGCCGCCGATCTCCGACTGGATGGCGCTCGCCATGATCCCGAAGAAGGGGTCGGCGATGTCGTTCACCAGGATGCCGACCAGGTCGGAGGTCGCGGCGGCGAGCGCGCTCGCGGGGCCGTTGAGGACGTAGTCCAGCTCGTCGACCGCCTTCAGCACCCGCTCCCGGGTGGAGGCGGCGACCGGGTAGTTGCCGTTCAGCACGCGCGACACCGTCGCGGGAGAGACCTGTGCGCGGGCCGCCACGTCCGCCAGGGTCACCGTCATCTCGTCGTCCTCCGGTCGCGCATCTCGTCCTCGTACGTGCCGTGCTCAGCCGGTACGTGCCACCCGCGGTCCGCCGTCGGGGATGCGGCCGCTCAGGGTGTCGAGCAGACCTTACGGCCACCTGGCCCACCCGTTCGCCCCCTCGAACCACCACGTCCT
Organism: Streptomyces sp. NPDC004721; assembly: GCF_053601495.1. Classification (NCBI taxonomy): domain Bacteria; kingdom Bacillati; phylum Actinomycetota; class Actinomycetes; order Kitasatosporales; family Streptomycetaceae; genus Streptomyces; species Streptomyces sp. NPDC004721. Next base: position 279,458 of record NZ_JBSGBZ010000002.1, read on the forward strand.
GGACGGGCTCTTGTCCGGACCGCTGTCCAGAGGCTAGCTTCTCTGTGTATAGAAAGCGCTTGCTGCAACGCTCACCAGTGCGACCACCGGGGGCGTACGCGGCGCGTGGACCGCGTACGAAGGGACTGACGTGACACGCAAGACGGTGCGGATCGCCATGAACGGCGTGACCGGTCGCATGGGGTACCGCCAGCATCTGGTCCGATCGATCCTCGCCCTGCGTGAGCAGGGCGGACTCGACCTCGGCGACGGCACCGTGCTGTGGCCGGAACCGGTCCTGGTCGGCCGGCGCGAGCACGCCCTGCGGGCGCTCGCCGAGAAGCACGGCCTGGAGCACGTCTCGACCGACCTGGACGCCGTCCTCGCCGACCCGGCCGTCGACATCTACTTCGACGCGCAGGTCACCTCGGCCCGCGAGGAGGCGATCAAGAGGGCGATCGCCGCCGGCAAGCACGTCTACACCGAGAAGCCCAGCGCCACCGGCCTGGAGGGCGCCCTGGAGCTCGCCCGGCTCGCCCGCGAGGCCGGCGTCAAGCACGGCGTCGTCCAGGACAAGCTCTTCCTGCCCGGACTGCTCAAGCTGAAGCGGCTGATCGACGGCGGCTTCTTCGGCCGGATCCTGTCCGTGCGCGGCGAGTTCGGCTACTGGGTCTTCGAGGGCGACTGGCAGGACGCCCAGCGCCCGTCCTGGAACTACCGCGCCGAGGACGGCGGCGGCATCGTCGTCGACATGTTCCCGCACTGGGAGTACGTGCTGCACGAGCTGTTCGGCCGGGTCACCTCCGTACAGGCCCTCGCCGCCACCCACATCCCCCAGCGCTGGGACGAGAACGGCAAGCCCTACGAGGCCACCGCCGACGACGCCGCCTACGGCGTCTTCGAGCTGGAGGGCGGCGTGATCGCCCAGATCAACTCCTCCTGGGCGGTCCGCGTCAACCGCGACGAACTCGTCGAGTTCCAGGTGGACGGCACCGAGGGGTCGGCCGTCGCCGGCCTGCGCAACTGCCGCGTCCAGCACCGCTCCGCCACCCCCAAGCCGGTCTGGAACCCCGACATCCCCGCCACCGAGGCCTTCCGCGACCAGTGGCAGGAGGTGCCCGACAACCAGGACTTCGACAACGGCTTCAAGGCCCAGTGGGAGCTGTTCCTCAAGCACGTCTACGCGGACGCCCCCTACCACTGGGACCTGCTCGCCGGCGCCCGCGGCGTCCAACTGGCCGAGCTGGGCCTGAAGTCCTCGGCCCAGGGCCGCCGCCTCGACGTACCGGAGATCCAGCCGTGACCATCCGACTGCCCGGCGCGGGCGGGGCGCTGCGGACCTACGAGCCCCGCACCGAGCCGCTCGCCCCCACCCCCGGCACGCCCTTCACCTCCCGCACGGTCTTCTCCGCGGCGCACGTCGTCGCCGACCCGTTCGCCGACGCGTCGCCCGACTCGCCCGCCGCCGTCGACTGGGACGCCACCCTCGCCTTCCGCCGCCATCTGTGGGCCCACGGGCTCGGCGTCGCCGAGGCCATGGACACCGCGCAGCGCGGCATGGGCCTGGACTGGGCGGGCGCGGCCGAGCTGATCCGCCGGTCCGCTGCCGAGGCCCGCGGTGTCGGCGGGCGGATCGCCTGCGGCGTCGGCACCGACCAGCTCACCGGCGGCTCGCTCGCGCAGACCCGGGCCGCGTACGAGGAGCAGCTCGCCGTCGTGGAGGAGGCGGGCGCCCAGGCGATCCTGATGGCCTCGCGCGCCCTGGCGGCCACGGCCGAGGGCCCGGAGGACTACCTGGAGGTCTACGGCCACCTGCTCCGCCAGGCCGCCGACCCGGTGATCCTGCACTGGCTCGGCCCCATGTTCGACCCGGCCCTGGAGGGTTACTGGGGCTCGGCCGACCTGGACGCGGCCACCGACACCTTCCTCCAGGTCATCGCCACCCACCCCGACAAGGTCGACGGAGTGAAGATTTCGCTGCTGGACGCCCAGCGGGAGATCGACCTGCGCCGCCGACTGCCGCAGGGCGTGCGCTGCTACACCGGCGACGACTTCAACTACCCGGAGCTGATCGCCGGCGACGAGCAGGGCTTCAGCCACGCGCTGCTCGGCATCTTCGACCCGCTCGGACCGCTGGCGGCCGAGGCGGTACGGGTCCTGGACACCGGGGACGTCAAGGGCTTCCGCGGCCTGCTCGACCCCACGGTCGAACTGTCCCGGCACCTCTTCCAGGCCCCCACCCGCTTCTACAAGACCGGCGTGGTGTTCCTGGCCTGGCTCGCCGGGCACCAGACGCACTTCACGATGGTCGGCGGCCTCCAGTCGGCCCGCTCCCTGCCGCACCTCGCCCGCGCCTACGAACTCGCCGACGGACTCGGCCTGTTCCCGGATCCGAAGCTCGCCGAGGAGCGGATGAAGAACCTGCTGTCGCTGTACGGGGTGAACCAATGAGCGCGGGCCTGGAACGCTTCTCGATCAACCAGATGACGGTCAAGCAGCTGTCACTGCCGGAACTGGTCGACATCTGCCTGGAGTTGGGAGTGCCGGGCGTAGGCCTGTGGCGCGAACCGGTGCGGGCGTACGGGGTGGAGGCCGCCGCCAAGCTCGTACGGGACGCGGGCCTCACCGTCACCACCCTGTGCCGGGGCGGCTTCCTCACGGCGATCGACCCGGTCGAGCGGGCCGAGGCGCTGGGCGACAACCACGCGGCGATCGACGAGGCAGCGGCGCTCGGCACGGACACGCTGGTGCTGGTCTCCGGCGGACTGCCCGCCGGCAGCAAGGACCTGCATGGGGCCCGTGAACGCATCGCGGACGCCCTCGCCGTCCTCGGCCCGTACGCCGCCGAGCGCGGTGTCCGCCTGGCCATCGAGCCGCTGCACCCCATGTACGCCGCCGACCGCTGCGTGGTCTCGACCCTCACCCAGGCGCTCGACCTCGCCGAACGCTTCCCCGCCGGCCAGGTCGGCGTCACCGTCGACACGTACCACATCTGGTGGGACGACACCGCTCCCGAGCAGATCGCGCGGGCGGGCGCGGGCGGCCGCATCCACACCTTCCAGCTCGCCGACTGGACCACCCCGCTGCCCGAGGGCGTGCTCAACGGCCGCGGCCAGATCGGCGACGGCTCGATCGACATGCGGGAGTGGAAGCGGTACGTGGAGGCGGCCGGCTACACCGGCGCCATCGAAGTCGAGCTGTTCAACGAGGAGTTGTGGGCCAGGGACGGACGGGAGGTACTGGCGGAGACGGCGGACCGGTTCGTGGAGCACGTGATCCGATGACCGTCTGACGCAGGCGAAGAGCCGAGGGGGCCGGGTCGACGGACCGGGCCCCCCTCGAAGCCGTTTGGGCGCCGCACCCCCGGACAGGTCCCGGACGAACACCCGCACGGCTCAAGTCGGACGCCCCGCACCGCTCAAGGCGAACACCCCACCCCCTCAAAGGGCGTCGACCTCCGCCGCCGTCGGGTAGGACTCCTGCGCGCCCCGCCGGGTGACGGCGACCGCGCCGACCCGGGCCGCGTAGGCCGCCGCCTCCTCCAGGGACGCGCCCGCGCCCAGCCGCCAGGCCAGCGCCGCGGTGAACGCGTCGCCCGCGCCCGTGGTGTCCACGGCGTCCACCTTCACGGACGGGACCCGGGCGACCCCGTCGGCGGACGCCACCAGCGCGCCCTCGCCGCCCAGCGTGACCACCACCGAGCGCGGGCCCAGGGCGAGCAGGTCCCGCGCCCAGCTCTCGGGGGTGTCGCCCGCCTCGGCGCCGCCCAGGAGCACCTTCGCCTCGTGCTCGTTCACGATCAGCGGGTCGCAGGCCTTCAGGAGTTCCTGCGGCAGGGGGCACGGCGGCGACGGGTTCAGCACGAAGCGGCTTCCCGGCGCGAGGTTCCGCACCGCCTCCACGACCGTCTCCAGCGGGATCTCCAGTTGCGCCGAGACCACCCGGGAGGCGCGCAGGAGGGCGCCGGCCGCGCGGACGTCCTCGGGGGTGAGCCGGCCGTTGGCGCCCGGCGAGACCACGATGCTGTTGTCACCGGACGGGTCCACCGTGATCAGCGCGACCCCGGTGGGCGCCCCGCCGACCAGCACGCCCGCCGGGTCGACCCCGGCCGCGCGCTGGGCGTCGAGCAGCAGCCGGCCGTGGGCGTCGTCGCCGACCCGGGCCAGCAGCGCCGTCCGGGCCCCGAGCCGGGCGGCGGCCGCGGCCTGGTTGGCGCCCTTGCCGCCGGGGTGGACGCTCAGATCGGAACCGAGCACCGTCTCCCCGGCGGCGGGTCGCCGCTCGACACCGATCACCAGGTCGGCGTTGGCCGACCCCACGACCAGGAGGTCGTAGTCGTACATGTGCGCTCTCTCCTTACGGGGGTGATTCACGAGGGGGCCGCCACGGGGCTGATGCATGAGGGGGCCCGGACGACTGGCGGAAACCGGTCAGGTCGCCGTCACCGCGTCGCCGCCCGGCTCGCCGCAGGAGCGGCGTACGACCAGCCGGGCGGGGAGGGCGACGGATCGCGCGGGCCGTCCCGCTATGCGGTCGACCAGGGCGCGTACGGCGGCCCGCCCCAGCTCGCCGGTGGGCTGGGCGATCGCGGTGATCGGCGGGTCGGTGTGCGGGAACCACGGGATGTCGTCGAACGCGGCCAGCGCGATGTCGTCGGGCACCCGCAGCCCGCGTGCGCGGATGGCGTCCAGCGCGCCGAGCGCCATCAGGTTGTCGGCGGCGAACACGGCCTCGGGAGGCTCGGGCAGCCCGAGGAAGCCCTCGGTGACCCGCCGGCCGCTCCCGGCCCTGAAGTCGCCCTGGCCGACGTACGTGTCCGGGAGCGGGAGGCCGTGGGCGGCCAGCGCCTCGCGGAACGCCTCGACGCGCTCGCGGCCGGTGGTGGTGGCCGCGGGGCCCGCGATGATCGCGAGCCGCCGGTGGCCGAGCCCGTACAGGTGCGCGACGAGATCCCGTACCGCCGCCTGCCCGTCCGAGCGGACGACGGGCACGTCCACGCCCTCGATCCACCGGTCCACGAACACCATCGGCGTGCCCGCGCGCGCGGCGTCCAGCATCAGCGGGGAGCCGCCGTCGGTGGGGGAGACCAGGAGGCCGTCGATACGGCGGTCGAGCAGGGTCCGTACATGGTGGTCCTGGAGGCCCGGCCGCTCGTCCGCGTTGCCGATGATCACGCTGTAGCCGAGGGCGCGGGCCTCCTCCTCGACGGAGCGGGCCAGCGCGGTGAAGTACGGGTTGAGCACGTCGCTGATGACCAGGCCCAGGGTGCGGGTCCGGTGGGTGCGCAGGGACCGGGCGACGGCGTTCGGGCGGTAGCCCAGTGCCTCGACGGAGGCCAGCACGCGTGCGCGTGCGTCGGTGCTGACCGACGGGTGCTCGTTCAGGACGCGCGAGACCGTGGCGACGGACACGCCCGCCGCGGCGGCGACGTCCTTGATGCTCGCCATCGCCGTTCCACCTCTCCTCGTGGAATCGATTACACAGCCGATTGGAAACGATTACACGTGCCGGCCGCAAGGGCCCGTTGCCGGATCGTTGCCCTTCGGGGCCCGGGGAGTGGCGCGAAATCGCCCCCGTCCGAGCGATGAGTCCGCCCTCCGGCGTCAGTCATCACACACGACAACGTCCGCCACAGGAAGGCACCCGCCATGTCCGCCGCCGCCAAGGGCCCCGCGAGCTACTTCCCCTCCATCGAGAAGAAGTACGGCCGGGCGATCGCCGAGTGGAAGGAGCTCATCCGCTCCTCGCCGCTGACCAAGCACATGGAACTCGTCAACTGGCTCAAGTCCGAGCACGGCCTGGGGCACGGCCACGCCAACGCCCTGGTGGCTCACACCCTCGCCGAGGGCAAGGCCGGATGAGCGGCGGGCTCCGCCGCCGGCCCGGCCGGCGGGCCCGTCGGCGTGGAGCCGGACCGCCCCGGCTCGCCCGGCGGGGCTGTCACAGCCCGGCGGTACCGTCGGGTCATGACCACGGAGGCGAGTCGGAGCGGGCAGGCCGGTGCCGGGGAGCGGCGTCCGGCCGTGCTGGAGGGCGTGCTCGAGCGGATCCCACATCACCAATCCAGCGTGACCTGCGTCACAAGGGGGTGGTGATGTGGAGCAGTCGAGCCGTCCGGCGTTGGCCGAATTGCATGGCGTCCTGGAGCGGATCACGTACGCCAACGAGGAGAACGGCTACACGGTGGCCCGCGTCGACACCGGCCGGGGCGCCGGTGACCTCCTGACGGTCGTCGGCGCGCTGCTCGGCGCCCAGGTCGGCGAGTCGCTGCGGATGGAGGGCCGCTGGGGCTCCCACCCGCAGTACGGCAAGCAGTTCCAGGTGGACAACTACACCACCGTGCTCCCGGCCACCGTCCAGGGCATCCGCCGCTATCTCGGCTCCGGCCTGGTCAAGGGCATCGGGCCGGTCTTCGCCGACCGCATCACCCAGCACTTCGGCCTGGACACCCTGAAGGTCATCGAGGAGGAGCCCAAGCGCCTGATCGAGGTGCCCGGCCTCGGCCCCAAGCGGACCAGGAAGATCGCCGACGCCTGGGAGGAGCAGAAGGCGATCAAGGAGGTCATGCTCTTCCTCCAGACCGTCGAGGTCTCCACCTCGATCGCGGTGCGCATCTACAAGAAGTACGGCGACGCGTCGATCTCGGTGGTGAAGAACCAGCCGTACCGGCTGGCCGCCGACGTCTGGGGCATCGGCTTCCTGACCGCCGACAAGATCGCGCAGTCCGTCGGCATCCCGCACGACAGTCCGGAGCGGGTCAAGGCGGGCCTCCAGTACGCGCTGTCGCAGTCCACCGACCAGGGCCACTGCTTCCTGCCCGAGGAGCGGCTGATCACGGACGCGGTCAAGCTCCTCCAGGTGGACACCGGGCTCGTCATCGAGTGCCTCGCCGCACTCGCCGAGCCCCCCGAGGACGGCGCCGACCCCGGAGTCGTACGCGAGAAGGTGCCCGGCCAGGACGGCGGCGAGGCGGTGACGGCGATCTACCTCGTGCCCTTCCACCGGGCCGAGCTGTCCCTGTCCGCCCAGCTGCTGCGCCTGCTGCGCGCCGACGCCGACCGGATGCCCGCCTTCCGGGACGTCGCCTGGGACAAGGCGCTGACCTGGCTGAAGGGCCGTACGGGGGCCGACCTCGCCCCCGAGCAGGAGGCGGCGGTCAGGCTGGCGCTGACCGAGAAGGTGGCCGTGCTGACCGGCGGCCCCGGCTGCGGCAAGTCCTTCACGGTGCGCTCGATCGTGGAGCTGGCGCGGGCCAAGAAGGCCAAGGTGGTGCTGGCCGCGCCCACCGGCCGGGCCGCCAAGCGCCTGTCGGAGCTCACCGGCGCCGAGGCCTCCACCGTGCACCGCCTGCTGGAGCTCAAGCCCGGCGGGGACGCGGCCTACGACCGGGACCGCCCACTGGACGCCGACCTGGTGGTCGTGGACGAGGCGTCCATGCTGGACCTGCTGCTGGCCAACAAGCTGGTCAAGGCCGTGCCCCCGGGCGCGCACCTGCTGTTCGTCGGGGACGTGGACCAGCTCCCCAGCGTGGGCGCCGGCGAGGTGCTGCGCGACCTGCTGGCGGACGGCAGCCCGGTGCCCGCCGTCCGCCTCACACGCGTCTTCCGCCAGGCCCAGCAGTCGGGTGTGGTGACCAACGCGCACCGGATCAACGCCGGGCAGCATCCGCTGACCGACGGAATGAAGGACTTCTTCCTCTTCGTCGAGGACGACACCGAGGAGGCCGGCCGGCTCACCGTGGACGTGGCGGCGCGCCGGATCCCGGCCCGGTTCGGGCTCGACCCGCGCAGGGACGTGCAGGTGCTCGCGCCCATGCACCGGGGCCCGGCGGGCGCCGGCACGCTGAACGGCCTGCTCCAGCAGGCGGTCACCCCGGGCCGCCCCGACCTGCCGGAGAAGCGGTTCGGCGGCCGGGTCTTCCGTGTCGGAGACAAGGTCACCCAGATTCGCAACAATTACGAGAAGGGGGAAAACGGTGTCTTCAACGGCACCGTGGGCGTGGTCACCTCGCTCGACCCGGTCGACCAGCGTCTGACGGTGCTGACGGACGAGGACGAGGAGGTGCCGTACGAGTTCGACGAACTGGACGAACTGGCGCACGCGTACGCGGTGACCATCCACCGCTCGCAGGGCAGCGAGTATCCGGCCGTGGTGATCCCGGTTACCACGGGCGCATGGATGATGCTCCAGCGCAACCTGCTCTACACGGCGGTGACCCGGGCCAAGAAGCTGGTCGTCCTCGTCGGCTCGCGCAAGGCCATCGGCCAGGCGGTGCGCACGGTGTCGGCGGGACGGCGCTGCACGGCGCTGGACTTCCGCCTCGGCGGCTGAAAACCGCCGTCCCGTGGGCCGGAAGCCGCCGCCTGACGCCATGTCACAAAAAATGATCGATCAAATGAGTCGTAAAGGTCACACAGCACTTCCCGTGGCCGGAGCGAGGGGGCAGGATGAACAGGTTGACGGCACTGAGTGCCGCCAATGGGCCCAATGGTCGACCCCGAGTGCACTCTCCTGAGCCAAATGGGGGATGGTAGAGACAGTCAGGGCACCTCGAAGATGAGGCACTACGTCGGTGAGGGAAGACGTGAGCGACAACTCTGTAGTTCTGCGGTACGACGGCGGCGAGTACACCTACCCGGTGGTCGACAGCACCGTCGGCGACAAGGGCTTCGACATCGGGAAGCTGCGCGCCCAGACCGGTCTCGTGACCTTGGACAGCGGATACGGCAACACGGCCGCCTACAAATCCGCTATCACCTATCTCGACGGTGAGCAGGGCATCCTCCGGTACCGCGGCTACCCGATCGAACAGCTGGCCGAGCGCTCAACCTTCCTGGAGGTGGCCTACCTGCTGATCAACGGTGAGCTGCCGACCGTCGACGAGCTCACCTCGTTCAAGAACGAGGTCACGCAGCACACCCTGCTGCACGAGGACGTCAAGAACTTCTACACGGGCTTCCCCCGCGACGCCCACCCGATGGCGATGCTGTCGTCGGTCGTCTCGGCGCTGTCGACCTTCTACCAGGACAGCCACAACCCGTTCGACGAGAAGCAGCGCAACCTCTCCACGATCCGCCTGCTCGCCAAGCTCCCGACGATCGCGGCGTACGCGTACAAGAAGTCGATCGGCCACCCGTTCGTCTACCCGCGCAACGACCTCGGTTACGTCGAGAACTTCCTGCGCATGACCTTCTCGGTGCCCGCGCAGGAGTTCGAGCCGGACCCGGTCGTGGCCGCCGCGCTGGACAAGCTGCTGATCCTGCACGCCGACCACGAGCAGAACTGCTCGACCTCCACGGTCCGCCTGGTCGGCTCCTCGCAGGCCAACATGTTCGCCTCGATCTCGGCCGGCATCAGCGCCCTGTGGGGCCCGCTGCACGGCGGCGCCAACCAGTCCGTCCTTGAGATGCTCGAGGGCATCCGCGACTCGGGCAACGACGTCGACACCTTCATCCGCAAGGTGAAGAACAAGGAGGACGGCGTCCGCCTGATGGGCTTCGGCCACCGGGTCTACAAGAACTTCGACCCGCGCGCCAAGATCATCAAGGCTGCCGCGCACGACGTGCTCTCCGCGCTGGGCAAGGAGGACGAGCTCCTCGACATCGCCCTGAAGCTGGAGGAGCACGCCCTGTCCGACGACTACTTCGTCGAGCGCAAGCTCTACCCGAACGTCGACTTCTACACCGGCCTGATCTACCGGGCCATGGGCTTCCCGACCGAGATGTTCACGGTCCTGTTCGCCCTCGGCCGGCTGCCGGGCTGGATCGCCCAGTGGCACGAGATGATCAAGGAGCCGGGCTCCCGCATCGGCCGCCCGCGCCAGATCTACACGGGCGTGGTCGAGCGCGACTTCGTCCCGGTCGAGGAGCGCTGAGCCTCCCGGCGGCGCCATTGGCCCCGTAGCGTCACCCGGCCCCGTATCCCGCGCGAGTTCGCGGGTGCGGGGCCTCGTGCTGTGCGGAGCGCCCCGGAGGCGTACCGGTACGGGAACGGACCACAGGGGAAGCGCGGCCCGGAAGAAGGCCGAGGAAGAAGGCCGAGGAAGAAGCGGAAGGCGCCCCGGAACGCCGGTCCCCCCACGGGCCGACGACCAGGGCGCCTTCCCATGTCCCGGTGCGGATTCCCCCCACGGGATCCGGCCGGGCGTTCAAGGACCAGCGCCTGAATCGCTGTGAGCACAACGAGCAGAACTCGTCGCACCTGGTGCTGTGCGGTCTGCCGGGACGCGCACGCGCGGGAGGGCCGCTCAAAGCTTCCCGGTGTACGTGCCCCGGCAACGCACCTCTGAGGAAGTCCCCCAAGACATCCCCAGATGCCGGTCAGCGCCCCCCAAGACGCTGCCCGACATCGCCAACTTAGACCTTCGAACCCCTTCGATGGTTACGTTCACATCACTGTGATCTGCGTCTCTTGCATATGTCCGTTAGGTACGCAAGAGCCCAAGTATGGCGACGGTACCCAAGCGTAAGGATGATGCGCGAGCCTTGTGAAGAGCTTATGTGAGGCGCGCGTTGGACTCTAGAGGGACTCTTACTTCGGTCTCGACTGCTTTTCATTCAGCGGAACGTGCGCAGCCGCAGACTGTTCGTCACCACGAACACCGACGAGAACGCCATCGCCGCTCCCGCGATCATCGGATTGAGCAGTCCGGCGGCGGCCAGCGGCAGCGCGGCCACGTTGTAGCCGAAGGCCCACACGAGGTTGCCCTTGATGGTGGCAAGGGTCCGCCGGGACAGGCGGATGGCGTCCGCGGCCACCCGGAGGTCCCCGCGCACCAGGGTCAGATCGCCGGCCTCGATGGCGGCGTCCGTCCCGGTGCCCATGGCCAGACCCAGGTCGGCGGTGGCGAGCGCGGCGGCGTCGTTGACCCCGTCGCCGACCATCGCCACCGTGCGCCCCTCGGCCCGCAGCCGCCTGACGGCCTCGACCTTCTCCTCGGGCAGCACCTCGGCGACCACGTCCTGCGGGTCGATCCCGACGGCGCGTGCCACGGCCTCGGCGACGGCGCGGTTGTCCCCGGTCAGCAGGACCGGCCGCAGCCCCAGCGCGCGCAACTGCGCCACCGCCTGCGCGCTGGTCTCCTTGACCGCGTCCGCGACGGCGATGACACCGCGTGCCGCCCCGTCCCAGCCGACGACGACCGCCGTACGGCCCTCGCTCTCCGCCTCGCGCCGGGCGCGGGCCACCTCCTCGGGCAGCCCGGCGGTGAGTTCCACGAGCCGTCCCACGGCCACGTCATGGCCCTCCACGCGCCCGCGCACGCCGCGTCCGGGGACGTTCTCGAAGTGCGCGACCGGGGGCAGCGGTCCGACCCGTTCCTCGGCGCCCGCGGCCACGGCCCGCGCGATCGGGTGCTCCGAGGTGTGCTCCAGCGCGCCCGCGAGGCGCAGCAGCTGCTTCTCGTCGGTGCCCTCGGCGGCGTGGACCTCCTGGAGGGTCATCCGGCCCGTGGTGACCGTTCCGGTCTTGTCCAGGACGACGGTGTCCACACGGCGGGTGGACTCCAGCACCTCGGGGCCCTTGATGAGGATGCCGAGCTGGGCGCCCCGGCCGGTGCCGACCATCAGCGCGGTCGGCGTGGCCAGGCCCAGCGCGCACGGGCAGGCGATGATCAGCACCGCGACGGCCGCGGTGAACGCGGCGGTCACCTCACCGGTGGCGAACAGCCAGGCGAGCAGGGTGCCGATGGCGATGAGCAGGACGACCGGCACGAAGACCGCCGATATGCGGTCGGCCAGCCGCTGGACCTCGGCCTTGCCGCTCTGCGCGTCCTCGACGAGCTGCGCCATCCGCGCGAGCTGCGTGTCCGCGCCGATCCGGGTGGCCTCGACGACCAGCCGGCCGCCCGCGTTGACCGTGGCGCCGGTGACCGTGTCGCCGGGGCCGACGTCCACGGGCACCGACTCGCCGGTGAGCATCGAGGCGTCGACCGCCGAGCCGCCCTCGACGACCGCGCCGTCGGTGGCGATCTTCTCGCCGGGCCGTACGACGAACCGGTCCCCGACCGCCAGCGCGGCCACCGGGATCCTGGTCTCCGCTCCGCCCCGCAGTACGGAGACGTCCTTCGCGCCCAGTTCCAGCAGTGCCCGCAGCGCCGCGCCCGCCCGCCGCTTGGAGCGGGCCTCCAGATAGCGGCCGAGCAGGATGAACGCGACGACCCCGGCGGCGACCTCCAGGTAGATCGTGGAGGCCGCGTCCACCCGGGAGACGGTGAGGCGGAACTCGTGGCGCATGCCGGGCATGCCCGCGTCGCCCAGGAACAGCGCCCACAGCGACCAGCCGAACGCGGCCAGGGTGCCGATCGAGACGAGCGTGTCCATGGTGGCCGCGCCGTGCCGGGCGTTGGTCAGGGCCGCCCGGTGGAACGGCAGTCCGCCCCAGACGACGACCGGCGCGGCGAGGGTCAGCGAGAGCCACTGCCAGTTCGTGAACTGAAGGGCCGGGACCATCGCGAGCAGCACGACGGGGGCGGCGAGGAGCGCGGAGACGATCAGGCGCCCGCGCAGGGAGGCGAGTTCGGGATCCCGCGGCGCCCGCTCCTCGTCCGGCCGGGACTCCGCGTCCGCCGCCGGTCCGGGTGCCGGCGGCGGGGGCTCCTCCGCCATGTAGCCGGTCTTGACCACGGTGGCGATCAGATCGGCGACCGATACCCCGGTGGGGTGGGAGACCCTGGCCTTCTCCGTGGCGAAGTTGACCGCCGCGGTGACGCCGTCGATGCGGTTGAGCTTCTTCTCGACGCGGGCCGCGCAGGAGGCGCAGGTCATTCCCCCGATGAGCAGCTCGACCTCGGCGGCGCCCGGCTGGTCGGCCGTGGGCGTCTGCGGGGCGGCGCGGGTGTTCATCCTCGGAACTCCAGACGACGTACGGGTGGGTGGACCGGCCCTCGTCAGGCCTCGCCGACGAGTTCGAAGCCGGCCTCGTCCACGGCGGCGCGCACCGCCTCCGTCTCCAGCGGGGAGGCGGAGACGACGGTGACCTCGCCGGTGGAGGCGACGGCCTTCACCGAGCTGACGCCGGGCAGTTCGGAGATCTCGGCGGACACGGAACCCTCGCAGTGTCCGCAGCTCATCCCGCTCACCTTGTAGACGGTGGTGACGGTGTCCGTGGTGCCGGTCTGGGCGGTCATGTCGTTCTCCTCGTCGTGGTGGGTGGGGCACAGGGGGCCACGGTGGCCCGCCAATTTCCAGACTATACCCCTAGGGGGTATTCCTCCAAGGAACCGCGGCCGATGACCGAAGCCGGGTCGAGGCAGGCCGTACGACAGGCCGCCCGTGCCCGGGATGTGCCCGCGTACTACGGTTTCGCCGGCGGCGGTGTGCCGCGGCGAACCGGACGGAAGGCGAGGCGGCGGGATGCGGGCTGTGGTGTTCGAGCGGTACGGGGAGCCGGCCGAAGTGCGCGAGGTGGTCGACCCGAGGCCCGCGGAGCACGGGGTCGTGGTGCGCGTCGAGGCGACCGGCCTGTGCCGCAGTGACTGGCACGGCTGGCAGGGCCACGACCCCGACATCGCGCTGCCGCACGTGCCGGGGCACGAACTCGCCGGGACCGTCGAGGAGGTGGGGCCCCGGGTGACCCGCTGGCGGCCCGGCGACCGGGTGACCGTCCCCTTCGTCTGCGCCTGCGGCACCTGCCCCGCCTGTGCGGCGGGCGACCAGCAGGTGTGCGAGCGGCAGACCCAGCCGGGCTTCACGCACTGGGGCTCCTTCGCCCAGTACGTGGCGCTCGACCACGCCGACGTGAACCTGGTCGCCGTGCCCGAGGGCCTTTCCTTCGCCACGGCGGCCTCGCTCGGCTGCCGGTTCGCCACGGCGTACCGTGCGGTGGTCCAGCAGGGCCGGGCCGCCGTCGGCGACTGGGTCGCCGTGCACGGCTGCGGGGGTGTGGGCCTGTCGGCGGTGATGATCGCGGCGGCCGCGGGGGCCAGGGTGGTCGCGGTGGACGTGTCCGCCCAGGCCCTGGACCTGGCGCGGAGGTTCGGCGCCGCGCAGTGCGTGGACGCCTCCGCCGTCAAGGACACGGCGGAGCGGGTGCGCGAGTTGACCGGCGGCGGCGCCCATCTCTCGCTCGACGCGCTCGGCTCGCCCGCCACCTGCGCGGCCTCGGTGAACGGCCTGCGCCGCCGGGGCCGCCACGTCCAGGTCGGTCTGCTGCCCTCCACGACGGGCACCACCCCGGTGCCCATGGCGCGTGCGATCGCCCTGGAACTCGAACTCCTGGGCAGCCACGGCATGGCCGCGCACGCCTATCCGGAGATGATGGAGCTGGTACGGGCCGGTGTGCTGCGGCCCGACCTGCTGGTGACGTCGGCCATCCCGCTGGCGGCCGTCCCGGACGCGCTCGCGGCGATGGGCACGGCACCGGGATCCGGGGTCACGGTCATCGAGCCGTGGAGCTGACCTGACGGTGCCCCACCTCGCGTGGGGCACCGTCATGCCGGCGAACGGGGAAGGGAGCCGGGCCCGCGGCCCGGCAGTGGTGGTTCAGTCGGCTCTGCGGCCGCGGTTGCCGGGCCGGGCGGCGACCCAGGCGCGGACGGTGTCGGCGTACCAGTAGGGCCTGCCGCGCTCCACGTGGTCGGGTGGTGGCAGCAGGCCGTGTTTGCGGTAGGACCGCACGGTGTCCGGCTGTACCCGGATGTGCGCCGCGATCTCCTTGTACGACCAGAGCCTTCGGTCGGTCATGACGTGCACCTCCCCGCGCGCACCACGGCGGCGGCCGGAGAGGCCGTCGGGGGAGCCGGGCGCTGCGCTGGCGATCTCCAAGCCTGTGATCGGTGAACGACACGGACCGCGCACCGGCAAGCGGCTGTCGGCCGGGTGTGACCGGGGGGCCGCGTACCCGCGACATGTGTGACACGGCAGAGGTTTTTGTGACACAGCTGAAGCAAGCGATCTACCTGCCGGAGGGTTTACGCGACCGGATGGCGGACCCTCTCGTCCGTATGTCCGGACAAACCATTGACAGGGGTCCGTGCCCGGCACTAGAACCGGGGGAACCGGGGGAGTCGAGGCGAAGGGAAGCCGAGGGCAGCCGATGGCGTGCGACCTGATCACCGCGGGGCCGTACACGCCGGCGTGCCCGGGACGGCCCGTCCGGCCAAGAGTTTCCCCACCCGAGCGGCGAGGGCACGCTGGGTGCAGACCCGCACGCGCCCCGTGGCGCCCGGGCACAGAACGCCTCCGGCGCGGGACGCCGCTTCGCCCTGGCAGGAGCGAAGTGCGAGCGTCGACTCCCCGCCCGCTACGGCCCCGCGCCGGAGGTCCCGACAGCCCACCGCGGGGCGGCGGCCGCCGCACCCCGCTCGACCGCGGAATCCGCACACCGTCCGCACCGGGGCGCGCGGCGGACACTCCCACATGTGTCTACGCGGAGACGGAAACCGCAGACACAGTGTCGGGCGCGCCCTGGGCGCGTGCCTGGTGGGATGTACCTGTGGCCGGGACCGCGACGCGCCCGTCGCCGGTCACGGCACACGAGCTCGACGAACGGCACGTTTCGACCCGTCGCCGCCATCTGTGAAGGAGTAACCGGGCATGACGAAGATCGTCAACCACTGGATCGGCGGGAAGACCGCCGAAGGCGCCTCGGGGACGTACGGGCCGGTCACGGACCCGGCGACCGGCGAGGTCACCACGAAGGTCGCGTTCGCCTCCGTGGAGGAGGTGGACGCCGCGGTCGCCGCCGCCCAGGACGCGTACCTGACCTGGGGGCAGTCCTCGCTGGCCCAGCGGACCTCGATCCTGTTCAAGTTCCGCGCGCTGCTGGACGCCCACCGCGACGAGATCGCCGAGCTGATCACCGCCGAGCACGGCAAGGTGCACTCCGACGCGCTCGGCGAGGTCGCGCGCGGCCTGGAGATCGTCGACCTGGCCTGCGGCATCAACGTCCAGCTCAAGGGCGAGCTGTCCACCCAGGTCGCCACCCGCGTCGACGTGGCCGCGATCCGGCAGCCGCTGGGCGTGGTCGCCGGCATCACGCCGTTCAACTTCCCGGCGATGGTCCCGATGTGGATGTTCCCCATCGCCATCGCGTGCGGCAACACCTTCGTGCTGAAGCCGAGCGAGAAGGACCCGTCGGCCTCCCTGAAGATCGCCGAGCTGCTGGCCGAGGCCGGGCTGCCCGACGGCGTCTTCAACGTGGTCCACGGCGACAAGGTGGCCGTGGACCGCCTCCTGGAGCACCCCGACGTCAAGGCGGTCTCCTTCGTCGGCTCCACCCCGATCGCCCGCTACATCCACACCACCGCCTCCGCGAACGGCAAGCGCGTGCAGGCCCTCGGCGGCGCCAAGAACCACATGCTGGTGCTGCCGGACGCCGACCTGGACGCGGCCGCCGACGCCGCCGTCTCGGCCGCGTACGGCTCGGCGGGCGAGCGCTGCATGGCCATCTCGGCCGTCGTCGCGGTCGGTTCGATCGGCGACGAGCTGGTGGAGAAGATCCGCGAGCGCGCCGAGAAGATCAAGATCGGTCCGGGCAGCGACCCGTCCTCCGAGATGGGCCCGCTGATCACCAAGGCACACCGCGACAAGGTGGCCTCGTACGTGGAGAACGCCGCGAGCGAGGGCTCCGAGGTCGTCCTGGACGGCACCGGCTACACGGTCGAGGGCTTCGAGGGCGGCCACTGGGTCGGCATCTCGCTGCTGGACAAGGTGCCGACCAGCGCGAAGGCCTACCAGGACGAGATCTTCGGCCCGGTGCTGTGCGTGCTGCGCGTGGACAGCTACGACGAGGGCGTGGCGCTGATCAACGCCTCGCCGTTCGGCAACGGCACCGCGATCTTCACCCGGGACGGCGGCGCGGCCCGCCGCTTCCAGCTGGAGATCGAGGCCGGCATGGTCGGCGTCAACGTGCCGATCCCGGTGCCGGTGGGCTACCACTCCTTCGGCGGCTGGAAGGACTCGCTCTTCGGCGACCACCACATCTACGGCAACGACGGCACGCACTTCTACACGCGCGGCAAGGTCGTCACCACCCGCTGGCCGGACCCGTCCGAGGCTCCGGCGGGCGTGGACCTCGGGTTCCCGCGCAACCACTGACCGTCGCACCCCGACCGTCGCCGCAGGCGATGACGAGGCCGTCCGCTATGCGGACGGCCTCATCTTTTTTCGGGTGCGCGCTGCGGTTCCCGTACGCCCGTAAGGGCCCGAACAATCGGACCGTTCGACGAGTGAATCAGTTGTAGATCGCTGTTCCGCCGCGAATTCCGTAGGTTAACGACCATTGACTCGGCGGTTTTCGTTGATGTTCGATATCCGGGCCGGGAGCGGACGAGAGCACGTACGACCGCGAACCGCCGGAGGCGATAGCGCGCTCCCCGGCCCCCTCACCTGTTGCACAAGTCGATCGGAACCGCTGCATGACCGACATGCTCCGCTCTGTCGAGAACGCCGTCCCCGAAGTGGCCGGCAGTCCCACAGAGGCGACGGACAGCCCCACCAAGCTCAAGCGCTCCATCGGGGTCGTCGGCGGCACCCTCCTCACCCTCTCGTGCGTGACCCCCGCTTCCACGCTGTTCGTGGTCGTGCCCGACCTCCTCGGCACGCTCGGCACCGCCACCGCCCTCACCATCGCCATCGGCTCCCTGCTGTGCATCGCCGTGGCGTTCTGCTACTCCGAGCTGGGCACCCTCATCCCCAGCGCGGGCGGCGAGTACGCCATGGTGTCGACCATGGCCGGGCGGCTGGCGGGCTGGCTGGTCTTCGTGCTGTCCCTGCTCGTCGTCATGATCGTCCCGCCGGTGATCGCGATGGGCACCGCGGACTACCTGGCGCCGATCGTGCACCTCGACCCGGCCTGGACCGGTGCCGGCGTGATGCTGCTGGCCACCCTCGCCGGCCTGCTGGACCTGCGCGCCAACGCCTGGATCACCGGCATCTTCCTGGTCCTGGAGGTCATCGCGGCGGGCGTGGTCGCGCTGCTGGGCTTCGCGCACAGCCACCGGGGCGTCGGCAGCCTGGTCTCCATGCAGGTGGCCGGCGCGGACGGGCACACGGACGCCGTGACGGCCATGCTCGTCATCTCCGGGCTCGCCATCGCGCTCTTCGCCACCCAGGGCTTCTCCACCGCCGTCTACCTCTCCGAGGAGCTGGAGAACCCGCGCCGCAACGTCGCCCGCACGGTGCTCGCCACCCTCGCCATCTCCTCCGTGATCATCCTCGTGCCGGTCGTCGCCATCACCATGGGCGCCTCCGACATCAAGGAGCTGACCGCAGGCAACCTGAGCTCGATGGTGATCGCCTGGTCCAACTCCGCGGTCGGCACCTTCGTCAGCCTCTGCGTGGCCCTGGCGATCATCAACGCCGGCATCGTCATGGTCATCCAGAACTCCCGCGTGCTGTTCGCCTCCGCCCGCGACAAGGCCTGGCCCTCGGCGGTGAACAACGTCTTCTCCCGGCTCGGCCGCTTCGGCTCCCCCTGGGTCGCCACCCTCGCGGTGGGCGTCCCCGGCGCGCTGCTGTGCTTCGTCAACCTGGACACCCTGTACGGCGTCACGGGCGTCTCGGTGACCGGCATGTACCTGCTGGTCGCGGTCGCCGCGCTGCTGTCCCGCCGCGGTTCCCACAAGCACACGGCCGCCTGGCGCATGCCGCTGTGGCCGGCCGTGCCCGTGCTGCTCATCGCGTTCCTGGCCTACATCCTCAGCCGGCAGGAGATCACCTACCTGCTGTGGACCGGCGGCATCATGGCGGTCGCCACCCTCTACTGGGCCTTCTACCTCCGCCCCCGCCGCGACACCCGCTGGCTGGTGTCGATCCCGGAGGACACCCAGCCGTAGGACGACGGGCCGCGTACCGCGTCCGCGGTACACCGCGGCGGCCCCGTACTCCCCGGGGAGGGGCGGAGGTTCGGTCCGGCGGCGGCTTCGGTCGCCGGCGGCGGCCCGTACCGTGGAGGACATGGATCTTCGACTGCCCGGATTGCGCGGGCTGCCGCGGAGGCCCCGGCGCCTGCTGGCCGCCGGGGCCGCCGTCGTCGTGCTGGCCGGTGCCGGCACGTGGACGGCGATCGCCTCCGACGACCCACCCCCGGTGCACCGGGCCGACCGGATGATGACCACGGGCGACGGGGTGCGGATCGACACCTCGTACTTCACCCCGGCCACGCCCGGCCGCCACCCCGCCGTCCTGCTCGGGCACGGCTTCGGCGGCAGCAAGGCCGACGTACGGCGGCAGGCGCAGGGCCTCGCCAGGGACGGATACGCGGTGCTGACGTGGTCGGCGCGCGGCTTCGGCAGATCCACCGGCAAGATCGGGCTGAACGACCCCGAGGGCGAGGTCGCCGACGTCTCCAAGCTGATCGACTGGCTCGCGCGGCGGCCCGAGGTGCAGCTCGACGGGCCCGGTGACCCGCGCGTGGGCGTGGCCGGAGCCTCCTACGGCGGAGCGATCTCCCTGCTCGCCGCCGGACACGACCGCCGGGTGGACGCCATCGCCCCGGCGATCACCTACTGGAACCTCGCGGACGCGCTCTTCCCGGGCGGCGTCTTCAAGAAGCTGTGGGCGGGCGCCTTCATCAACTCCGGCGGCGGATGCGCCGCGTTCGAGCCCGCGCTGTGCCGGATGTACGAGCGGGTCGCCGAGTCGGGCAAGCCGGACGCCGAGGCGCGCGCACTGCTCCAGGAGCGCTCGCCGTCCGCCGTCGCCGACCGCATCAAGGTGCCGACCCTGCTGGTGCAGGGCCAGACCGACTCCCTCTTCCCGCTCGGCCAGGCCGACGCCGCCGCCCGGGCCATTCGGACGAACGGCGCCCCGGTCGACGTCGACTGGATCGCGGGCGGCCACGACGGCGGCGACCTGGAGACCGGCCGGGTCCAGGCACGCGTGAAGACCTGGTTCGACCGGTACCTCAAGGGCGACAAGACCGCCGACACGGGCCCCGCCTTCCGCATCACCCGCACCGGCGGGGTCGACTCCACCGACGGCCGGGCCCTGCTGCGGGGCGCGAGCGGCAGCGCCTATCCGGGACTGGACGGCGGGCAGCGGTCCATCGCGCTGCGCGGAGGCGAGCGGCGCTTCGAGAACCCCGCCGGGGCCAACCCGCCCGCCGTGTCCTCCCTGCCGGGCCTCGGCGGCTCCGGCGGTCTGGCCCAGCTGTCCTCGCTCGGCGTCGGGGTGTCCCTTGACTTCCCCGGCCAGTACGCGCGGTTCGACTCCGCGCCGCTCGGCGGCGGCCTGCGCATCACCGGATCGCCCACGGTGACCGTCCACGTCACCTCGACCGCCTACGACGCGGTGCTCTTCGCCAAGCTGTACGACGTCGGACCGGGCAAGGAACAGCCGGTGCTGCCCGCCCAGCTGGTGGCCCCCGTGCGCGTCGAGGGCGCCAAGGCCGGCAAGGACGTCACCCTCACACTCCCGGCGATCGACCACGAGGTGCAGAAGGGCCACCGGTTCCGCCTGGTCCTCGCCTCCACCGACCTCGGCTATGCCTCACCGGCCGCCCCGGCGACGTACACCGTCGGCCTGAAGAGCGATCTGAAGGTGCCGACCGCGCCGGGCGTGACCACCGCGGCGGCGCCGCTGCCCGGCTGGGTGTGGTGGCTGCCGGCGGCCGGCGCGGCGGTCGCGCTCGCCCTGCTGCTGACCGCCCGCCGCCGCACCGCCGCGCCCGCACCCGACCCGGAACTGGCCGACGTCCCGCTGCGGATCACCGGCCTGAGCAAGCGGTACGCGAGGTCGGCGGACCGGTACGCGGTACGGGACCTGTCGTTCCAGGTGGACAAGGGCCAGGTCCTCGGCCTGCTCGGGCCGAACGGCGCGGGCAAGACGACCACCCTGCGCATGCTGATGGGCCTGATCCAGCCGGACGCCGGCGAGATCCGCGTCTTCGGCCACGCCGTCCGGCCCGGCGCGCCCGTGCTGTCGCGGGTCGGCGCCTTCGTCGAAGGCGCCGGGTTCCTGCCCCATCTGTCCGGCCGGGAGAACCTGGAGCTGTACTGGCAGGCCACCGGCCGCCCGCCCGAGGACGCACACCTGGACGAGGCCCTCCGGATCGCCGGCCTCGGCGACGCGCTGGCCCGCGCGGTACGCACCTACTCGCAGGGCATGCGCCAGCGCCTGGCGATCGCGCAGGCCATGCTGGGCCTGCCGGACCTGCTGATCCTGGACGAGCCCACCAACGGCCTCGACCCGCCCCAGATCCGCGAGATGCGCGAGGTGATGATCCGTTACGCGGCCGACGGCCGCACGGTGATCGTCTCCAGCCATCTGCTCTCGGAGGTCGAACAGTCCTGCACGCACCTGGTCGTGATGGACCGGGGACGGCTGGTGCAGGCGGGTCCGGTCGGCGAGATCGTCGGCTCCGGGGACACCCTGCTGGTCGGCACCGCCACCCCGGTGGAGGACCCGGTCGTGGAGAAGGTGTCCGCCCTGCCGGGCGTCGCCTCGGCACTGCGGACCGAGGACGGCCTCCTGGTCCGGCTGGAGACCGGCGGCACGGCGCGGGAGCTGGTCGTGGAGCTGGTCCGGCTGGAGGTGCCCGTCGTCTCGGTCGGCCCCCACCGCCGGCTCGAAGACGCCTTCCTCACCTTGATCGGAGGTTCCGCATGAGCACGCTCGCCGAGAGCACCGAGGTCGCCTCCGGTTACCGGGCGGGCCGCACCCTGCCCCTGAGGGTGGAGCTGGTGCGGCAGCTCAAGCGGCGCCGCACGCTCGTCATGGGCGGCATCCTGGCCGCGCTGCCCTTCGTGCTGGCCGTCGCCTTCGCGATCGGCGGCGGTCCGGGCGGCCGCAGCGGCCGGGTGACGCTGATGGACACGGCCACCGCGTCCGGGGCCAACTTCGCCGCGGTGAACCTGTTCGTCTCGGCCGGCTTCCTGCTGGTGATCCCGGTGGCGCTGTTCTGCGGGGACACGGTCGCCTCGGAGGCGAGCTGGTCCTCCCTGCGCTACCTGCTCGCAGCGCCCGTGCCGCGGGCCCGGCTGCTGTGGTCCAAGCTCGTCGTCGGACTCGGGCTCAGCCTGGCGGCGATGCTGCTGCTGCCGCTGGTGGCGCTCGCCGTCGGCACGGCCGCCTACGGCTGGGGCCCGCTGGAGATCCCCACCGGTGGCGCGCTGGACGCGGGCACCGCAGCGCAGCGGCTGCTGGTGGTCGTGGCGTACATCTTCGTGTCGCAACTGGTCACCGCGGCACTGGCGTTCTGGCTGTCCACCAGGACGGACGCGCCGCTCGGCGCCGTGGGCGGTGCCGTCGGCCTGACCATCGTGGGCAACGTCCTGGACGCCGTCACGGCCCTCGGGCACTGGCGCGACTTCCTGCCCGCGCACTGGCAGTACGCCTGGGCCGACGCCGTGCAGCCGCACCCCGAGTGGTCCGGGATGATCCAGGGCACGGCGGTCTCCGTCAGCTACGCGCTGGTGCTGTTCGCCCTGGCCTTCCGCGGGTTCGCCCGCAAGGACGTGGTGTCCTAGTTGTACTGACCCGGGAGGTTGTTGACGGGTGAGCCAGGTCTCGGCTGAGGGATCTTGAACAGGTGAGGGCCTTCCGGTTCGGTGTGGATTGCGACGTCTACACCAAGCGAAAGGCCCTCGTGCCACACCGTAACGCACCCCTGACCGAGACCGGCCGTTCGTGACGGTCGGCCCGCCGTCGCGGCGACGGCCGCGGTGGCGACAGACTTCCTCATCACTGACCAGTCCTTTCTGAAAAGCCGCGTTCCACACCGGAGCGCTCTGGTCAACTGCGTGGCCACACCCCGGTTTCTCCCGTTCACTCCGTCGGTCGAGGGTCCGGACCGATTGTGTGTTTTTTGGAATCCGTGATTTTCCGGAGTTTTGAATGCGGTGGCGTCCAAGCGGGTGAACCCCCGCAACCAAACATGCGGCGCCGGGTTGATGAAGGCGTAGGACCTGCGTCGCTAAGAGGAAAGGAACGCGCAGTGCTCAAGAAGGCAAAGGTCGCCGCGGCGGCCGCCGCTTCTGTCGTCGGTATGTCGGTGACGGCCGCTCCCGCGGCGCTTGCCATCGGCGACGACAGTGGCCCGACCGTCTCGAACGGCGCCGGAGCCTCGTCGTCGTTCGGCAACTCGGCCACGAGGGCACTGTGAGCCCGCGGTTCTCGCCGACCCGGGGGTCGCTCAACAAGCCGTGCCTCGGCCTGGGCGACACCAGCGCCGGTGTGCTGCAGGCCGTCAACGTCCAGGACGTTCCGGTTCTGTCGGACCAGCAGAACCAGCAGCGCTCGGACACCTCCACCCAGGCCCAGCGGGACGCCGCGCTTTCGCACCTCCGGGACAACCTGTCAGTTCTCTCCGCCAACACCGGGAGCTGAGCCGAGTCAGGTGGCCCATGGTCCTTTGCCGCTTCGGCCGAGGACTGCCCGGACCTTTCCGAAGAACTCTTTCCGGCAATGCAGTCGAGGGTGAATCGTATGGCCGCGAGGGTCAATCGAGTGAAGTGCTCGGCGACTCACGTTCCGCGTTTTCCCATTACGGCTATTCCTCGTTCAGCATCACGACCGTATCGGTTGTGTTCAATCGGTTTCTGACCGTCATCGGGGCATCGTCCCCAAGAAGGGAACATTTCATGAAGAAGAGCGTTGCTGTCGTCACCGGCGCCCTCGTGGCCCTGGGCATGGCCGGCCCCGCCTTCGCCGACTCCGGGGCCTCGGGTACCGCCACGAACTCCCCGGGTGTGCTCTCGGGCAACGTCATCCAGGTTCCCGTGCACGTTCCGGTCAACGCCTGCGGCAACACCGTCAACGTCATCGCGCTGCTGAACCCGGCGTTCGGCAACACCTGCGCCAACGGCTGACCGTCCGGCGCACCCAGCCGCACCGGCTGTGTCACGGCCGGCCTTGGACATCGATCTCTCGCCCAAGGCCGGCCTTCCCACTTCTTCAAGCCGCATAGAACTGGCGGCTGCAAGCAGGAAGACAACGAGATTGCGACAGACTCTGAGCAGGGGAGTGTTCGCGGCCGCCGCCGCGACGAGCATGCTGACCCTGTGCGGCAGCTCCGCCCTGGCCGACTCGCAGGCCGACGGTGCCGCCTCCAACTCGCCCGGCGTGCTGTCCGGGAACACCATCCAGGCACCGGTCTCGGTGCCGGTGAACGTCTGCGGTAACACCGTGAACGTGGTGGCGGCGCTCAACCCGACGTTCGGCAACGGCTGCGCCAACGGCTCACCGGCGCCCGGGCCCGTGCCCGGGCCCGGGCCCGGGCCCGTCACGGAGCCGGAACCCGGTGTCACGCCGCCGACCGGCGGCGGCTCCACGACTCCGCCTTCCCCGGGCACGCCGACGCCCACGCCGGCCGCCGAAACGCCGACCACGAACACCCCGCCGCGCGTGGTGGACGAGCCGGTGGATGAGCCGGTAGACGAGCCGGTGGACGAGCTGGTGGACGAGCCGGTGGCCGAGCCCCAGCGCGCCCAGACCCTGCCGGCTCCGGCGGCCTTCGAGCACGCCACGCCTGACGCGGCCCCGCAGTTGGCCGAGACCGGCACCGGTGCCCTGCTGGCGTCCTCGGCCGCCAGCGCGGCCCTGATCGCCGGCGGCGTGATCCTCTACCGACGCGGCCGCGCGGCGTCGCAGCGCTAGGGCTGGATCTCGCGGGCCGGCGAAGCGGCCCTCTACGGGTGCCGGACATGCTGTCCGGCACCCGTTCTTGTTGTCCTTGACGGCCGGCGTGCCCGTCGTACTGACGGTTGGTGTGCCCGTCTTCCTGCCGGCCGTCGCGCTCGTCTGCCTGCGGGCTGGCAGGCTCGCGCCGGTCCTCCTGAAGGCCGACGGTCTCGACTGGCTGGGGCCGGCGGGCTCGTCTTGCTGCCGGCCGTCGCGTCTGTCTTGCTGCCGGCCGCACGCTCGCCTGCCTGGCGTCCGGGCGCACTTGTCTTGCCGACGTCCGGAGCGACCGTCCGCGGCCGACCGACCACCGGCTACGGCCCGCGCCACTCCCGGCCCGCAGCCAACCCTGCCGCGCCTCTGGCCCTGGCCCGCCGCTGGTCCTGGTCCGCCCCTGGCCGTGGCTCACCTCCAGTCTTGGTCCGCCTCCGGTTCCGGCCCGCTGCCGGTCCTGGCCTGCTGCGGGTCCCGGTCCGACCCCCGGGTCCTGGTTCGCCTCCGGCCGTAGCTCGCTCCAGTCCCGGCCCGCCTCGGTCCTGGCTTGGCGGCGGCACCGGCCGGCCCCTGGCCGTGGCCCGTCCTCGGAGTTGGGAGGCGAGCCGGACGTGCTTGCGGAAACTTTTGAGATCACCCCTTTGGCGGCACAACTCGTCGGACTGCCACGCGTTGACACAACGCCGGGCATCCCCGCCCGGGTGTTTTTGCATCAATCCAAGGAGCACCTCTCCATGTCGCGTATCGCCAAGGGCCTGGTCCTTACCTCCGTCGCCGCAGCGGCCGTCGCCGGTGGTGCCGGCATCGCCGCCGCCAGCAGCGGCGCGACCGGCGGCGCCGCCAACTCCCCGGGCGTGCTGTCGGGCAACGTCGTCCAGGTTCCCGTGCACGTTCCGGTCAACGTCTGCGGCAACACCATCGACGTCGTCGGCGTGTTGAACCCGACGTTCGGCAACGCCTGCGTCAACGCCTGACGTCCGCGCGCGTTCCTCCGTCCGGCCGCCGTCCCCGGGTTCCTCCCGTGGGACGGCGGCCGGACGCGTAGGAGACCCCCTGTGTCGCAGATCCCGTATGAGTACCCGGCGAATTCGGGCCGCCGGGGTTTCCGGTCCGGCCGCGGCTCGTTGGGCAGGGCGACGCAATCCCTCGCGGTGACCGACGTCGCCGCAGAAAGGAAACACGATGAAGACCCTGAAGGCTGCCGCTGTCCTCGCCGGGTCCCTGGCCCTCACCGGCGCCGCCGCGCCCGCGTTCGCCCAGAACGCCGCCGACCTCACGCCCAACAGCCTCAACGGCGCCGTGAACACGCTCACCAAGGGCCCCGTCGACGTCATGCCGCTCCAGCACCAGTCCGACGCCCTCAACACCGAGAACCAGAACTCGCTGCTGCACACGGTGAACGGCGCCACCCAGACCCTGAACGCCCCCAAGCCGCTGCTCGGCGGCCTGGCGCTGCAGCGCTGAGCCGAGAGAGGCGTGAGCCCGGCGCCCCGTACCGACCGGACCCGTCGTACTACCGCGGCACTCGGGGGAATCCCGTGCTGGTGGTGGCGTCAGGATCGTTGGGCGGTACGGACGTCGAGCCCCGAACCCGGAAAGGGACCGTACCTGACATGAAGTCGATCACCCGAGGAACCCTCGCCGCCGTCATCACGGGCGTCGCCGCAGCCATGGGCGCGGCAGCGACCCCCGCCGCCGCGGCCGGCACGGTTCCCGTCCCCGTCCCGCTGGGCGGCGCGGAGGCGGCCCTCGGCACGGAACTGCCCGAGGTCGGCGGACAACTGCCGCTGCCCACGGCGGGCGTGCCGGAGCCCCCGCGCTTCGTCCAGGGACGGCTCCTGCCCGAACGCGCCGTGCCGCGGCTGCCGGTCGACGGCGGGCTGCCCGGCCTGGAGCTGCGCGCCCCGCTGGCCCACACCCTCGACGACGGCTTCGACCACGTCGGCGTCGGCCTGCCCGCCTCCGACGTGCGGAGCCTGACCCCGGGCCTCGCCCTGGACGCCCCCCTGACCGCCCCGAACCCCGGTGAACTGCCCGCCCTGAAGCAGCCGGAGCTGGCCGTCCTCGCTCCCGTACTGCGCACCACACCGGGCGCCGACCTGACGGCCGGTCCGGGCCTGTAGCGGCAACGGAGAGACGTCAGCCGTCCGACGTGGGCCGGCGTCCGCCGAGGCGCGCGGTGACCTGGGCGGCGGAATCGCGCACCGTCTCGCCCAGAACCGGGAGCCCTTCGGGGGATACCCGGAACCGGGGCGCGGAGACGAGGACCGAGGCGACCACCTCGCCGCGGTGGTCGAAGACCGGGGCGGCGACGCCCACTTCCTCCACCGAGGTCTCGCCGTAGTTGACGGCGTAGCCGCGCTCGGCGCTCTCCGCGAGGCGGAGCAGATAGGCGTCGACCGCGGCGTCGCTGAGCCCGGGGTGGACCACGGCCCCGCCGGTGACCAGGGCCCGTACCCGCTCGGAGGGCAGCCGGCCGAGGAACACCTGCACCGAGGAACTCGCCGCGGTCTGGTAGCGGGTGCCCAGTGGAGTGCTGTGCTTGACCTCGTGCCGGCTCGCCACCTGCTCCACGCAGACCGCCTCGGCGCCGTTCCACACGAGCAGCGCCGCGGTCTCGCCGGTGCGGTGACTCAGCTCCTGGAGCACCGGATACGCCGCCCGGCGCACATCGAGGTCGGCCAGCAGCGGACCCGCCATCGCGATCACGCCGAGCCCCAGCCGGAACCGCCGGGAGCCCGGGTCGCGCTCGACCAGGCCGTCCTGCTCCAGCGTGGCGAGGATGCGGGACACGGTGGACTTGTGCAGTCCGGTCCGGGTGGCGATCTCGGTGACGCCCAGCTCGGGCTCGTCGACGCTGAAGGTGCGCAGTACCCCGATGCCGTTGCGCAGCACGGTCATACCGCGCCCGGAGCCGGCCGCACCGTTGTCGGGGATCTCGTCCGTCGTATTGCCTGCCATGGTGCGCTCCATCATGCCCTTGCCGGAATGCCGACCGGGACACAGGGAGCAAAATGGAGGAGTGATCGCACACTCCCGTCGATCCCTCCGGCGCGGCGGGCGCGACAACTCGCCGACGCCGCCCACGGGGCGGCTGCGGTCACTGTTCAGGCCGCGCACCGTCGCGGGCCAGGTGTTCCTGCTGCAAGTGGTCATCGCGGTACTGATCGTCGCGGCCGCGCTGGTCGCCCTCGTGCTCCAGGCCGGGGACGACAGCGCCAAGGACGCCCGGGAACGCTCCCTGGGCATCGCCGAGACGCTGGCGTACGCGCCGGACACGCTGAAGGCGATGACCGGCCCCAACCCCACCAAGGTGCTCCAGCCCGTCGCGCAAAAGATCATGAAGGGGACCGACGTCGACCTCGTCGTCATCTACTCGAAGGACGGGATCCGCTACACCCACCCCAACCCGGCCTTCATCGGCAAACCGGTCTTCGGCGCCCGCAAGCCGCCGCCCTCCGCGGTCACCCATACCATCCAGACCACCCAGGGGCGCTCGGTGGTCTCGTACGTCCCCGTCACCAAGCCGGGCGGCGGGGCCGTCGGCACCGTCGCGGTCGCGATCACGGTCCAGAAGGTGGAGACCACGGCGGGCCGGCAGCTCCCGGTCCTGCTGGGGACGGCGGCCGGGGCGCTGGTCCTGGCCGCGGCCGGCACCGCGCTGGTGAGCCGACGGCTGCTGCGTCAGACCCACGGCCTGGGGCCGGCCGAGATGACGCGGATGTACGACCACCACAACGCCGTCCTGCACGCGGTGCGCGAGGGCGTGCTGATCGTCGGGGGCGACGGACAGCTGCTGCTCGCCAACGACGAGGCGCTGCGGCTGCTGGAACTGCCGCCGGACGCGGAGGGGCAGAAGGTCACCGACCTGCCCCTGGACGCCGGCATCGCCGAGCTGCTGACGTCGGAGCGCACGGCCAGCGACGAGGTCCACCTCACGGCCGACACCCTGCTCGCGGTCAACAAGCGGCCCACCGCCCCGTACGGCGAGTACGAGGGGAGTGTGGTGACGCTCAGGGACACCACGGAGCTGCGGGCGCTGTCGGGACGCGCCGAGGTGGCGCGCGAGCGCCTGAAACTCCTCTACGACGCGGGCATGAAGATCGGCACCACCCTGGACGTGTCGCGCACCGCGCAGGAACTGGCGGACGTGGCCGTTCCCCGCTTCGCCGACGTCGTCACCGTCGAACTGGTCGAGGAGGTCCTGCGCGGCCAGGAGCCGACCGGGGCGATCAGCGAGGTGCGCCGGGCCGCGGCGCGGGGCCGTCCCGGGTACCAGCCGCTGGTGGAGGTGGGCCGGCGGCTCAGTTTCGCGCCCGGCTCACCGCAGGCCCGATGCGTGGAGAGCGGTCGAGGGGTGCTCGAGGCGGAGCTGACGGAGGCGGGGGAGTGGCGGGCGGCCGATCCCGATCGCGCACGGCGCGTCCTGGAGCGCGGCATCCACTCCCTGATCGCGGTGCCGCTGCGTGCCCGCGGCACGGTACTGGGGGTGGTGGACTTCTGGCGCCGGCGGGAGGAGGCCTTCGACGCGGAGGACGTACCGTTCGCCGAGGAACTGGCCGCTCGGGCCGCCGTCGCCCTCGACAACGCCCGCCGCTACACCCGCGAGCACACCATGGCGGTCACCCTGCAACGCAGCCTGCTGCCCCGCGGCCTGCCCGAATACAGCGCCCTGGAGGTGGCCTACCGCTATCTGCCGGCCCGGGCGGGGGTGGGCGGGGACTGGTTCGACGTGATCGAACTGTCCGGAGCCAGGGTGGCCCTGGTGGTCGGCGACGTGGTGGGACACGGGCTGCACGCGGCGGCCACCATGGGACGGCTGCGCACCGCGGTGCACAATTTCTCCACCCTGGACCTTGCCCCGGACGAACTGCTGGCCCGCCTGGACGACCTGGTGGCCCGGCTCGACCGGGACGGCCCGGCCGACGGCGGTGAGGAGGGGCTCGCGGGGGCCACCTGCCTGTACGCCGTCTACGACCCGTCCTCGGGCACCTGCTTCCTGGCCCGGGCCGGCCACCCGCCGCCCGCCCTCGTTTCCCCGGACGGCAGCGTGGCCTTCCCCGACCTGCCCGCCGGACCGCCCCTGGGCCTGGGCGGCCTGCCGTTCGAGGCCACCGAACTGCGGCTGCCCGAGGGGAGCCAGCTGGTCCTCTACACGGACGGGCTCGTCGAGGGCCGGGAACGGGACATCGGCGCCGGCCTCGAACTCCTGCGTGCCGCGCTGGCCCATTCCGACCGGTCCCCGGAGCAGACCTGCCGAGCGGTGCTCGACGCCCTTCCCCCGGACCACGCCAGCGACGACATCGCCCTGCTGGTGGCCCGTACCCGCGTACTCGATCCCGATCTGGTCGCCGACTGGGACGTGCCGGCCGACCCCGCGGCCGTCTCCCGCGTCCGCGCCGACGTCGCCCGGCAGCTGAAGGACTGGGGCCTGGAGGACGCGAGCTTCACCACCGAACTCGTCCTCAGCGAACTGGTCACCAACGCCATCCGCTACGGCAGTGCCCCCATCCACGTCCGCCTGCTGCGTGACCGCAAACTGATCTGCGAGGTCTCCGACGGCAGCAGCACCTCGCCCCACCTGCGGTACGCGGCGACCACGGACGAGGGCGGACGGGGTCTGTTCCTGGTCGCCCGGTACGCCGAGCGCTGGGGAACCCGGTACACCCCCACCGGCAAGGTCATCTGGACCGAGCAGCCGCTGCACGGCGGGACGGGGTCGGCCGACGGCCCCGTGGGCGGCGACCTGCTCGACCAGTGGGACGACGGGACGCTGTGACCCGGCCCTGACCGCCCGCTGGACCCCGCCTTCCTGTCCGCGGGCATCTCCGCCCCACGGGCGGCACCGGCGTACAGGCCTGCGGGATCAGCGCCTGACGTGCTTGCTGTCCAGCGGTGACCTGGTGTCCCGCTGTGCCGGGATGGCGGCGAGCGCTCGCGCCGCCGTACCCGCCCGGTGTCCGCCGGGCACCGCGCTCAGCGCACGGGCCGCCTCGTTGAAGCGGACGGCGGAGGGCGGATCGCTCGGGCCCAGCAGGTGCCGCTTGAGCTCGGCACGGGTCTCGGTGTGGGTGTCCTTCTCGGGGTGGCGCACGGACTCCAGGAGGGCCGGTACACCGGAGGCGTCCGGAGTGAGGACGGCGCCTGCCCGGACGGTGGGGAAGGTGTCGCGGAAGTCCTGCTCCGGAAGGCCGCTGGTGTTGGCGACGGCGTAGGGCTTCTCGCTCGCCAGATAGTCGGATATGACGCTGGAGACATCGCTGACCAGCAGGTCGGCCACGTTGAAGCAGGCGTAGACGGTCGGCCGCGCCTCGGTGATGATCCGGTGCTCCCACGCGGGGAACGAGGCCCAGTACGCGGTCTCCCAGGTGGCGGTCGCCGCGGCCACGGCCTCGGCTCGACCGGGTTCCGGGACCGACTGGAACAGCATCCGCTCCGTGTTGTCCGCGCTCGCCCGGAACGAGGACGTGGTCAGCCGGTCGAGTTCGGCGGTCCGCCGGGCCAGTTCCGCCGCCGCGGAGGGCGCGGGTCGCTCATCGGAGTGTTCCGCGGCACGGAGCGTGTTCGCGGCGCGGATCATCTCCTGGATCCGGGTGTTCGCGGATGCCGCCCGCGGATCGACCGAGCCGGTCAGCGGGTGCGGCTTGTACAGGAGCCGGACCCCGGGGTCGGCCAGGAGGGCGCGGACGATGTTCTCGCCGGCCTCGATGACCGAGGTGTTGCCCGGATTGCCGTCCCACCCCTCCCACGTGGGGGCGTAGAGAACCGTGGTGTACGGGCCCACGGGCGCACCGGCGTACGGCTCGATCACGTCCAGCTGCGGGCGTCCGATCTCCACGACGTCGTTGTCGTCGACACCCACGTTCGCCAGGGCGTACCGCTCGCGCGCCGCGGGACCGGCCACCCACACCTCGTCGTACGCCTTCGCATACGGATTGCAGCTGGACAGTTTGTCGCTCTCGCCGTGGTTGACGAACGCGTGCTTGATGGTCGGGATGCGCAGCACCTGCGAGGTCTTCCCGGAGTTCGACGGATGGATCATCATCGTCAGGGTCGAGTGCTCCAGCCTCATCAGGTCGGCGACCTTCGGCAGACACACGATCGGGATGTCGGTGGACGCGATCTGGTTCATCATGAAGCGCTCACGCAGCACGATCAGCGGGCGGCCCTCCAGCCGGGACAGCGGCTCCAGCCACATGTTCGCCTGATAGGCCGAGCTCGTGCCGCCGGAGAAGTACATGCCCACCGTCGGCTGGTACTCCGCGAGCCAGGCGTCGAACCACTCCAGCGCCTGCTTGCTCGTCACCGGCCTGCGTCCCGGCAGCAGCCGCCGCAGCAGTATGCCGTTGGCCACCAGGGCGAGGGCGGCTGACAGGGCGATTCCCGCGACGGCCCACCAGGCCGAGCCACCCACCGCGGTGGTCAGCAGTCCGGCCGCCGAGGGCAGACCGAACGCGAGGAGCCGCTGCCCGGAGCGCTGCGTCAGCAGCGCCGGGGGAGCGGGGCTCAGCAGCAGCGGCGAGGTGTCGATGTTCCGGGTCACCACGGGCAGGGTGCGGGTGCGGCGTACGAGGATCGCAAGCGCCTGGGACGCGAAGTGCAGGGCGTAGAAGAGCAGCAGACCGCAGACCAGAGCCAGGTATTTCGTCTCGTAGTCCTCGTTGCTGATGCGGGTCAGGCCGGTCACCAGCAGAAGGTCCCGGATGACTTGGCGCACGGTCACGGTCGCGTGCAGCTTCCCGAGGGCGGTGGTCACGTTCCGCTGCCACCGGTGCAGGGCCATGTCCGCCGCCAGCCCGACAGTGGTGGAGGCCACGAGCAGGGGAACGCTGGGGAGGAGCGCACCTACTGCCTGAGCGGCGAACGACAGGGCGAGCACTGCGGGCAGGAGGAGGCGCGCCGCGGCGGTGCGCAACCGAGCGGGTGGGGGTATTGCTGACAACTTCGCGGGCTCCAGGCCAATCACCATCCTTGTGCACGGACTTGCCGACTTGCGCGCTCAGATGGCCGCGGGCCGGAAGCCGATGCGTACGGATGTTTTCCTTCAAATTTCAGCGGACTTTACCTATGGGACATCCCTGACTCCAGGGAGAACAGGAGGATTTTGTTTGAAGGGACGGTGTATCACTGTGCCCGATGTGACCTTCAAGTAACCGAGTGACGCCCCTCACGAAATGCATGCGCGGCTGCGCGAAGCGTCTGTGGCCAGGTGTATTCGAAAGATCAAGGCCATGCCGCTGAGCTGCACTGACGCTCCGTGTTGTATGCGAAGCGGAGTGTTGTTCCTGTCTTTGGACCCGATGAGTCGAGGCTGTGGAGTGAATTTGCCCACGCTGTGACCGGTCTTGGTATTCCGTTGACGGGTGAGACATTGAACACGCGGCGATCTCACCACAAGTGACGAGTTCACAGCGGCATTTCCGCCGGCCCGCGGATAGGGCAGGTTGCGAGCCTGCCCGTTAGTGCCCGGAGTCGTGATCGTGAAGGGCGCGGACTGGGCGAAGGGGCGACGCAGCAGCCGTCGAAGGCCCCCTACACCCGGAGGTAGGGGGCCTCGTCGGATCCTGCCCGGCATCGCGGCCAGGGCCCGTCCGTGAAAGGTGCCGTGGGCCTCAGCCGAAGGTGTCGGAGGGTGCCGGGCGCCCGGCGCCGGCCACGGGCCTGTCGTCGGATCCGGCGTCTTCGGGCGCCGGATCCGACGCCGGGCGGCGGCGCTCGAGGAGGGAGAGGAGCGGACCGGTCATGGCAGTGGTGACCAGGGCCATCACCACCATGATCGAGTACAGGTCCTGGTCGAGCAGGCCCAGCTGGAGGCCGACGGAGAGCATCACCAGCTCCGTCAGGCCGCGGGTGTTCATCAGGGTGGCGAGTACGGCCGCCGAACGGGCCGGCAGGCGGCCGAGCCGTGCGGCGGCGTAGGTGCCGCCGGTCTTGCCCGCCACCGCGGTCACCAGGATCAGCGCCAGTTCGAGCAACCCGTGGCCGTTCAGGCCGGTGAGGTCCACCGTGAGGCCGCTGAGCACGAAGAAGGCCGGCATCAGGAGGGAGGAGGACTGCTCCACGGTGTCGCGCAGCCGGTCGTACGCCGAGGGGGTGGAGCCGGAGGAGGCGGAGCCCGGGGACGCGGAGCCGGAGTTCCCGTGGTCGCGCGGGACGACGAGGCCGAAGAGGAGCGCACCGAAGACGAGATGCGTTCCCATCGCCTCGGTGGCGGCAGCGGAGAGCAGCGCGCCGACGATCAGCAGAAGCGGCCCGGGCCGCCAGGTGATACGCGCGAGCAGCGGCCGTACCACCATCAGCATGAGCAGCAGATACGGCACGAAGAGCAGGGCACCGGCCCCGCCGCCCGACACGGCCGCGGTGACGGCGGCGAGCGCGATCCAGGCCAGTACGTCCACCACCGCGGCGGACGCCATGGCCACGGCGCCCTCGCGGGTGGTGGTCAGGCCCCGGTCGACGAGGATCCGGGCCAGGACGGGCAGGGCGGTGACGGAGAGCGCGAGGGCGAGGAAGATGACGGCACCGGCCTGACCGCCGCCGGACCGGTCGTCGGCACCTTCCGGTAAGAACAGCAGTCCAAGACCGGTGCCGAGCAGGAACACGGGAGCCGTGGCACCGGCCGCGACGACTCCCGCCACTCTCAACTGGCCCCGCAGGGCTGCCGGTTGCAGGTGCAGGCCGACGCCGAACATGAAGAGGGCGAGCCCGATGTTGGCGACCGCGGTGAGCAGCGGGCGTATGTCGTGGGGGAAGAGGAACTCGCCGACGGCGCCGTGCAGGATCGTGGGGCCCATCAGCACGCCGGCGGCGATCTCGCCGACCACGGGTGGCTGCCGCAGCCGGACGGCGACCCGTCCGGCGATCCGGGACAGCAGCACGGCGGCGGCGAGTCCCACTAACAGGTGCACAAGGTCAGGGTTGGCGCCCATGGCATCCTCCGGCTCTCGGGCAGCTTTCGGGAAGAGGGGACGGCACGCCCACCCACGGGAGGGGCGGGGCAGAGGACCGGCGTCGAGGGCAGCGCGGGGGCCCGGTGGTTCGCCGCCGGGCCCCTGCCTCCTGCCGCCGGAAACACCCGTCAGGCGGCCAGGGCCTGCCGCCACCGGACCGGCGCACCGACCCTCAGCACCGAGTTGCGGTAGATCCGCGCGGCGAGGGCCATGCAGCAGGCCGTTACCAGGAGCAGGACGCCGGCGGCGGCGAACTGCTGGACCGTCGTCACCGTGCCGACCGAGGACCTGAGCGGCATCACCAGGCCGGAGAACGGGGGTATGTACTGCACGACCGACACCCAGGGCGCGGACAGATGGGCGGCAGCCGCCGTCGCGACGCCCACCGGGGCCAGCGCGAGCACCATCACCGGTGTCAGCACACCCTGCAGGTCCTCCGGTCGTGACACCAGTGACCCCGCCGCGGCGTACAGCGAGGCGAACATGGCGAAGGTCAGGAGGAACCACAGCACCGTCACCATCATGTCCTTCGGCCCCTGCATCGTGGCGACCTGGTCGGACACCATCGACTGGGCCGCGACCACCCCGCCCAGCATCGTGCCCACCTGCACCATGGCGGACGTGGCGATGCCGGAGACCTTGCCGACGAGCAGTTCCAGGGGGGTGAGCGTGGCGAGCAGCACCTCCACCACGCGTGTGGACTTCTCCTCGACCACGCCCTGCGCGATCATCGATCCCTGACCGACGATCTGCATGAAAAGGATCACGATCAGGCTGGCGGCGGCGCCCACCTGGAGGCCGCCGACGGCGTTCCCCACGGTCACCGTGGTGGGCGCCGCGGCCGCTGTGTCCTGGGCCAGTTGCCCCAGGTCCACCTTCTGCCGGATCAGGGCCTGGGTGGTGGCCCGGTTCCCGGCCAGTGCGGCGGCTCCGGCCCGTGCCTGGTCACCGGTGTCGGCGCGGACCAGTACGGACGTGTGGCCGCCCGCGACGACCACGGCCGCGTCCACGTGCTTGTCCTCGACGAGCTTCCGCGCCTCACCCGCGCCGGCGCACGTCTTCACCCGGACGTCGGGAGGCGCGGTACCGAAAGACGAGGCCGGGGCGCCGCAGACGGCCACATCGGCGGAGCTGCTCTTCCCGATCAGATTGAAGCCGAACACCAGGCCGAACGTGATGAGGGACAGGAAGACCAGGCTCATGAGATAGCCCCTGGTCATCATCCGCGCCCTCAGTTCCCGGAGGTAGACCAGGCGGACCCGGGAGGGGCGCAGCGAGCGCTGCTCGGCGTCGGGGCGCTTCATGAGGACACCTCGTCCAGCTTGGCACTGCGGGGCTTTGGCGGGGCCTCGGCGTGCGTCGGCGGTAAGTCCTTGGCCGGCTCGATCAGGTCCCGGAACAGCTCGGCAAGACTGGGTGTCTGCCGCTGCAGCCGGCGTACGGTGCCGTGCCGTACGGCCTCCGCCAGCAGGTCGTTCTCGGCGCGGTCCGCGGCCAGGTCGACCAGGACACCCTGCTGGTGCGTCCGGAACCCGGCGACCGCCGCGCAATGCGCGGGCCAGTCCTCGGGGGCGCCCTCGACCTCGACGTACACCTGGCTGTTCACCTCCGTGGGCCGCAGTTCCTCCAGGGAGCCGCAGGCCGCGAGGCGCCCGGCGCGCACGATTCCGACCCGGTCGCAGAGCTGTTCGACCAGCTCCAGCTGGTGGCTGGAGAAGAGCACGGGCACGCCCTGTGCGGCCTTGTCGCGCAGGACCTCGCTCATGGCGTCCACGGCGATCGGGTCGAGACCGGAGAACGGCTCGTCCAGGATGAGCACTTCGGGGTCGTGGACCAGGGCGGCGGCCAGCTGGACGCGCTGCTGGTTGCCCAGGCTGAGGTTGTCCACCGGTTTCTCGCGGTGGTGCGTGATCCGCAGCCGTTCCGTCCAACGGACCATCGCGTCCTGGGCGTCGGCCCGGGACAGGCCGTGGAGCCGGCCGAGATAGATCAGTTGCCGGGCGACGGTCATCTTGGGATATAGTCCGCGCTCCTCCGGCATGTAGCCGAACCGCGCCGACTCCAGCCGTCCGACGGGTACTTCACCCCAGAGCACCTGCCCCTGGTCCGGTGCGAGGACCCCGACGCCGATGCGCATGGCGGTGGTCTTGCCCGCCCCGTTGCCGCCGACGAAACCGAAGATCTCGCCCGGTCTGACGGTGAACGTCAGTGAGTCCAGTGCCTGTTGGGATCCGAAGCTCTTCGACACGCTCTCGAGTCCGAGAGGCTTCACGAGCCCACCCCCTCCTTCTGCTTCCCAGTCGCATGGTCTTCCGCGGAGCGTACTTTCCTCTTGGGAAAGTACCTGCTACTTTCCCAAGAGGAAAGTAGGAGTGCTCCCGAGGAGGATGCGAGGGGCCATGGGATCCGACGACACGCAGGGCAGCAACCACCCGGACCGGCAGGAGGTGACGCCGGCCGCCGCGCAGGCCGCGCTCGACGACATCCGCAGGCGGCGGGAACAGTCCGGCATGGCCGAGTTGCGGCACGGTCTGTCCCGCTTCTATCTCTTGGCGGCGGCGCTGCTGCTGTTCGCCGCCTTCGCCTCCTTCGACCTGCCCAATCCCTGGGGCGGGGCGGTGCTGCTCCCGGGACTGGTCCTGGTGGCGCTGATGGCGTCCCGCTGGGCGTACCGCGCGCCGGTCCGCGGCAAGCCGGGCGCCGGTGCGTGGCTGCTCGCGATCGTCGGCGGGATCGCGGTGTTCGCGGTGTTCAGCGGCCTGGCGGCGGCGTTCGAGGCGGCTGGGGCACCGGTGCCGCATCTCATCGCGGCGGTGGTCGTGGTGGGGGCGGGCCTGCTCGTGGCGACCCGCGCCCGAGGAGTCGCCGAGGCGCGCCTGCGCCGCCGGACGGGCGGGCAGGGCTGATGGACACGGGCAGCGACTTCGACGAGTTCCTGCACGCCGTACCCCGGCTGACGATCGTCGCGCTGCTGGCACCCGCCGGGTGGACCGAGTTCGCGTTCATCCGGGATTCGCTCGCGATGGGCGACTCCGCGCTGTCCAAGCAGTTGTCGGCGCTCGCCGGTGAGGGGTATGTCGAGGTGCGCAAGCAGTTCGGCACGGGGGCGCGGCGCACGCTCGTACGGCTTACTCCCAAGGGCCGGGAGGCCTTCGTGCGGCATGCGTCGGCGCTGCAGCGGATCGCGGCGACGGCACACGCCATGCCGGCCGACGAGTCCGACCAGCCGTAGGGCGGTGTTTCCCGCCGGGCGCCTGGCGTGATCCCCGGGCTTTCCTTTTTCGTGCCCCATTTTATGTGCGGAGAGTAATTGATGGGAGGCTTATCGTAATGATCGAGGTTCGAGAGCTGACAAAGGACTACGGGACGACCCGGGCGGTCGACGGGCTCACCTTCCGGGTCCAGCCGGGGCGGGTGACCGGATTCCTGGGACCCAACGGCGCCGGGAAGTCCACGACGATCCGCGCGATGATCGGTCTCGACCGTCCCACCTCCGGGGAAGTCCTCATCGACGGCAAGCGCTACGAGGACCTGCCCCGCCCCCTGACGACTGTGGGCGCGCTGCTCGACGCGCGCGCGGTGCACAGTGGACGGAGCGTGCGGGGGCATCTGACGGGTCTGGCCCGCAGCAATCGTCTGCCGCTGCGGCGAGTCGACGAACTCCTCGAGATGGTCGGGCTCACGAGCGTGGCCGGCAAGCGGGCCAAAGGGCTGTCGCTGGGCATGGCCCAGCGGCTCGGTATCGCCGCCGCGCTTCTCGGTGACCCGCAGGCGCTCCTGCTCGACGAACCGGTCAACGGCCTCGATCCGGAGGGCGTGAAGTGGATCCGCGATCTGATGAAGCACATGGCGGACGAGGGCCGTGCGGTGCTGGTCTCCAGCCATCTGATGAGCGAGATGGCGCTGACCGCCGGGCATCTGGTCGTGATCGGACGCGGCAGGCTCCTGGCCGACACCCCCGCCGAGGAGTTCATCGCGGGCAACTCCCGTTCCTACGTCCTCATCCGCACGCCCGAGCCCGAGCGCATGCGCGACCTCCTGGCCGCGCGTGGCATCCACGTGGACCAGGGGGCCGACGGGTCCCTCGAGGCGGTGGGCACCGACCCGAGGACAGTGGGCACCCTGGCGGCCGAGAACCGGATCCCCGTCTACGAGGTGAGCCCCAGGACGGCCTCACTGGAGGAGGCGTTCATGCAGTTCACCGCGGGTTCCGTGGAGTTCCGCGCGGAGCGGGCCGCGCAGGCCGAGCAGGAGGCAGTGCGATGAGCAGCGATGTGAGCGCGTCCGTCGCCTTCGAATGGTCCAAGGTGCGCACCCTGCGCTCCATGGTGTGGAGCCTTGTCCTCTTCGCCGTACTCAGTCTCGTGCTCGCCGTCGTGACCGGACTGGTCGTACAGCACCAGTACCCCGACAAGCCGGCCCGTGCCTCCTTCGATCCGATCTCCACCGGATTCAGCGGGCTGCGGCTGGGCCTGATGGGGCTCGTGGTGTTCGGCGTGCTGATCGTCACCAGCGAGTACTCGTCCGGGACGATCCGCAGCTCTCTGGCCGCGGTGCCGCGGCGCGGGGCCTTCTACGCGGGCAAGATGCTCACCGGCGGGCTGACGGCACTCGGGACGTCGGTCGTCGTCGCGCTCACCAGTTTCTTCGCCACCCAGGCGACCATGGGCGCGGGGCAGAGGGTGTCCCTCAGCGATGACGGCGTGCCGCGCGCGCTGGTGGGGGCGGTGCTGTACATGACCATGCTCTGCCTGTTCACCATGGGCGTCGCCACGGTCCTGCGCTCCTCCGCGCTCACCATGGGCATTCTGGTGCCGCTCTTCTTCACGGTCTCGACGATCCTCACCAGCATCCCCGGCGTCGGCAAGGCCGCGCAGTTCCTGCCCGACGTGGCCGGCGGGATGGTCCTCTACCGGGACGCGCCCAAGGGTTACGTGCTGGACGCGTGGTCGGGGCTGGCGGTCCTCGCCGTGTGGACCGGAGCCGCGGCGGTGGCCGGGTATCTGGCGATGCGGCGCCGGGACGTCTGACGGCGTCGGCCGGGCGGTGGTCCGGCCGAGTCGGGGCCGGTCGAATTGCTGCGCCGGGGCCGGTGGTCGAGTTTCCTGATCCGGCCTATGCGGACCGTATGCGCGGCCGATGCGCGCTCCCCGTCGTCGGGAGTGCGGGAGTCGAATGTTGCCCTCCCAAGATGGATTTCGGGCGCCGGTCGAACAGCCGGCACGGCGTCCGAAACCCCATCACACAAGGAGGCTCCAATGTACCAGGGTGACCTGTCTCTCCTCGAGGAGATCGAGGAGCAGGACTTCGAGGGTGTTGCGTACGGTGCGTGCACCACGAACACCTTCTCCCTTTCGGACTTCCTGGGTAACAAGGGTGGTTGGTGCACGCTCACCAAGGAATGCCAGCCCAACTGCAGCTGACCCTCGTCCACGGAAGGGAAGAACCGTCATGAAGGACGAGAAGAACATTCTCGGGATGTACGACGAGGCCGAGCTCATCGAGCTGAGCGAGGCCGACGTGACCGGCGGTACGACGCCGGTTTCCGTCGCGATAACCGTCGCGGCCAGCGTTGCCTTCTGCCCGACCACCAAGTGCACCAAGTCCTGCTGAGTTCTCTGTAGGTCGGTGTAAGCGGAGGGAGCGCGACGTCTGACGGCGTCGGTTGGGCGGTGGTCCGGCGTGCGGACCGTATGCGCGGCCGATGCGCGCTCCCCGACGTCGGGAGTGCGGAGGTCGAATGTCGCCCTCCCAGGATGGGTTTCGGGCGCCGGTCGAACAGCCGGCACGGCGTCCGAAACCCCGGCCAGTTGCAGCTGACCCTCGTCTACGGAAGGGAAAAGCATCATGAAGGACGAGAAGAACATTCTCGGGATGTACGACGAGGCCGTGCTCATCGAGCTGAGCGAGGCCGACGTGACCGGCGGTAC
This sequence comes from Streptomyces sp. NPDC004721, assembly GCF_053601495.1. NCBI lineage: Bacteria > Bacillati > Actinomycetota > Actinomycetes > Kitasatosporales > Streptomycetaceae > Streptomyces > Streptomyces sp. NPDC004721. Next base: position 319,871 of record NZ_JBSGBZ010000002.1, read on the forward strand.
CACGCCGGTCTCCGTCGCGATCACCGTCGCGGCGAGCGTTGCTTTCTGCCCGACCACCAAGTGCACCAGCAGCTGCTGAGTTCTCTGTAGGTCGGTGTAAGCGGACGGGGCGGAATGGGTCTGGACCCCCAAGGATCCCATTTCCGCCCCGTCTTTTGGGGGTCACTTGACATCGCGTGCAGAAGGACAGGCAATGACACCTGCGATCAATTTCTATCCGGAGTTCGACGACACGGAGATCGAGGAAACGATCACACCGCTGGCGTCGTTCGACGAGCATGTTCTTGCTGTTGTCGGTGGGGAGCCGCAGAAGCCGGCCGAGGGTTCCGCGGCGGCAGGCCGGCCCGCGGTCGTCAAGGACTGGTTGTCACAGCCGGAGGAATATTCGTTCCAGCATGTGATCAGGGCGGTCGCGGCGGGCGTCGCGGACGGTGATCCGCTGGCCGCCTTCCCGGACCTGTTCGCCGACCCGGACGACGTACTGGTCGAACTGCTCGGCCGGGCGGAGATCCGCATTCGCGAGATGTACACCCGCCCGCTGGTAGCAGCGGTCAACCACGCCCGTGAGAAGGGCCTCCTCGAAGGAGACACCCCGCACGAGCGCTACCAGTACTTCCTGGACGAGGCGATCCGCAGCTCGTTCACCGACATCGGCGGCCTCAGCTTTCCCGTGCTGCGGAACCTCACGCCAGTCGTACTGGCCGGCACGGTCGACAGCGTCGTCGAACTCTGCGCCAGGCTGGTCGCCGACCGGGAGGCGCTCCGCGACACCTTCGGCCTCGCGCCGGAGGACCGGCTGACCTCGTTCGGCGCGCCCGAAGGCGACACCCACCATCACGGGCGCGCGGTCTGCGTGCTCACCTTCGAGTCCGGAAAGCGACTGGTCTGCAAACCGCGCGACGTGTCCTGCGAGGCGGGCTTCGCGAAGCTCGCGGACGAATTCAACGCGGCCTTCGGCACCCGTCTCGTCGCTGCGAAGGTGCTCGCCCGCGACGGCTACGGGTACGTCGAGTACATCGAGACCGAGGACGTGTCGGACATGTCCGAGCGCTTCATGCGGGACAGCGGCGAACTCGGGGCTGTCCTCTATCTGTTGAACGCGCGTGACATGCACTTCGAGAACATCGTGCCGACCCGGCGCGGCCCCGTTCCGGTGGACCTGGAGACCATCCTCCATCCCGACCGGATCCATGTCGCAAAGGTCCCGGAGGCCGACGGAAACGCGTACGACACCATCGCGCACTCGGTCTACGGCGTGGGCATCCTGCCGCTGGTGATGGCCGGCAAGAAGGACCAGGCCGGCCATGTGGACCTCGGATTCCTCGGCGGGCCGGGAGCCGGTACCTCTCCCTTCAAGCAGGTGAGTTTCGAGGATCCGTACACCGACCGGATCAGGCTGCTCCTCAAGCAGCAGGAGGTGACCGCGCGGAAGACCGTCGTGGGCGAGCGGACCGAGGAGGAGATACTCCATCTCGGTCAGAGGATGGCGGAGGGTTTCACCCGGGTGTACCGCGCCGTCCTGGCGGCACCCGGCACATGGACCGATCTGCTGCGCACGACGGCCGACGGCCTGCGGATCCGCTACATCCACAATCCCACCGCGCTCTACGGGCAGACGCTGCGCATGACGACCGGACCGAGCGCGCTCGACGATCCGGCCACCTATCTCGCGCTGCTCAAGCGCATCTCCATAGCCAGCAAGAACTCCGCCCGGGAGATCATCGTCTCGGAGCTCCGTCAGATGGCCGAGCGTGACGTGCCGTACTTCACGGTCGGCGCCACCGGCACGGAGGTCTGCGACGGAGACGGCATGGAGGTCGGCGCCGCGCTCGACAGCTCCCCTCTGGATCTGGCCCTCCAGAAGGCAGCCGGTCTCGGCGAGTTCGACCTCGCGCAGCAACTGCACCTGATCCGTTCGGCGTTCACCGCTCAGTTCCCGGACAACCATCTGATTCCCGCACAGCACACGGGAGCCCCCGCGGACGGTGGTGCCGGCTCCGGCGAGCGCCAGGCCCTGGTCTCTCTCGCGCGTGAACTCTGCGACGTCCTGGTCGAGACCTCCCTGCCCGATCGCTTCGCCCATCTGCCCCGGACCTGGATCGGCCCGCTGGCGTCCGCCGAGGCGGACCGCCCCTGGCCTCCCGGCGTGCTCGGCTACGACCTGTACACCGGGCGGACCGGACTCGCTCTCACGCTGGGCGCCGCCGGACGTGTCCTGGACGACGAGCGCTACCTGAACGTGTCCCGGCAGATCTTCTCGGCGACCGCCGAGATCCTGTCCTCGCACCGCTATGAGGCCCGCAGCGTCGAACATGCCGGTTACGGCGGTTACACCGGCATGGCGGGCACCCTGTTCAGCCTGGCCGCGACGGGCCGCCTGATCGGTGAGGACGACTGGGTGCGCGCCGCCCAGGGAGCGGTGCCGCTGGTCCTCGACCAGATCCGCGGGGAGCGGCCCGACAGGCTGATGCTGGACGTCATCGGTGGCCTCGCGGGTGTGCTGAGCTGCGTGATCGCCATCGGTGGCCCCGACGCGCCGGAAGCGGTCACCGAAGTGGCGGTCCTGCTCGTCGAAGCCCTCCAGCGGGATGGACTCTTCGCCCGGTCGGTACTGGACCAGTCGGGGTTCGCCCACGGCATCAGCGGTGTCGTCCACGCCCTCAGCCGCGCTCATCCCCTGCTGCCGGAGGAACGCAGACCACTGGTCGAGTCTGCGCTGGCCTCGCTCGTGGAGCGGTTCGACGTGTTCTTCGACGCGGACGAGCAGAACTGGACGTCCCGGGCGTCGGGGCGGGGAACCTTCGCGACGGGCTGGTGCCACGGCTCGACGGGTATCGCCCTGGGCCTGTCCGCATACGCGACCGTTACCGGCGCCGAAGACGTCACGGCCACGCTGGACCAGGCGGTCGGGAACATCCTGAGCCTCGGTTTCGGGCGCAACCTCACCTGGTGCCACGGCGACCTGGGGAGCCACGGCGCGCTGCGCTCCATCGCAGGACCGGCCGGCGCACCGCTGCACGCCGACGTGCGGGAGCAGGAACGCAGGTGGCTCCAGCCGGACGTGTTCCGCCGCAAGATGGCCGACCCGCACAGCCGCTACGCGCACACCAACAGCCTCATGGTCGGCAGTGCCGGCCTGGCGCTGCACCTGCTCAACCGCATCGAGCCGGACCTGCGCGTCTGCCCGCTCACCCTCACCGCGGGGGAGCGCTGACCATGACCACGGACAAGACGAAGGACAAGCGGACAAAGGTCTTCACGGCCCGCCGGGTGCCGACCGTCACCCAGGTCACGCAGACGGAGTGCGGGCTGTGCTCGTGCGTCGCCCTGCTGCGGTACTACGGGCGCGCGGAGGAGATCGTCAGCGCCCGCGAGGTCATGGAGGCGGGGCGTGACGGCCTGTCGGCCAGCCAGCTCGCGCAGTTCCTGGAATCTCGCGGCATGCGGGTCAAGGCGTACCGGGTCAGGAACATCGCCGCCCTCGAGAAGTTCACCTCGCCGGTGATTCTCTACTGGGAGAACTACCACTTCGTCGTCATGGAGAGCTTCGACGGCCGGACGGCGGTCGTCATGGACCCGGCGGTCGGACGGCGCCGGATCAGCCGTGAGGAGCTGGAGAGCAGCTTCACCGAGGTCGTCATCGCCGCCGAGCCGGGCGAGCGGTTCGAGCGGAAGCGGGCCAGACCGCTCTCCGACTGGCGCAAGTTCCTGCTGGTCACGCCGGAGGCCAAGAAGCGCATAGGCATGGTGGCGCTGCTGTCGCTCAGCGGGTACGGGACGGTGCTCGGCATTCCCGTCCTCACCCGTTGGGCCGTCGACCGGTACGCCGACTGGCACGGACTCGGCGATTCGGCCGTCCTCCTGGGGGCCGTACTGGGCGCCGCCCTCTGCTATTTCGCGCTGCACCTGACGAGGATCGTCCTGCTGTCCTCGCTGATCGCCGTTCTCGGCAAGGACCTGATGAGCCAGACGTTCGCCAGGCTCCTCAACCTGCCGTTCAAGTTCTTCACCACACGGCCGCCGGGCGAACTGATCTACCGGCTCAACAGTGTGACGTCGGTACGGGACCTGATCTCGTCCCGGGTGGCCCAGGGTGTGCTCGACGTGGGGACACTGATCTGCGTCACGGTGTATCTGCTGGTCACCGAGTGGCGCCTGGGCTCGGTCGCCGTCGCTGTCTTCCTGCTGAACGCCCTGTACCTGATGAAGACCCGGTACCGGGTCACCGAGGCCGTCGACTCGGAGATCGCGTATCTCGCCAAGAGCCAGGGCACCCAGCTCGACGCCATCGTGTCGATTCCGGCGATCAAGATGGGCGGCTACGCCCAGGAGTTCCTGAGCGGCTGGAACGAGACGTTCAGCAACTCGCTGAACGCGATGAGGACGCGGATGCGTCTCCAACAGGGCCGCATCGCAGGGCTGTCGACCACCACGCAGATGTTCGGGCCGCTCGTCCTGCTGCTGCTCAGCCTCTACCTGGTCGGTCACGGCCGTATCTCCCTCGGGGCCGCCGTGTCGGTCCAGGCGATCTCCGCGACCTACTTCGCCCTGGCGAGTTCGGTGTTCCAGACGTACACCTCGTTCAACGAGGTGTCCCGGTACGTGACCCGGCTGTCGGAGATCTCCGAGGAGGAGCCGGAGTCGACGGGCGGCAGCCGTACCGAGCTCGACGTCCCGTCCATCAGCCTCAAGAACGTCGGCTTCCGGTTCACCAAGCACAGCGAACTGGTGGTCCGGGACGTCACCATGACGATCGGCGCGGGGGAGCGCATAGCCCTGGTCGGCCCCTCGGGTTCGGGGAAGAGCACGCTCGGCCGGATCATCTGCGGTCTCTACGAGGCCACGGCCGGCACGATCGAGTTCGGCGGCCATGACCTGACGGAGTACGACAAGAGCTCCCTGCGCCGCACCATCGGCTACATCCCCCAGGAGGTGCACATGCACAACCGCACCATCCTGGAGAACCTGACGCTGGGCAAGGACCTGTCCGAGGAGTACGTCCGCGACTTCTGCGCCAAGCTCGGCATCCTGGATTTCGTCAACGAACTGCCCATGGGGTTCCACACCTTGGTCTCCGACATGGGAGCCAACTTCTCCGGCGGCCAGCGGCAGCGGATCGCCATCGCCCGGGCGCTGCTGGGAAATCCGAAGATCCTGGTCATGGACGAGGCCACGGCGGCACTCGACAACATCAACGAACGCCGTGTCATGCGGGTCATCGAGGACATCGGGGCCACTCAGGTCGTGATCGCGCACCGCCTCGCCACGGTGCGGTCGGCCGACCGGATCTATGTCCTCGACAACGGCACGATCACGGAGGCCGGGACGCACGAGGAACTCCTCGGCGAAGGCGCCGTGTACGCGGATCTCTACGGTGAGGACCGCCGGGAGGACACGCTGGTGGGAGGCGAGCGAGCATGACGGACCCGCAGGTGGCAGTCGCCGAGTTCCTGCCGTTCTACACGAACCGGATACCCCGTCGTACGGTGGCCGACCGGCTGCTCGCCGGTATCTCCCGGGTGGCCGCGCCCGAGCACGCGGAAGAACTGGTCGACCAGATCTGGGAGGACCTGGTGACCACCGTGGAGGGACACTCCCTTCGCGTGCTGGTCGGTGAGTTCCACGAATTCCGGGAGTCCCGGGGACTCCCCATGTCCGCCGAGAGCGACGAGGCGCTCCGGAAGTTCCGCCGGCACCTGGCCGATCCCGGCAACTGCCGTGAACTCCTGGCCCGGTACGAGGTGCTCGGCCGCCGGCTGACCCTGGTCCTGGACCACTTCCTCGACGCCTACGACGACCTGTTCGCCGCCTGGCGTCAGGACCGGCCGGAGCTCGTGGCGCGCGGGCTGCTGGAGAGCGAGGACGAGACGCTCGCCGGCCTGCTCGCCACGGGAGGCGACCCCCACAACGACAACCGGCGGGTCATGGGAGTGCGCCTGGCCTCCGGCGGAAAGCTGGTCTACAAGCCGCGCACGCTGGACACCGACACCTTCGTCCGCGACCTGTATGCCGTGGCCGAGCCCTATCTCGCCCACACCCTCGACGGATGTGTGCCGAAGTCCCTGTCCGTCGGCGACCACGGATGGCAGCAGTTCGTCACCCCGCGGGCCATGACCACGCCCGACCAGCCGGGCCGGTACTTCTACCGCTTCGGCGCGCTGTGCGCGCTCTTCGGTGCCATCGGCGCGTCCGATCTCCATGACGAGAACCTGCTGGCCGCCGGCGAGCACCCGTGCGTCATCGACTCGGAGATGATGTTGCGGCCGGGCACCGGACCCGGGAACGACTCGCTGGAGCACCGGCTGATCAACCATGTCGAGCTGTCCGTCTCGGCGACCATGCTGGTCCCGAACGTCAGGCCCGACTCGCCGATCGACGTGATCATGGCGGGCGTCGGCGTCGGCGGCGAGCAGGTGTCCGGCAAGATGAAGAAGACCGTGATCCAGGACGCCGGCACGGACGCCGTCCGCCTGCGCTGGGAACCCCTTGTGTACCAGCACAAGGAGAACGTGCCGCGGCTCGGAGAGGAGAAGCTGGCGTCCGTTCGGTACTTCGGGGACATCGTCGCCGGATACACCGACGCGCTTCGGGCCGTCCGGGAGCGCGATGCGATCGAGGGCGTGCTCGACCGGTACGCGGAGCTGCCCATACGCTGCCTGATCCGCTCGACGATGGTGTACGGCCGCTTCCTCGACGCGGCCACACAGCCGCGCTACCTCCGCGACACGGGCGAGAACCAGCGCCTCCTGGGGCTGCTGAAGCAGTACCCCAGACACCTGTCGCCCGAGGCCCGCGCCTACGTCGCCGAGGCGGAGCGCGCCGCCATGGACACCGGGAACGTGCCCTACTTCACGCTACGGGCCGGATCCACCGAACTGGCCTCCGGCACCTCGCGGTTCGACGGAGCCCACGAGTCGTCACCGGCGGACTTCGCCCGGGCGGGCCTCGCGCTCAACGCCGGACAGAGCGACGTGTACCACCGGTTCGTGCTGGAGGAGTGCTTCGGCGAACTCGCCCAGGCGGCACCGGACGTGGTGTCCTCCCACAGCGTCTTCGCCCCCGTCGTCCACACCGCCCCGGACGAGCCCTGGTGGCCCGGTGTGGCCCGTACCCTCCAGGACACGCGGGTGTCCCACCAGGGCGAGCACGGTCCGGAGGCCGGCTGGATCGGCGGAGTGGGTCCCGACCGCGGGGTGCCCACCATCATCCCGGGGAACTACCTCTCGTTCCACGACACCGGAGGGGTCGTCACCTTCCTTCAGGACGCCGCGCGGCAGGACCCGGGGCTGCGGGAGCTGTATCTGAGTGCTGACCGCGGTCTGAACGCGCTCCTCGAAACGTACGGGGAGGCGCTGATGACCGCTCCCGAGAGCGTGTTCACCGGCGCGGCCTCGATGCTGCTCATCCGGCCCGACCAGCAGGACCGGGCCTGGGTGGAGCAGCTCCTCCGGAGGATCCCGGAGCGGATCGAGGCCGGCACGCTGGAGACGGACCTGGCCAACGGTCCCGCCGGATTCCTCATGGCCGTGCTGGCCCGTCTGGAGGCGGGCCAGGACGCACTGCTGGACGCCGGCCGGCTGTCGCGTCTGCGCGACCTGGTGCTCGATCAGGCCAAGGGAGCACGGGACCGCGCGTGGTTCGACGTCGCGCACGGCGACCTCGGGATGCAGTGGGCCCTGTCGCGGATCGGCCGCCTCACGGGTGACCGGGGCTTGACCCGCGCGGCCGGCGACTGGCTGACGGAGCAACTGGCCGAGGGCGAGCTGCCCCCGGTTCCCGGCTGGTGCAACGGTCACGCGGGTCTGCTGCTGGTCGCGGCGGAGATCCTCACGTCGGCGGACCGGCCGGAGGTGCTGACGGACGGCCGCCTGCCGGAGCTGGCGGACGGGGCGACGCGGCTGCCGGCCCAGGGTCCGGTGGACCTGTCGGTGTGCCACGGCACCAGCGGCGTGATCCAGTCGCTGATCGCGGCGAGCCGGATCCTCGGGGACCGGTCCCTGCTCGACCGGGCGGCCGGCTTCCGGCGGCGGGTGGCGGAGACGGCCCGCGGCAACGGGTTCCACACCGGATGCCCGGGAAGGACCTCGCTGTTGGGCTACATGTTCGGCTGGTCGGGCATCGGCCACACCGATCTGATGCTGAACACCGCACTCGACGGAACCGACCCGGCCTTCGTGCCGGTCGCGCTGACCGCACCGCCCGTACCGGCCCCGGCCGTACCACGGCAGCGTGACGCGACCGTCGTCGCGGAAGACTGGCGATCACGACCGAAAGCAAGGAAGTAGCAGTCATGAAGCAAGGCAAGCAAGGCAGTATGGCACCCGCGTTCCCTCTGTTCATCGGGGTTGTCATCGCGACCGTCGCCATCTCGCAGGACAACTGGGGCGGGGCCGCGCTCGGTGTGGCGGCCGGCGCCGTCATCTCGCTGATCGTGTCGGTACGTCGGCGGAGGCGGTGAGGCGACGATGAAGTACTCCGTGTTACTGCCGGTGGTGCCGGCCCGCCCCGAACCGGCGGTGATGTTCGCCAACCTCGTGCAGTGGACCGCTGCCGAACGTCTTTGGCAGGGGCAGTCGTTGGTGCTCGACCCCCACCACCTGGCCCAGTGGCTCGCCGGAATCGGCATCCGCGTCCCGATGGGATTCGGGGTGTCCCTGATGCCGATGCGGTCGCCCTACCAGGCGGCCTTCGAGGCGCGCTCGGTCGCACTCGCCACCGGTCATTCCGTCGTGGCCGGGTTCGGGCCAGGTCCGGTGTCGTTCCAGAGCGCCCTTCTGGGTCGGCCGTACGCCAGACCGCTGCAGGCCTCCCGGGAGTACGCGACGATCGTGCGTGCTCTGGTGTCGGGTGAGGACGCCATGGTCGAGGGCGAGTACTTCTCGGTGGCCGCCCGGCTGCTGCAGCGCCCTGCGCCACAGGTGGAGGTGGGCCTCGGGGTGCTGCGCCCGAAGATGGCGGCCCTCGCGGGCGAGGTGGCCGACCGGGCCATCACCTGGCTGCTGCCGGCCGGCTATCTCGCCGAAACGCTGGTCCCGGCGATGCGCGGCGCCGACCGCAAGCTCGAACAGCCGGTGCGTACCACGGCCATTGTGCCGCTGGCGGTCGCGCGCCCGGACCGCGACGTCACCGCCCTGGTCCAGGCGACCTGCGGAAACCATCTGCAGGCACCCCACTATCAGGACGCACTGCGGAAGGCCGGAATAGCGGTGTCCGACCAGGGCGACGCGCAGGACGCCGGGCGGGTCGTGGACGCGGGCGCGTTCCTGTACGGGACCGTCGAGCAGATCCACGAGCGGCTCGCCGAGTTCGCCGCGGCCGGGGTGGACGAGTTGGTCCTGAACACGATCGGTGTCGCGCAGGTCCACGGTCCGAAGGCGGCCGCCCAGGACCTCCTGCAGATCCTGGGAAGCGCGTCGGGCGTGTCGGCATCGGACGTCGGACTGACATGACGCGTGGGCAGCCGGGCGTACCGCCTGCCCGGCGTGGCGCGTAGGAGCCGGGTTCTCCTGGCCGGGGACGGCGTCATCTCCCCTCCCCTGATCACACAACTTGTCCATTCGTCAGCAGAGAGGGCGTGACCGCATGTCCCGTACCGAGAACGTCGATGTCGTCGTCGTGGGAGGGGGCCCGGCCGGTTCCACGATCGGAAGCCTGCTCGCCAAGTCCGGCCACACGGTGCTCATCCTGGAACGGGAGACCTTTCCCCGCTATCACATCGGGGAGTCCATGGTGTCGGGCATGGCTCCGCTCATGGAGGAGCTGGGCCTCATAGAAGAGCTGGACGCGCGCTTCCAGCACAAGAGCGGAATCTCCCTGCGGTGGGGCAGGGACCCCGAACCCTGGCGCAGCGACTTCTCGGCGGCCTTCTCCGCGACGGGCAGCCACTTCACCCACGCCTGGCACGTCACCAGGAGCGAGTTCGACCAACTGATGCTCGACAACGCCCGGAAGCTCGGCGCCACGGTCCACGAGGCGGCCCACGTCACCGAGATCCTGCGCGACGAGGCCGGCAGGGTGACCGGGGTGGCGTACACGCAGGACGGTGAGTCCCGTTGGGCCACCAGCCGCTTCGTGGTCGACGCCTCCGGACAGGGCCGTGTGCTGACCCGTCAGATGACGGAGACCACCTGGCAGGAGGACCTGCGCAACGTCGCGGTGTGGACCTACTTCGACTCCTACACCCCCATCGAGTACAAGGACGACATCCTTGTCGAGGCCATTCAGGGCGGCGGCTGGGTCTGGGGCATTCCGCTCTCGGACACCAGGCTGAGCATGGGCTACGTGCTGTCCGCCGGGAGGCTCTCCGAGGAGACCCGTGGCGGTCGCACCCAGCGGGACGTCTTCCTCGACTGCCTGGAGTCCAGTCACCTCGCCAGGACCATGGTCGACCTGGGGGCCGTCGGCGAGCTGAAGACCACACGTGACTGGTCCCATGTGTGCGACACCTTCCACGGTCCCGGCTGGGTCGCGGTGGGCGACTCCGCCGCGTTCATCGACCCCCTGTTCTCCTCCGGAGTGTGGCTCGGCACCTCCGCGGCCTGGCTGGCGGCGCGGGCGATCGGCGCCGCACTGGAGGACGCGGAGCAGGAGCAACTCGCCCTGGAGCGGTTCGACACGCTGTACCGCCAGATGTTCAAGGACATCCTGGCCTACGTGCGCTTCTTCATGGACCCGACCCGGCTGCGCGAGGAGTACGAGGAGCGGGCCCTGCAGATCCAGAAGATGGTCACGCAGAACTCGCGTGTCGGGTTCATCTCGATGATCTCGGGCGTGAGTGCCATCGCGGACGTCGTGGACTTCGACCCGATGAACGTCGAGGACGTCGAGGACGTCATGCAGGACTGGGACGAGCAGACCGCCGCCGCGAGCGGCACGGCCGGAGACTGACACCGCCGGAGCGTGAGGACTCCGACGGGGCGTGTGCCGGAACACACGTCGGTCTCACGGGCCGTCGGAACACGCCTGCACGCGTATTTCGCCACGCTGTACTACTCCGGTCCGCGTCCCGTGGAAGCGGTGGCCATCCAGGTGAAACCGGTTACAGCGGGACAGCCCCGGAGCCTTCCGTGATCATCGGGGGAGTGCCCGGGGCTTCGTCGTGCCCGGTGAAACCCGGCCATTGGTCAGCCTGCTGTCGGGCTCTGCGGGACCTACGTTCGCGTGAACCCGTGGCTCCGCTCCACTTTCGCCACATGCAGCGTGTAGCTCTGGTACCACTCGGCTTGCCCGCGCTTTTGCGCCGCGCGGTGCTCGGCGTTGCTCCGCCACTCCGCGAGTGCGTCGGCGTCGCGGAAGTACCCGACGGTGATGCCCAGCCCGCCAGGGGTCTGCGCGTGGTCCATCCCCAGGAACCCAGGGACGTCCTTCACCAGCTCTTCCATGCGTGCGTTGGTCTCGCTGTAGCCGCTCTGGTCCTGGGTGCGCACCGTAGTGAAGACAGCCACGTAGTAGGGGGGTTCAAAGGCCTCGACGGGCGCGGCAGGCGCTTCCGAGTGATCGCTCATGGCGCCACCGTAAGGCGGGATGCGCCCGACGATCCAACGTCCTTCCTGAACGGGACACATAGGGATCGGGCTCTTGATCAAAGCTGTCCGAGCTCTCTGCCGACTCCCGGAAACGGCCACGAGCCTGGGCTCACGCGCCGACGAACGGACCACCCGCACCCGCTGCCGGGGCTCGGCAACATCAAGGTCGCGAACGCCACTGTGTATGTCATCGACTCCGTTCTCCAGCCACCGTCCTGACACATTGAAGCGCTCCGGCTCCCTTTTCGCCGGAGTGCGCGATGTGCCGACGAGGCGGTGCGGAGGCCACACCGGACCGAACGCGGTCGACTCGGTTTCCGAGAGCATGCCCACGTCCGCGAGGGAGTCGCCGCCCAGCGCGACCTCGATTTCGTCTGGTCCGGGGCCCGTCCCGCGGAGGGTCTCCCAGTGATCCTGCAGCCCGCACGGCGGCGCTTACATCACACGGGCCCACACTTCGCCGGGTAGTCTCCGGTTGTCGATGCCGGAGACATCAGTCGCGCGGCGGGTGTGGTCGGATCCGACAAGCTCCGCGGGACGGGCCTCAGTACGCTGGGGCGTTGCTGGGAAGGACGGCTCCGCCCCGCCGGATCCCGACAGGCGGGGCGGAGCGGTCGGCTGGTCAGCAGCGCTTCGACGTGACCGCCTGGCCCGCCACCGGGTCGCCGGGGGCGCGCAGACTGCCGATGGCCGCGGTGCACTCCGTCACCGTGTCCGCCGGCAGGGACCAGAACTCCTGGACGTTGGTGGCCTTCCACGAGGCCTGGCCCACGACCTTGTCGCGCGCGTAGCTGTACACGCCGGTGCTGACGTCGTAGTCCTTGATCTTGCCGCGGAAGCTCTGCCACACCCACAGGTAGCCGTAGTTGCGGCCGCACTTCGGCGAGTAGAACTGCTTCACGGAGGCGACGTGCGCTCCTCCTCGGTCGATGTAGGCGGTGGCGCCGATCTGGTACGCGTCCGTGCAGACGCCGACGGCCTGGGCCTTGACGCTCATCGGGTTGCCCGCCTCGGACGGAGCGGCCGAACGTGCGGTCATGTGCTGCTTGTTCGGCGACGGAGCGGGGCCTGTGCCGGCCACGGCGGAGGTCGCCGGAAGGAGGACACAGGCGGACGCCGCCGCCGCGACCAGGATTCTGCGAGCACGCATGAGGAAGCTCCCCCTAGCACGTCGGGGGCGCGGGCTCCGAGCCCGGGACGTCGGGGCTCAACAAGGTTGGCCGAGCCCGCGTATCGGGCGATACGGCTGCCGGAGCGCCGCCGAACCGTGAGTACCGTTCACTGGGCCGGGACCACGACGGTCTTGGCCGCCTTGTCGTGCAGCGCCTGGTGATAGGGCTTGTCCCACAGCAACCACAGGACGTTGATCAGCCAGAGCACCCATACCGTGGACGGGACGGACTCCGGCAGGACGTTGATCGCCCAGAGTGCCCATCCGGCGTTCGTGAGGACCCCCGGCAGGCCGTAAGTCGCGGCGCGCAGCCAGCCAGGCCGGCCGGCCGGGAGTGATCCGTCATGGAGCATACCGACCTGGATCCTCATCCACTGCTTGCCGAAGGTCCGGCCGCGGGTGGTGAGCAGGTAGCCGTCGTAGCCGATGTACACGAGCCAGAAGATCACGCCCAGTAGCGCGCTCCCCATCAAACCGAGAGCAGGGTGAATGCGACCGTAGATCCACACAATGAGGTTGGAGGGGACTCCGATGATCAGGACGTAGTCGATGATCCGTGCCAGAAGCCGCCGCCACCTGGCCGCCAGTGGTGGCATACCGGCCGGCGGACCGGGTACGTCAGGCTTCCCCCTCAACGGCTCCTCCGGCGGTTCCTCGGAGCCCGGCGGTGGCTGATCGGTACTCATACGTGGAGTCAATCCCGGCAGTCCTGACCGCGCATGCGCCCTGACCCGTGCGGGTGGTCACCATCTGCTGTACCGGTGGCGCCCCACCTTCCCCAACCCACCACCCTCCCCAGCTCCCATCCCGTACGCCAGGGGCCGCGTCTGCTCGGCTCTGCCTGGGTCGATGGTGTGCGGGATGGGAGCCCCCAACATCCGCCACGACGGACCCGCGGTCGGAGACGGCGCCCCCCTCCTGGTGGCCGCGCGGAGGCAGGCGCTTGCATGCGTTTTTTCGCCACGTTGTACTACTGCGGTCCGCGTCCCGAGGAAGCAGTGGCCGTTCGGGTGAAAGATGTGACGTTGCCCGTTCCTGGAGCCGAGGACCAGTGGGGTGAACTTCTGATCCACACGGCGACGCCGGAGGTCGGCAAGCAGTGGACCGACACGGGGGAGATCCACGAAGAGCGCGATCTGAAGGGCCGTGTCGAGGGGGAGACCCGCACCGTGCCGGGGCATCCCGCTCTGACGCGCATCCTGCGGCAGCCGGTGTCTCTGGCCACGTATGCCCGCTGTGTCGAGGGGCAGCTTCCCGACCTCAAGAGGCGGCTCGAAGGTGAAACCCGGCCTGACCAGCGAAAAGCCCTCCCACTAGGGAGGGCTGACAAAGGCGCCCCCGGCAGGACTCGAACCTGCGGCCAAGCGCTTAGCTTGATTTTTATCCCCGCTGCTGTTTCAGGCGGACGTGTTCGGTGAGGGTTTCGGCTCGTTTCACGGTCTTCCCAGGTTCGTGCCGTGGTGCTGG